>JAAZEM010000124.1 GCA_012512265.1 Armatimonadota bacterium | reverse complement strand
CGCTGCTTGCGAGCGAAGCCCTGCCGGGCTGGGTTGGGGATACTCCCAGATGTCTCAAAACGGCGGTGGCTGGGAGGAGAAGCCCCGAGGGGGCTTTGCCGGAAAGCAGCGCGGAGCTTCGAGCTCCACGCGTGCGGGCGGCCTTCTCCTTATCTCGGAATCCCAGCACACGCGCGTTGACATTTGCCGCGCCTGGCTGCTATAATATTTTCGGTTGAATGGGCCGGACGATCTGGCCCGAATGCCTGGGAAAGATGCGCACTGTAATGCAGAGACGAGCCATGACTATTCATACTCAACACCACGGCGGCGGTGATCGCCGGGGGGCGGCTCTGCGCGTGCGTCGATTAGAGGATCACTTCCCACCACCGGGGTTCCGGATAGCCCGGATACGAATGCGCACCTAGAGAAGCCCGCTCCTCCAATACGGACGTAGCGGGCTTCTTGCGTTATTGCGTGGAACGTCGTGAGAGGAGCGTCAACGAGGATGGAAGGGGAGGTACTGGTTTTGAATAGGGACTACGAGCCGCTGAATATCTGCAATCTGAAGCGGGCATCGGTCCTGGTGTACCTCGGAAAGGCGGAGGTGTTGCACGTGGATGGCAAGACGCTGACCACGGTCAACGGCAGCAGCACCGCTCCATCCGTCCTCCGGCTCCGCCATCAGGTGCGGCGACCTCGCCCAAGGCTACGCCTCTCTCGGCGCAGTATCTTCGCACGGGATAATTACACGTGCCAGTACTGCGGCGAGACCGGCAAAGAGATGACGATCGATCATGTCGTGCCGAAGCGGTTGGGCGGGGGCGACGCCTGGGAGAATCTGGTGGCCTGCTGCCGTCGCTGCAACGGCAAGAAGGGCGACAAGACGCTGCAGCAGGCCGGCATGAAGCTCCTGCGTGAGCCGCGCAAGCCGGGGTTCATCCCCTTTATCAGCCTATCAAAGTTCATGCAAGGCGCACGGCACGATGTCTGGCGTCAGTACCTGCCCGTCTATCCAGAACTGGAGGGGCGTGACTGATAGGGTGCCTAACCGCTGGGGCGCGCGGGCAATGCCGGCGCGCCTGTGCTCGCCCCGGTGGTGTGGGTGGCCCGTGCAGGTCGCTGATGCCCGGGCGCGGGCGTTTGCGCCCGGGCCGCGGCGCGTAGGGCATGCGATCCCTTCGGGAGTGCGGCGACACCCGGCGTGCCGAGCTGGAAGCTCCGCGCTGCTTTCCGGCAAAACCCCTTGCGGGCCTCCCCCTGCCAGCCCGCGCCAGTACCGGTGCCCGCGTGCAGCCCAGCCTAGCCCGACAGGGCTTCGTCCACAAGCAGCGCGGTGATTTACCACCGCGCGATCGGGGTGGGGCGGTTGTTCACGCCTGCGCGTTCCCCACGACCGCCGCGCGGTCGCCCTCCTTCCCTGGGGCCTGTGGGGGTCGACGCCCGGATGCATCGCCCCCCAGATGAAGCGGTACCCTTCCCTACCATCTGCGCCCATCTGTGGTCATCTGCGGATAAGACGATCTTTCCCCCCGGGGCGCGACGAAAAAGCCGCCGCGGGAGGCGCCAATCGGGTCCCAATCGGCCTGGAATATGGTATACTGTGACGTAATGCACTTTCCCGGCGATGGCCGGGATCTCTTTTGGCCTGTTACGGGAAGCATCCGGGGCTTTGGACCGAGCCGGCCCATGTCGCGCGGGGAGCGTATTGCTTCTGGTTTGTGTGAAGGTGCTCGCCGCGATCCTCCGTTTCCGGCCTCCCGCGGGCGATCCGCATCTGGGTCGGTCCGCGGGTCATGATCTTGGGGTGCGACATGCAGACGCATAGTGACCAATCAGAGCGGATCTTTAAGCTTGCCCTCCGGTGCAAGAACCCAGTCGGCCAGCGGCTTTTCTCCCACCTGGCACCCCCCTTGGAGAGCATTGTCGCTCTGAGGGCGATGGAACAGATCTATGCCAGCGTCAGAAAAGAGGAGGATCCCGTTCGTTTCATCGAGGCGGTTTTCTCCATCCTGGAGACGCGGGTTGATATCACCGAAAGGGATCTGGCACGCATTCCCAAGCAAGGGCCGGCGATTGCCGTGGCCAACCACCCCTTCGGCGGCATCGAGGGCCTGGCGCTGATCTGGCTGCTGCGCCTGGTGCGCCCCGATGTGAAGGTGATGGCCAACTTCCTCCTCGGGCGGATCCCGCAGTTGCGCGACTCCTTCATCCTGGTGGATCCCTTTGGGCGTCCTGAGTCTTCGCGCGCCAACATCCGTGGCCTGCGCGAGGCGATCCGCTGGGTGGAAGAGGGAGACATGCTCGCGATCTTCCCTTCAGGCACGGTGTCGCATCTCCACCTGCGCAGCCTGCAGGTGACCGATCCGAAGTGGAGCGGCACCATCGCGCGCCTCTTCCGCCATACCAAGGCGTCCGCGCTTCCCGTCTACTTCGCCGGGTGCAACGGCCCGCTCTTTCAGATGCTGGGTCTGGCGCACCCGCTGTTGCGCACGGTGATGCTCCCGCGCGAGATGGTGAACAAGCGCGGGCGCGTGATCGAAGCGCGCGTAGGCGACCCCATCCCCTCACGCAAGCTCTGCGCCTACACCGATGACGAGATGGTGGATCTCCTGCGCGACCGGACCTACCTCCTGGGGATGCGTGCGCGCTCGCAGGCGACCCCGGCGCGCCGTTCGATACGCCGGCCGAAGGTGGCCCAGCTGGAGCCGCTGGTCGAGGCGGAGCCCGCCGAGGTGCTGGCGGAGGAAGTCCGCTCACTGCCCGAGGAGCAGATCCTCGTGGAGAGCAAAGAGCACCTCGTCTGCTATGCCCGGGCCAACCAGATCCCGCACCTGTTGCGCGAGATCGGGCGCCTGCGCGAGTACACCTTCCGCGGCGCCGGCGAGGGTACCGGCAAGGCGCTGGATATCGACGCCTTTGACGAGTATTACCTCCACCTCTTCGTCTGGAACCGCGAAAAGCAGGAGATCATGGGCGCCTACCGTCTGGGGCGAACCGATGAGATCCTCCCGCGCCATGGTCTTGGGGGGCTGTACACCCAGACGCTCTTCCGCTACCATCGGGAGCTGTTCAACCTGATGGGTCCGGCGCTAGAGATGGGCCGCTCCTTCGTCCGGCCGGAGTACCAGCGCTCCTATGCCGGGCTGCTCCTCCTCTGGAGAGGCATCGGCGAGTACGTCTGCCGGCACCCCGACTGTAAGACGCTCTTCGGGCCGGTGAGCATCTCGAACGGTTACCAGGTGATCTCGCGGCAGTTGATCGTCGCCTACCTCCGGCAGGTGGAGCAGATGCACCCGTGGTCACGCTTCGTGCGCCCGCGCAACCCCTTCCGGCGCGCCAAGCCTGGCCTGCGCCGGCGCGCGCTCACCTATTCTGCCCTCGAAGACGCCGCGGATATCGACGGCATCTCGGAGGTGATCTCGCACATCGAGGAAGACCAGAAGGGCGTGCCGATCCTGCTGAAGAACTACCTGAAGCTCGGCGCCTGCCCGCTGGGCTTCAACGTCGACCCCGACTTCAGCGACGTCCTCGACGTGCTCGTCCTGGTCGATCTCTCGAAGACCGACCCGAAGCTCCTCGAGCGCTACATGGGCAAGGATGGCGCCGCGGGCTTCCTGGAATACCACGGCCGGCGAGGCGCGGCGGCATAGCCCGAAGTATTCGCCAGAATACTTCAAGAGAAGTCTCTTGTCTGGTGACACACCGTTGTCGCTACAAGCGCCCGGAAGCAGGGTGTTTTCGGAGACAGTGCCCACGAATCCGCGCCACGCCTGGCAGAGAGACTTCTTTTCATTATTCTGACAAATAATGCGGGATAGCGCCGCGCCAGCAAGCGGTGGCTCCTGCACAAGTTGCCCGTGGGGGCTCCACTCCGAGTGCTATCGCAAGCCCCGGCGCTCCAGCACGCCCAGAAGGTAGTCGCGCCCGAAGCGCAGGCGCTCCATCATCTGGTCGCGATAGGGGATTGCTTCATACTCCTCGGGCTGCTCCAGCTCGCCCCTGGTGATCCGCTTCTCGCATTCCGCCGCGAGCTTCACCACCTGCGCCAGCTCGTGCGGGGTGAGATCGGGATGGAGCGCGAGCCAGTGCCGGTCGAAGATGTGGGCGGGGAAGAGCCACTTGTGATCCTCGATGGAGAGCGGCAGGTCGGGTGAGAACTCGCCGAGGATCGGCAGGGTCGCCTCCCAATCGAGGCAGCCTTGGCCGGGAGCGCGCCCTTGCCGGGTGTAACCCGTCTCGGAGAAGTAGATGATCGCGTCTTTCGTGTGGGTGAGGTGCGTGTAGGGTGCCGCACGCCGGGCAGCCATCACCGGGTCCTCGGCATGGCAGAGGACGTTCGCCGTATCCAGGCAGATGCCGGCGATATCCGGGCCCACATCCTCGATGAGGCGGACCAGCTCGAACGTGGTCGTATCCCCGTGAGTCTCCAAGTTGATCCGGCTCTGGTGCGCGCGGAGCACCGGCCCGAGCCGTCGGATCAGATCCGCGGAATCGGCGAGGTGCTGGGGCCAGCGCACGGGGTGCTCGTAACGCTCGGGGCCGTTCCCAAGCGAGGAGTGGAGCTCGTGCCACCCGCACTGGGCGGCCAGCTCGATCTGCCGGGCCATCTCCGCCAGGTGGTCGTCGATGCTCCCCTGCACCAGGTGCGGGTTGCACGTGGGCACCGAGACGTGCGTGTAGAGACCAAGCTCATCCGCGTGGGCGCGTACTTCCCGCAGCTTCCCCGCGTCGAGCTCCGGGCTGAGGCCGCGTAGCCAGCCAAACTGCGCGCCCTCCAGCCCGTTCTCCCGGATGAAGTCGAGCGTCGCGAAGGGATCGAGCCCCAGCTCGCGGATGGTAAATGTATCGAGGCCTACTTGCATCACTCTCTCCTCGGGCTACTGGCTCGCAGCGGGCCAGGGGCGGGGCTCGATCGGGAGCGTCACGGTCTGGCCGGTCTCCTCGGCCAGGTAGGCGGCTTCGGCCACCTCCACGGTGCCGCGCACCTCGCGCCCGCTGGTGAGGATGCGCGCCTCCTCGCCACGCAGGTGTTTCACCCACTCCAGGATGCACCGCTCGTGCCCGGTCCACTCGCCACTGGGCACGGGCACGAAGCCCTCTAGGGCTGCCCGGCCATAGCGCTCGATGGCGGCGGCGTTGCTGTCATCGTGCAACAGCACGAAGGTGCCCTTCCCCGATTGATAGTAGGCCTCGCCACGCGTGCCGCAGACGTGGACCAGCTCGTACCAAAGCCCCTGATCGGCGCGGTGCGAGCGCGTGAACCAGTTGATGGAGAGTTGCGCCAGCGCCCCGGAGGCCATCCGCGCTGCGATGACGCCTACCGTCTCGCCTTCCATGCGCTCCGGCAGGACCTGGGTCATGCACGTGACGCTTTTCACCTCGCCGCCGTAGTAGCGGAGCGAGTCGATCTGGTGCGTGAGGCAGCTCATGATCGCGCCGCCGCCGATGCCGTCGCGGGTGCGCACCCAGCTCCCCTCGGGGAAGAGGACGTTTTGGTTGTGTTCGAGCTTCCAGTAGAAGACCTCGCCCAGGGCGCCGGAGTCGACGACCTCCTTCAGCGCCATCCACTGGCCGTGATAGCGGCGGTCATGGCAAACCGTGAGCGAGACGCCGGCCTTCTCGCACGCCTCGATCATCCGGTCGCACTCCCAGACGTTGCGCGCCATCACCTTCTCGACGAGGACCGGCTTGCCCGCTTCGGCGGCGGCAATCGTGGCCGGCATGTGGATGAAGTGCGGTAGAATGATATCCACCGCGTCCACATCCGGCATCTCCAGCACCTCGCGATAGTCGCGGCAGAGCCGAACCTCCTCGCCGAGGAGCTGGCGGACGCGGGCGTGCCGGCTCTCGTCTGGCTCGGCGACGGCGACGACGGTGCATCGGTCGGCGGCTTTGAGGAATCCCGGCGCGTGCGCCCCGAGAATCCCGCCACCGCCCAGGATCCCAACTCTCACTTTGTCTGCCATGCGTGCCTCCTTGACCGAGGCACCAGTTCTGGGATCCAACCCGGATTCCTCCCCGGCCAGGCTGAGGCGAGGGAGTAACTGCCTTCTGGCTCACCTCGGAAGCGCGGAATTCTCCTGGCCGGCTTGCGTGAAGAGCGGACCAACCGTCTCGGTGGCCGTGGCTGGCCGGGCGTAGCGCGCGCCACGCCATGCCAGGAGGAGGAGCGGGAATACCCCACCGGCGATGAAGAGGAGGTCACCGGGCATGCGCAGCCACTCCAGGAAGTTGATCACCGGCTGGAGCATGAAGGCGAGCTCGCGCGCGTGCCAGTAGCCCACCTGATAGCTGTCGTAGAGCTGGATCACGCCGATGGGGAAGAGGTTGAAGAGCGCCATCCACGCCAGGCCGATGTTCAGCGACCAGATCGAGATCGCGGCCAGACGGTCGTTCCAGCGTTCCGGTGGCACCAGGTAACGCAGGCAGAAGAGCATCAGCCCCACCGCGAGCATCCCGTACACGCCGAACATCGCCGTGTGCCCGTGGTTCGCGGTGAGCGCGGTGCCGATCTCGTAGTAGCTGATGATCGGCAGGTTGATCAGGAAGCCGAACACCCCCGCGCCCAGGAAGTTCCAGAAACCGACGGAGACGAGCGCCCAGGCGGCCCACCGGTGTGGAAACTGCCGCGTGAAAGGCGTCTCCAGCGCTCCCAGGCGGAGGAAGCTGTAGGCCTCCAGCGTGAGGAGCGTGAGCGGGATCACCTCCATCGCGGAGAAGAAAGCGCCGAGCGCCATGTGCGCCGAGGGCGCCCCGCTGAAGTAGAGGTGGTGCATCGTGCCGACCACGCCCCCGACGGAGTAGAGGAGGATGCTAAGATAGATGACGCGCGTG
Source organism: Armatimonadota bacterium (assembly GCA_012512265.1). GTDB lineage: Bacteria > Armatimonadota > JAAZEB01 > JAAZEB01 > JAAZEB01 > DUUU01. Next base: position 30,210 of record JAAZEM010000124.1, on the reverse strand, counting down.
CCGGTCGTCCGGCTCACGATCCCGAGGAGCACGAAGATGTAGGCGACCGTTGCCGTGGTGAACAGTTCCAGGAAATCCTCCACCCAGAGGTGGACTACCCAGAAGCGCCAGAAGTCGGTCACCACGAAGCTCGCGTGGCGCGTGGCAAGCAGGCCCACGGCGTAGAACGTCGGGATCGCCAGTGTGGCATAGAGGAAGAGATAGGGCATATTCCCCACGTGCTCGCCCTGCAACCGCCCGCGCAAGCCGCGATAGATGATCCCCGCCCAGATGAAGAGTCCACCCACGAGTAAAAGCTGCCACAGCCGGCCTAGATCGAGATACTCCCATCCCTGGGCACCGATCCAGTACCACAGCTCTCCCGGCAGCCGGCCATGCATCCCGGCGGCCTCTCCCAGCAGGCTGCCGAAGACAACTACGGCGACGGCGCCCAACAGGAGGTAGGCGAGGGTGGCCTGCCCGCGCGGCTCGCGACCGGCGATGAACGGCGTGATGAAGATCCCGGTGGCCAGGTAAGCGGCGGCGACGAAGAAGAGGGCGAGCTGCACATGCCAGGTGCGGCTCACCATGTAGGGGATGTACGCCGATAGGTCGATCCCGTAGAAGCCGCCCGGCTCGGCGCGGTAGTGCGCGTTCAGGCCTCCCACCAGCGTCTGCAGCAGGAAAAGCAGGCCCACGACCAGGAAGTACCACCGCGTTGCTCGCTGCCCGGGGGTGATCGCCACCTCGCCGGGCGGCCGGACGCGCCAGCCTCCATCGCCGTCCGCGCGCCACCCCAGCCAGTCATACCGCCCGAAGAGGTAGAGGATGAGTCCGGTGCCACCAAGGAGCGCGATGATGCTGAGCGCGCTCCAGAGGAGCGCGTCGGCGGTCGGGAAGTTTCCCGCCAGCGGCTCCGGCGGCCAGTTGTTCGTGTAGGAGTACGGCTTCCCCGGGCGCTCGGCGGTGGTCGTCCAGGCGGCCCAGGCGAAGAAGGCGGTGAGTTGTCTCACCTCTTCCGCGTCTCGGATATAGACCGCCGGCACCGGGCCCACCGCCCGCGGGTTGCGGAACGCCTCGGCATAGACGGGCATGAGCCGCCGGTAGGCTTCAGCCTGCCCCTCCGTGAAGCTCACGGACTTGGACGCGGGGTCGTAGGTGTTGCGCCGGAGCTCGGCGCGCACGCGCTCGCTCGCCGCCGGGTCGTCTCGATAGACCTCCAGCATCAAGAGCGCCTGCCGGTGCAGGTAGTCCGCGGTGAAATCGGGACCAAGGTAGGCGCCATGCCCATAGAGCGTGCCGTACTGCATCAGGCCATACTTCTGAAAGACGTCTTGCCCTTTCCGAATGTCATCGCCGGTGAAGAGGACTTCGCCTGCCGGGCCGACAACGCGTTCGGGAATAGGGGGCTGGTCGCGGTAGATCACGTAGGCCAGGATCCCGAGGATGGTGAAGCCGACTACGAAGGTGATGATCGACGCTTGAAGCCAGAAGGGGGAGAGCGTCATCTCGCGCCGTCGTTTCTCTGCCATTGCCGGTTCCTCCGCCAGAGCGCCGAAGTCTGAATCGCCGCGCGGTGGCCCCTGGCTTGATGGGGGCACATGCTCGCCCGGTTAAGAGGGAGTCTTCCCGGATCGAGCGCCTGCTAAACACGCGCTTCCCCACGCCTGCCCGGGTGCGGTCTTGTGGGCAAACAGGAAAGCGGCGGCCTGCCTCCGAACCAGGGGAGCATGCGAACGCTCATTCTCTCCATCACGTTCATGCTTCTGCTTGCGGGCGGGCTCGGGCCCGATGCCCGTGGGGCGCGGGGGGCGGGCAATCGGAACTCACGCCAGGCGCCTCAGGCGGAGGAGCTCTCCCGGCGCGCTATGGAGCTTCTCACGCGGATCCACCGGGCGCAGGAGGCCGGCCCAGGCACCAGCGCGCGCGCGTTTGAAGCGAACATCCCCTACGCGCTGGTGCAGGTGGAAAAGGCGCAGTTGCACCTGGCCTCGGCGTGGGGCGGAACCGATAAGGCGGCCGAGGCGCTCGAGGATGCGGAGCGCGCGCTCAGGCTCCTTGCCGAGGGCAAGGAGATCCACGACGGCGCTGCCGGCCTGGTCGAGCGCGCCTACCTCTCGCCCACGGATGGCTCAGCCCAGCCCTACTGGGTCTACGTTCCCAAGGCGAAGCCGCCCAAGGAGGGATGGCCGCTGCTGGTCTACCTCCACGGCTACGTGCCGAGCACGAGCAAGATCGACCCCTGGCTCCCTACCGAGGAGTTCTGGGAGCTCTCAGAGGAGAAGGGCTTCGCCGTCGCTGTGCCCCACGGGCGGAAGAACACCGATTTCGAGGGGATTGGCGAGCAAGATGTGCTGACCGTGATCGAGGAGACGAAGCGCCATTATCCGATCGACCCGGACCGGGTCTTCATGGGCGGGCCGTCGATGGGCGGTTACGGCACCTACGTGATCGGATTGCACCACCCGCATCTCTTCGCGGGCCTGGTGCCGATGTGCGGGCGGAGCATCCCCTACGTGGTGGAAGAGCGCTATCCCGACAACCTGCCGGAGTTCAAGCGGATCGCGGTGGATCCGAACGTGCCGATCACGCTCGCGGAAAACGCGAAGAACCTACCGGTCTACCTGCAACAGGGCGAGCGCGACTACCTCACCAACCCGGCGCACTCACGCCGCCTCGCCGCGAAGTGGAGACAGCTCGGCTGTCCCATCACCTACGAGGAGTGGCGCGACCACGACCACTACATCTACTGGAAGCGCGAGGCGCACGCCAAGGCCTACGATTGGGCGAAGAAGCTCCGGCGCAACTCGGAGCCGCGCGAGGTGGTCTACACCACGTTCACGCCCAAGTACCGCCGCGCCTACTGGGTGGAGATCGAGGGGATCGTCGAATGGGGAAAGCCGGCGCGCATCCGTGCCCGGGTGGACGCCGGCAACCGGATCGTGCTCTCGGTGGAGAATGCCACCGCGTGCCTCGTGAGCCCGCCCGCCAGCCTGTTGCAGGCGGGGAAGCCGTTGCAGATCACGGTGAACGGGCGCCGGGAGACGCGCGCAGAGTGGAAGCCGGGCGCACCGCTCCGGATCGAGCTCGCGAAGCTCGCCGGGCCTCTGGTGAAGAGCGCGGATCTCTGCGGCCCCGTGCGCGAGGTGTTCCTCTCGCCGTTCCTGCTCGTTCCCGGCACGCAGGGGGATCCGGCTGACGAGCGGCAGCTCTCGGAGTGGGCGGATCGCTGGGTGGAGGAGTGGTATGCCTTCGCCGAGGGAATCCCCCCCGTGAAGCCCGACATCGCGGTCACCGACGAGGAGATGCGCCAGTACAATCTGGTCCTCTTTGGCGACCGCCGGACGAACGCCATCCTGGCACGGATCGCCGACCGCCTCCCGGTGGAGCTCACGCCGGCGGGCTACCGCGTTGGCCGGAAAGAGACACCCGCCGAGGGCCTCGGCCTCCTGATGGTCTATCCCAACCCGCTCGCGCCTGAGCGCCTGGTCTGCGTCTACAGCGGCGAGTTCTGGGGAGACGGCCTCGATATCAACCACAAGTTCGACCTGGCGCCCGACTTCATCTTCTTCCGTAAGGAGCTGGACGTGGCCGACCCCTCGCGCACACCAACAGCCATCTGCGCCGGCTACTTCGACTCTTCCTGGCAGCAGAGCGACGCGCTCACCTGGCGCCCATAGCACCGGGCGCCCGGACGGAACGAACGGGCGCACGCGGAACGCGATATCCGGACCAATGAGCGGTGGGGGCGAACCCTTGGTGTTCGCCCTGTACCCCCTGACGAACGTTCGTCCGGCCTTCGGCGTCCTCCGCGAGACCCACACAGTCGCTCCCCTTCCCTGGAGCCGACGAGGGGCCGGGGGTTAAGTCATCCACGCCTGGCCCCTTCATCCGTGGGATTCCGAGATAGGGAACGTTCATAGGGTGGCCCGCGTTCTCCCACACGTGCGCCACCTTCGACACCACGGATGGAGAGGGCCGCGCGCACGCGCGGAGCTCGAAGCTCCGCGCTGCTTTCTGGCAAAGCCCCTCCGGGGCTTCTCCTCCCAGCCACCGCCGTTTTGAGACATCTGGGAGTATCCCCAATCCAGCCCGGCAGGGCTTCGCTTGCAAGCAGCGCGGTGATTTTATCGCCGCGCGCCGGGTTGCGCGCTGCCTCCGAGGCTTCGGATTCCTTATCTCGGAATCCCAGCCTTCATCCGAGGTGGCGCTCCTGGCGCGGCCAGGCAAACCCTCCCATCCAAATCCCTTCTGGCCCGTATTCTGCCTGCTCCGCTCCCCAGGAGAGTGCTTCCGATGCAAGGACGGAGTCTGTTTGGGTGGCAGTCGTGGGACCTCGGGGCGCTCGCGCTTCGGATCCCCCTGGGGCTGATCATGTTCCTCCATGGCGCCCAGAAAGTGTTTGGCGCGCTCGGAGGGCCTGGACCGGCCGGTTTCACCGAAATGGTCGGAACGATCGGCTTCCAGCCGGCGGCGGTGTGGGCGTGGCTCGCCATGATCGCCGAGCTGGGCGGCGGCCTGTTGATAATTCTGGGGGCCGCCACGGAGGTGGGCGCCCTCCTCTTCGCGATCAACATGCTGGTGGCGATCTGGAGGGTCCATTGGGCGAACGGCTTCTTCAACAACGCCGGGGGAGTTGAGTTTCCCCTGATCCTGCTCGCTGCCGCCGTGGCGTTGATCCTGGGCGGGCCGGGCCGGTATGCCGTTTGGAACCCGTTCCGTCGCGAGTGAGGCTGGGGGGAGTGGGAATGCACCTGGCAATCGAGGGGCTTTTCTGGATCCTGGCAGCCCTCCTGGCCGGCGCCGCCGGCTACCTGTTGCTCCTCACGGCGGCGAGCTTTCGGGCGATGCCTCGTCCCAGGCGGGAGGCCGGCCCGGCGAAGCGGTTTGCCGTGATGGCCCCGGCGCATAACGAGGAAGAGACGATCGCGGGCCTGCTCGACAGCCTGGCCGGGCTCGACTACCCCTCGTCTCACTACTCGGTTTTCGTCGTCGCCGACAACTGCACCGATGCCACGGCTGCGGTGGCGCGCGCGCGCGGCGCTCGCGTTTATGAGCGCGCGGATCGGGAACAACGGGGGAAGGGCTACGCGCTGCGCTGGCTCCTGGAGCGGATCGCGGAGACGGGCGAGAAGTACGACGCCTTCGTGATCTTCGACGCCGACTCGCGCGTCGATCCCGCCTTCCTCCGGGTGATGGATGAGACGCTGGCCCGCGAGGATGAGGTGCTCCAGGCGCACTACAGCGTTCTCAACCCGGGCGAGGGGATCGGCGCCGCCATCCGTTTTGCCGCGCTGGCGCTGGTCAACTACCTGCGGCCCCTGGGTAAGAACGCCCTCGGTTGTTCGACAGGGCTGAAGGGGAACGGCATGTGCTTCCCGGCCGCCGTGATTCGCCGGCACGGTTGGGCTGCCTATTCGCTGGCAGAGGATGCCGAGCATGGCGTGCTCCTGCTCCTCGATGGGATCCGCACGCGCTTCGTTCCGGAAGCGTGCGTGTGGGCCGAGATGCCGCCCGGGGTCAGGGAGAGCCGATCGCAAAACCTCCGTTGGGAGGCAGGCCGGCTGCTTGTCGTGCGCAAGTGGGTTCCTCAGCTCCTCCGACATGCCGTGCGGCATCGCGACCTGGTCGCGCTGGAGGCGGCTATCGACCTCCTGGTGCCTCCGCTTTCGGCCCTGGTTGCCGGCACGCTGCTGCTCGCCCTCATGGCACTGCTGCCGGGGCTGGGCGGGACCTGGTGGGTGCCGACCGGCATTGGAGTCGCTCTCGGCGGCCACGTCCTCGTTGGGCTGATTCGGATCAAGGCACCGCGCAGCGTCTGGCGGTCGCTCCTCTACGCGCCCGGCTACTGCGCCTGGAAGCTGGCGCTGTATGCATCCGCGACGGCGCGCGCACCCTCGGAATGGGTGCGGACCCGGCGGTTTAGCGCATCGCGCTGAAGCTACCAGCTGCGGGCGAGCCAGGGACCTGGAAGGTGAGAAGGATCAGCGAGCCCACCACCAGGAGCACGAAGAGGGCCGTATAGAGCGTAGAGAAGGCGATCAGGCGCCACCGGTTGCTATGCACATAGTCATCGAGGATCCAGCGCACGCCGTTGCCGCCGTGGAGCAGCGCTAGGACTACCATCGTCAGGTCATACACGCGCCAGAGGGGATTGGCCAGGCGCTCGGCTACGAAGGCGGCGCTCACATCCTCCACGCTCCCGAAGAGATGCATCACCGCCAGATGACCCAGGATGAGGAAGAGGAGCACCACTCCCGAGACGCGCATGAAGTACCACGAGAAGAGCTCGAAGTTCCCCGTAGGCCGAGGCTGTTCCGCGATCTGCCGTTTGCCTAGCGCCATCACACCCTCCCACTCACAGGATAATCTCTCGCACCATCAGAAGAAGCGCTGGAATGAGGAGCACCGCCAGGAGCGCCAGCGTCGCGTAGAACAGCTCTCGCCGGTGCTTCGTCGATGCCTCCCAGAGGTCCAGCACGAGGATGCGCAGGCCGTTGACGGCGTGGAAGAGGACCATGCCGACCAGGAGAATCTCGCCCACGCGGAAGAGCGGGTGCCGGTAGAGGCCGGTCACCGCGTCATACAGGTTAGGCCAGAAGACGAGCAGGGTGTCCACGATATGGATTGCCAGAAAGAGGAAGATGCCCACGCCCGTGGCGCGGTGGAGCACCCACAACCAGTAGCCCTCTTTCCCCCGATAAGTGAAGATCTCGCGGATCATCCCGTCGCTCCTCCCAACAACAACCGTCTGCTATGATAGCAGACGCACCGGGGGGTGTCAACAGCGGATCGGCAAAGAGGAAGATCGGCGCCTCCTCGGAATCCTGATCGCAAGCGACACGCTCCTGCCCCGCGCGGGGGTGCGTGCCTGCCACCGTTTCTTCGGAAAAGAGGGATCGCCATGCTGAAGCTCTCTGCCTGCATCGAGATGATCTTCCGAGATCTCCCCTTCCCAGACCGGATCGCTAAAGTCGCTGAGTGCGGCCTGCCTGCGTGCGAGTTCTGGCGCTGGGTCGATAAGGACCTCGACGCCATCGTCAAGGCGAAGGAAGCCGCTGGGATCGCCATCGCGTGCTGCTCGTGTGACACCCGAGGCCCGCTGGTGGCCGACGGCAGCGCCGCGACTTTCGTCGAGGGCCTGAAGGCGTCGTGCGAGGCCGCGCACCGCCTGGGCACGCGGACGTTGATTGTCACCACTGGCCAGGAGATCCCCGGCAAGCCTCGCTCCGAGCAACACGCCAACATCGTCACCGCCCTGAAGGAGGGCGCGCCGATTGCCGAGCGCGAGGGGATCACGCTGGTTCTCGAGCCGCTCAACGTCCTGGTGAACCACAAGGGCTACTATCTCTCCACCTCCGCCGAGGGCTTCGAGATCCTCCGCGAGGTGGGTAGCCCGAACGTGAAGCTCCTCTTTGACATCTACCACCAGCAGATCACCGAGGGGAACCTGATCAATAACATCCGCGACGGCATCGACCTCATCGGTCACTTCCACGTGGCCGACAACCCCGGGCGCAACGAGCCGGGCACCGGCGAGATCAACTATCGCAACGTCTTCAAGGCGATTGAGGCTGCGGGCTACCAGGGCTACGTCGGCCTGGAGTATCACCCCCTCGCCGATCCGGCCGAGACGCTCAAGAACACCCTCGCTCTCGCCAGGGGCTAAAGCTGTGGCTGGCCCGCGGGGGCCGCGCCGGGCTCTCGCGGGCCGAGGCGCGTGGGCCACCGCACGTGCTGGCGCCTCGCTGGCGGGGTTTGAATGGGGAGTGTCGAATACGATCCTGGGGGTGTGATCTGATGGGTAGAGCTGCGTTCTACAACGGAAAAGGCCAGATCCGCCTGGAGGAGGTGCCGGAGCGTGTTCCGGGACCGGGCGAGGCGATGGTGCGCGTGCGCGCCTGCGGCGTGTGCGGCAGCGACCTCCATTCGTTCCAGAATCGCTGGCCACAGCCTCCGGTTGTGCCCGGGCATGAGGTCGCCGGCACGGTCGAGGCGGTGGGCGAGGGCGTCTCCAACGTGAGGGTGGGCGATGCCGTCGCGCTGGAGCCGTTCGTCTCTTGCGGCGAGTGCCGACCATGCCGGTCGGGGCAGTATAACGTCTGCACGCGCCACGAGTTCATCTCCTGGCACCGCGATGGTGGCTTCGCGGATCAGATGGTCGTGCCGGCGCGCTGCCTGCTGGCGCTCCCAGAGGGCCCGGCGCAGCAGTATGGCGCGCTCGTGGAGCCGCTCGCTGTGGCGGTCCACGGCCTGCGCCGCGCCCCGCTGATGGGGGGCGACACCGTGGTGGTCCTTGGCGCTGGAACCATTGGTCTCCTGGCCGCCGCGGCGGCACGGGCGCTGGGTGCCGGGCGCGTTCTGCTGACGGCGAAGTACCCGCATCAGGCGGCTGCCGCCGAGCAGATGGGCATCCGGGACGTGATCCGCCTGGGAGAGGGCAATCCCGCCGAGGCGATCCTCGAGCGCGCCGGCGAGGACGCCGTCGATGTCGTCCTGGAGAGCGTCGGGGGCGCACAGGCGATTGACCTGGCGATCAAGGTGGCGCGCCGCGGGGGAGTGATCTCGCTGGTTGGCTCCTATGTGATGCCTCCGCGCACGCCGCTGAGCGAGGTGATCGGCCGGGAGCTCCGCCTCGTCGGCTCCAACTGCTACGGGCTCATCGACGGGCGCAGCGACTTTGCCCTGGCCATCGACCTCCTCGCGTCCGGCAAAGTGGATCCGGCGCCACTGGTCACCCACCGCGTGCCTCTCGCGTCGATCCAGGAGGCGTTTGAGACGGCCCTGGATAAGTCGACCGGCGCGATCAAGGTGTGGGTCGAGCCGTAGGCGAGCGCCGCGGAGGTGAGATCAATGGGCTCGCATTCGGCGGGAGGTGGTGTGCCCTGAAACGCCTTGTGCTGGCGGCCGTTCTTCTGGCGGGAGTGCTGCTCGGGTGGCTGGTGATCCCGCGCGGCGGTTCGCCCGCGGAAGAGGAGCGGATTCGCGAGACGCTAGAGATGGCGCGACAGGCCGTGGAAGCGCACAACGCCGGGCGCTTCATGCGGTATGTTTCGACGCGCTACGATGATGGCAGCTACAAGTATGAGACGCTGCGGAGCATGCTCTCCCTTGGCCTGCGCGAATACGGTCAGGTGCGCGTCGTCCTCTACGTGCGCGACATCCAGGTGCGGGGGGAGCGCGCCACGGCGGAGATGGAGGTGCAGGCCGAGGGGATCGACCCATCGGGGAATCGGGTGCGCTTCGAGGGCCCGATGAAGGTGGAGCTCGTCCGCGAGACGGCGCGCCGGCGCCTCTTCTTCAGTGAGAGCCGCTGGATGGCCATCTCCACCGATGCGACCAGCGCCCTACAAGATGCCTTCGTGCAGTGAACACCGGTTTCAAGCGGCAATGACCTCGTTAGCGTCGCGGGTGATCGCCTCCTCGTCCGGGTGGCGCGGCTTGTAGTAGAACTCCTCGTAGAGAATCCGCGCGATCGCCGCGGTAGGCACCGCGAGGATCGCCCCGATGAGGCCCGCGAGCGCTCCCATCACCAGCACGAAAAACGCGACCGTGATCGGATGCAGGTGGAGCTGCTTTCCCATGATGAGGGGCGCCAGGAGGTAACTCTCCACCTGCTGGATTGCCACATACAGCACCGCTACCCAGAGCGCGGTGATCGGGCTGACAGCGAAGGCGATCAAGATTGCGGGGATGGCGGCCACGATGGGGCCGAAGTTCGGCACGGCTTCACCGAAAAACGCCAGCATGGCCAGGAGCAGGGCGTTTGGAACCCCCAGGAGGGTGAGCCCAAGCCACGCCACGAAGGCGACCACCGCGCCCAACAGCACCGAGGCGACCACCCACGCGCGCACCTGGCTGGCGATCCGGATGAGCGCCGTGCGCGTCTTCTCGCGATGCTCTGCAGGCACCGCGCCCAGGAGTCCTTTCACGAGAGGGCACGGCTGCGCGAGCGCATAGACCGTCAGGATCAAGGCGAGCAGCAGTGCGAAAACCAGGCCGGCGGCGGTCACCGTATAGCGCCCGGCGGATCGGATCAGGTTGCTGGCATGCTGCACGATCTCCTGGCCCAACTGGCCATCCGTCGCCAGCCGTTCACGCACTACGGGGAACCGCTCGAGAATGCGCTCGACCCGGGATTGCGCGGCCGCCCAATACCCTGGGGCGTCGCGAACAAACTGCTCCCCCTGCGCTACCATCGGGGGCACGATCACCAGTGCCGCAACCGTCAGCAGCGCCAGAAGAGCGAGCGCGATCAAGACGGCGCCGGCAGCCCGCGGGACTCGGCGTGCCGCCAGCCAGTTGACAATCGGGTTGAGCGCCATCGCCAGAATGAAGACGGCAAAAAAGAGGAAGAGGATCGCCGTCACCGTGCCAACAAACCGGTAGAGCAGGTAAAGCCCGGCCACCAGCAAGATCGCCTTGCGCACTTCCGGATAGCTCATCGACACATCCCCCTGGCCGAATCACCCGGATCAGACGGTGTGATCCTTATACCCCCGCGCGGGTAGATGCGAACGACACAGGCAGATGTCATGCCAACGCGCGCGTCCCGTTCCGGCTGCCGATCCCGTGGGCAACCGGATTTGGGCGAGAGGCAACAGGGCGGGCAGTTCCCTCGGTTGCTGAGATTCCGACATAAGGAATCCGAAGCCACGGTGGCAGTGCGCAACCCAGCGCGCGGCGATAAATCACCGCGCTGCTTGCAAGCGAAGCCCTGCCGGGCTGGATTGGGGATACTCCCAGATGTCTCAAAACGGCGGTGGCTGGGAGGAGAAGCCCCGAGGGGGCTTTGCCGGAAAGCAGCGCGGAGCTTCGAGCTCCGCGCGTGTGGGCGGCCCTCTCCTTATGCCGGAATTCCAGCTTCGGTTGCGAAACAGTTGGCGCCGTGGGGCGCGGGCACTCAGAGCCGCGCAACCGACAGGGGGCTATCGTGCGGGGTTCGCGGTTTTCTCGGAATCCGCGCTATTTTCTGGAAATAGGGAGCACTCTTGCCAGGAATGTGCTATAATGGGGTCGGCGATGCGACACGCTGCCGGCTGGGCGTGGCCCGGTCTCGAGTTTGCGATTTTGTAGAAAGGACTCTCGTTAAACTATGGCTCACGTGATCAATCCGGATACGTGCACGTCGTGCGGGGTTTGCGCCGAGGCCTGCCCCGTCGAGGCGATCTCTGAAGGCACCGATTCCTACGTCATCGACGCGGATGCTTGCACGGACTGCGGCACCTGTGTGGAGGAGTGCCCGACCGAGTCGATTAGCGAGGCTGCCTAATGCAGCCCCCTCGTCCGGCCTTGCCGGATGAGGCCCACGAATAAGGGCCGGCCGCAGCGATTGCGCGGCCGGTCCGTCTCGTGTACGCAATGGCCTGCTCGGAGATCTCGGAACGCAGAGGCACGCTCTCCCGCCCGTGGATCCACGGGCGGGGTCACGAACCCGGCGATGTGGCGGCCAGAATCCACATGAAATGGAGCGCTTCCTGGACCACCATATCGGTCAGGATAAGGCTCTCCTCGACGCCGCCGGGCAGCTCGAAGGTGCAGGCCGTGATCCCGCGCGAGGCCGCCCAGTTTTGCGCGAAGGGCCGCGGTGAGCCCGTGCCGCTGAGAACGAGCTGCAACCTCTGATCGCTTCCGTAGAGGGCGCGGCCGGCCAGGCGGGCGTTCAGGACTTCATGCAGCAAACGGAGTACCTCCGGCTGGCGCTGCACCGGCCGGTGCGGGAGCATCAGCATGTGCCCGTGCTCCATGCCGTGCTGGTGAAAGTCGATGTAGCCGGCCACTTTTCCCGCCAGCAGACGGTCGCGCACGGCCTGCGTCTCGCCTTCGGAAAAGGGTGCCGGCCCGCGCAGCACCTCGGGCTTGATCGCCGCCCGCCACCCGCTATCGCCTTGGAACTTCTCCCACAGGTAGTCGAAATTGCGGTTCAGGTCGCAGTCGCGGCTGTTCGTCTGCTTCCCGTGGGCATAGCCCCAGGCGTTGAGCAGCGGGATGATCTCAACGCCATATTCCCCCAACAGGCGCGAGATCCGCGCATCCTCCCTCGGGTTCTCCAGGAGCACCTCGGCCAGGCGTAGGAGGCCATAGGCATTCATCACCTCGCCGCCGTGGAGGACGCCGGTGAAGACGAAGCGGGGCGCGTCCTTCTTGCCAAGCGAGAGCGAGAGGATCGGATCGCCGGCGGAGCCTTTCCCTATCTCCGTGAGCGTCGCGCGCCCGGTGTGGCGAGCCGCGAGCTCGCGCAACCGCTGTGTATACTCATCCACGGTGAGCCGGCGCGGGACGTGGCGCCCATAGAAAGCCTTCGTATCGAGCGCGCGCGTGATGAAGAACCACTTGAGCTTGCTTCCGGGGTCGTAGCCCGCCCGGCCGTTTGGCGACTCCAGGTCGAGGGCGACCAGCCGCCGGCCATCCGGCAGCGTCTCCTCAAGAAGGATGGGGCCCTGATCGAGGGTAGACACCGCCAGAACACGCGCGCCATCCGGCAGGCCCTCCGCCGGGAGCGAGCGCTGCGTGAACCGGTCGCCCTCCTTGCCAAACCAGGAGATCTCGTGCCCGACCTCCAGCCCCGGCATCCACGGTGCCACCACCGTGATGCGCAGCGCCGGCCGCTTCGTCACCTGGTGAGAGCGCACCTCCAGGCCGCGGAGCGCGGCATAGGCATCCAGCGAGAGGAAGAGCGTGCCTGCCTTGGGGATGTTGGCGTTACCCTCCGGAAGCTGGATCAGGATGGCGGCATCCGCCTCGGACGCGGGCGCGTCGGGCGCGAGCGACATTCCAGCTCCAAACAAGACGCCCGCCTCTTTCGCAGCGGGGTGATCCGGCGGCGCCATGACGAGCACGCGCGGCTCCTGGGCGGCGATGGGGTGGATCTCAGCATCCCGCGGCGCCTGGCCCAACACGCGACGCGCGACGCCCTCGGGATCCACGCGCGCGAAACCGACCACCGCGCCTCCCTGGCGAATCTCGGCCGGCCCGGCAGGCAGCTTCCCGTCCTTTACCTGCAGCACGCCTTCTTGCTCGCCGGAGACGCGCGCGGCGCCAGCCGCCTGGCCCGCGAGAAGCGCCGTCTGGCCGGCCCCGCCGAGCAGCAGGATGGCGGCCATCAGCCCCGCCCGGTAAGAATAGCGAACGGTCATGGATCCGGCTCCTTTCGCGCAGATGATGTTCGCTCTTACTCGCCCCCGAATCGGTCTTGCCGGCTCCCCGCTCTGGGCTCCTCCGTCGGCAAGCAGCGGCCTGCGAGCGCCATCGACACCTGACGGCAGTGAAGGCACGTGATCCCGCCGTCGGTCAGCGCTGGACGCGCTCTAGAATGCGGAGCGCGTTCTCCGAGAGGATCTTTCGCTTCTCGCCATCAGAGAGATCGGCGCCGAGGACCTTGCCGATCTGCTGGGTCATGCTGAAGAAGTAGCAATCGGAACCGAAGAGGACCTTCTCCGCGCCCGCGCCGGCGACAAGCCGCTCCACGAGGCCACGCGGGCCCTGGCTGTAGGCCAGGTCCAGATAGGCGTTGGGCACTTCGCGCGCCAAGCGGATGCACTCCGCTTCCGCGCCTCCGGTGCCCGAGTGCGCGAAGAGAAAGCTCGCTTCCGGGTATTTCGCTGCTAGCTCGCGGATCGCTGCGAAATCCGAGGCGGCGCCCCAGGCGTGGAGCAGCACGGGCATGCGCCGTTCGTTGGCCACGGAGAGAGCGCCGGCATAGACAGGATCCGTATAGGCAAAGCCGTTGCTGCTGTGCAGCTTCAGGCCCGTAAAGCCATGTGCGGCGCACCACTCCATCTCCGCGCGCGTGTCGCCATCCACCGGCCAGACCACGGCATAGCCGAGGATCCGCCCGGGAAAGGCGTGCATCGCCGTCAGCACCTCCTCGTTGCCACGGTGCGTGTGCTGCGACATGCACTGCATGTGCGACACCAGGATCGACCGGACGCCCAGGCGATCCATCACGCGAACCAGGCCCTCTGCGGTGAGGTCGGGGATCGCGTGAAGGTAACGCCCGAAGTGGCCGTGCATATCCACAATCTCGAGATCTGCCAGCGATTCGCCGCTGCGGGCACGTTCCAAAAGGGTTTTCATCGCTTCACCCCCGACCACAGGCGCTCCAGGTTCCCGGAGCCAATCAGCGCCCGCGCTTCCTCGGAGATCTCGGCATACATCAGTTGTGTGATCGCCATCATCGGCTCTGCCGCCGGGAAGCCGGTGCCGAAAAGAAGCTGCTCTGGACCCAACCACTCCACCATCTGCTCGATCCCGCGGTGGACGGTCCAGTTGCTTCCGAGAGAGAGGTGCACGTTCCGATAGGTGGCGAGGAGGGGCACCAGCGTGCGCTGTGCGCGATAGCCGACGTTCGCCACGATGATCGGCAGATCCGGGAATCTCGCCGCCACATCGGCCACCTGCCCTAGCGAGACGTGGCGCTCGATGCAGAAGAGCGGCAGCCGCCTCTCCGAGAGCGCGTTCATCAACGGCGTGTAAACAAAGGGGAGCCACTGCCAGTCATCCTGGGCGGGCCGGACCATCGCCGCGCCGGCGCCGCAGCGGATCAGGTGGTCCACCTGGTCGGCCTCCGGCGGCACGTCGCCGCCCGTCGCGGGGAGGACGATGGGGCAGGGCACCAGGCTGTCAGAGACCTCGCACGCCTCGAGCAAGAGGTCGTTCGCGAGGAGCGGGTCCACTGCCAGCGTGTCTGGTTCGGTGCGAACGAGGGCGCGGTGCACCCTCACTTTGGCCATGGCACGCAGGCAATCATCCGCGGAGACGGTGGTGGGATCGCCCTTACTGGCCCCACCGAATCCCGCCTGAGCATCGAACAGGGGGAGCGCCTCCCCAGGCGTTGCCTGCCGCACAAACGCCTCCAACGGCGCCGTCTCTGCGCCCGCGGCATACTGCTTCACGCCGCGGACCATGCGTTCCGCTGCCTGAAGGTCGCCCTCGGGGAGCTCGACCAGGCCGCGCATATGGTCTTTAGCAGTCATGACTGTCCCTTCACTACTCCAGAGCAGGCCCTCCGCACGATTGCTATTCCACGGCGTGCCGCCTATCCCCTTGTGTGCGAAAGGAGCGATAGGAAGCGCCGCGCGGGTGCCCGTTTCTGCTTTCATCGGGAGCGGTGATGCCTGGCTTCGCCTAAGCAGGAGGGATCCTCCGCGGCTACGTAGGAAGCGAGGGATGCGGGGTACAGGGGAAGGTGTGACTGGGCGAAGTCGCAAGGGAAAGCATGCCCTCGCTACAAGCAAGCGAGGGCATGTAGATCAAAGATGAGGGTAGCGACAGGATGGGCAGGGTCGCGGCGCAAGCGCGCCCGGCGTCCATCCCAGCCGCGCCTTCGACTTAGGGCATCCAGTAACCGGTCTGATCGCCCGGGAGGCTGCTTCCGGTGGCGAGGACTGGGCCCAAAACCTTGTCTTTCTCCGTGTGGAACTTCACGTGGCCGTCGAGGTAGCCGTAGTTGCCGCCCCCGAGGTGGATGGATGTCCACCACGATATCTGTTTCCAGTTTGTGCTGCCGTCGCTGTTGATGAACCAGTTTTCCACGTAGCCAGGAGGCGTGCGGTCGGTATACCTCTGTCCAATGTCGCCGATACAGATCTTATCGGCGGTGTTCTGGAACACGGCCAGGCTCTTGCCACTCATCGCGCCGTTGTAGGCATAGGCCGCCTGCATCTTCCCGTTGCTCAGGGTGGTTGGTCCGAAGCTCTGGCTGGGGCAGAAGAGCATCTGGGTGTTCTTCAGGTAAGGCTGGATTGCCTCCAGCCAGAAGTGGCGGTTAGTCGCTCCAGCCAGAAGTGCCGGTCATTCGCGGCGCTGTTGTCACGGTCCAGCCATACGCTCGGGACTGCGGCGTTGTTCCAGCGGTAGGTTGGCATGCGCTCATCGTAGTCCTGCGCATACTGCAGGACACCCATCATGATCTGCTTCAGGTTGCTCTGGCACGTGCTCTTGCGCGCGTTCTCTCTCGCGCGCGCGAAGACCGGGAAGAGGATCGCCGCCAGGATGGCTATGATCGCGATCACAACGAGTAGCTCGATAAGCGTAAAACCGCGCTTCCGCATCCGTGTTGCCATTGAGATCCCTCCTCATCCACGCGACCGGAGGCCAGCAGGAGAACTCGCGTTCGCGCCGGGCGAAAGCGGCAAGTCGTCTCGCGGGGAATCAACGCTCACCCTGCGCCTCAGTCTACCAGCGGTGTCTTCACCCTCCTTGCGCCCTCTTTCGGTGGGGCACGAGTCTCCTCCTTCTGCGCCGTGCCCGTCGGATGGCGCGCTGCTGCCTGTTCACAGCAGGCCGTGCAGGCGGAAGCTGAACACCTCATTGCCGGCGACGATGAGGTGATCGAGAACCTGAATCTCGACCGCGGAGGCGGCCTGCGCCAACTTGCGGGTAATCGCCTTGTCATCTTCGCTCGGGGTGGGCGTGCCGCCTGGGTGGTTATGCGCGAAGACCATGCTCGCGGCTCCCCGACGCAGCGCCGCCTCGATGATCCGGCGGGGGTAGACGGCCGCGTAGCCGATGCTCCCCTCTTCGACTGTCTCGATGCCGTCGCGCATCAGCCGACCGCCGGAGTCCAGGTAGGCCACCTCGAACACCTCGTGGCGCAGCCGGCTCATGCGCGCCCGCCAGAGACGCGCCATCAGCTCCGGGCTGCCCACGAACTCGCGCCCCTCCACGGCCTGGCGCAGGTAGACCTCCGCCAACTCCCGAACCAGGCGGATCATCACGACCACACTGGTGCCTACACCGGCGATCCCGGCGAGTTCCTCCGAAGGCGCGTCCAGAAGGCCACGGATGCTGCCAAAGCGCTGGAGAAGTGTCTTGGCGAGGGGTTTCACATCGCGGCGCGGGATGGCCAGGGTGAGCAGCAGCTCGATCGCCTCATAGTCGGCCAATCCTTCCAGGCCCGACTGCAGGAAGCGCGCGCGCAACCGTTCCCTGTGTCCCACGTAGTGCGGTTGCTCGGTAGTCATCTCGGGGCCTCCGCCATGACCGCTGGCCCGGGGGGCCGGGCCGCTCGCATGCGGGGGATGTTCGACAGGACCGCGTCCCTCTCCTGGCAGCGACTCATCCACTTGGTACGTAGCAGAGGCGCAGCAACCAGTGGGCTGCCTGTTGGTCCGGCCTCCAAGGTTACCCGGCCCGTAGGCGGCGCGCACAAGGCGACTGCGCCTCTCCTAGGTCGTTCTGGATAATAGTCAGGTTGCGGTGTTACTCAGAGGAGCACGCTCTCGGTTGAGTGTTCCACCACCACTCTTTGTGAGGATGTGGGGCATGTGGGGCATCTGAGGATGCTCGATCACGCCACTCGCGGAGCATGGTAGCACAGGCTACCAGCGCGCGTTCTCTCCCTCCCGCACCGCATCAAGCGATAGTCTTGCACACTTCCGAAATCAGAAGTGGAACCCGAGCTTCACCCGGCCACCGCTCGAGATGGCCCAGTTGGTGGTGTCGTTGCTTCCGGTCTCGAAGCCCGCGCGATACTCGGCGCCCAGGCTGACGTTCTGCCAGGGATAGAACTCCACGCCCAGGAGGGCAGCCAGTCCGAAGCCCTGGTCATTGTCTACCACCCGGCCCCCGGGGAAGTCGGTCTTCTGGTCAAGCACCGCGTAGGAGAGCACTCCGCCCGTGTAGACGCTGAAGCGCTCTGCGGTGACGAAGTGATACTCAAAGCCAGGAGCGATGGCGAAGCGAGTCGTGGTGACGTCGTTGCCCTGGGCATCCGTGGTCTCGTTGCGCCCGAAACCGAGGCCGAGGCGCCACGCCATGTTGTCACGGAAGAAGCACTTCCCCTCGATGCCAGAGACACCAACGAAGGTGTTGTCGACATTGACCTGGCCCACGTTGAACTCGCCGAGGCCATCGATCGAGAAGTAGATCGCCTTGTCGCCCGCCCGCGTGGGCAGGTCGCTCTGCTGAGCCATCGCGGCGCTGCCGGCCATCGCCAAGAGCGCCACCGTTGCTGCGGTTACGAACCTCATTTATGGTCCCTCCTTCGGGCTGGCTGTCCGGCGCCTGAAGAACCCCCCATTGGGCACAAGGTGCTGGATCAGCAAGCCCGCTTGCATTATACTACACCTTAACATGAGGTAGCAAGCGCTCAGTTCTCAGGCAAGGGCTCACAACTCCGTGGGTGCGCCCTGCACCAGCCCGTTTCTATCGGCGACCATGCCGACGTGCCAAATCCCATGCGATGGGGTGAGGATGCCGTTGACGACACAGGGAGCGCTTGGTATAATGGGCGCGGTATCCAGTCGAGGGAAGGTGAGTCGCTCGCTCAGCCGAGCCCAAAGGAGGTTCACAATGAAGCGGCGCCCCGGATTTACGCTTATCGAGCTCCTTGTCGTCATCGCAATTATCGCCATCTTGGCGGCGATCCTCTTCCCGGTCTTCGCCCGGGCGCGAGAAAACGCGCGCAAGGCCAACTGCACCTCGAACGTGAAGCAGGTCATGATGGCGATCTTGAGCTATGCCCAGGATTATGATGAGATGCTCATTCCTGGCGCGTGTCCGCCGAAGGGCAGCTCGTACATCTACTGGTACCAGCTCCTCGACCCCTACCTCAAGAACGCCGCGATTATTCGCTGCCCCAGCATGAAGCACGCCGGCTATGGCGGGCTGGGCTATGGCTGGAACTACCAGGAGTTTGGCTACCGGCCCGATTCCCCGGGTACTGGCTGGTGTACCACTCTGGGGCAGGTAGAGCACCCCGCGGAAACGATTTTGCTCGGCGATAGCGAGGATCTGGGCGCGCGTGCCGAGCCGCAATACTTCTTCTACCTCTACCGGCGGCATGCCACCTATCTGCCTAAGCGCCACCTGGATGGCGGCATCATGGGCCACGTCGACGGCCATGTGAAGTGGTACGCCACGCGCGAGCTACAAAAGGCCCAGCCGGGCGTGGCCGCGCCGTGGCGCTTCGCGCCTTAGGGTGGCGCGGGCGCGCATCGCGCGAAGCTAACGCCTTTTTATCAGGCAGCAGCGCGGGCCAACAGGCCCGCGCTGCTCGTCTCTGACACCTGTGCCGCGCTCAGGGTTTCAGCAGCCACACTCGCTTCTAGCTTCTCTGCCATGAACCGAGTGATTACCCCAATCCGGTGCTGCTATCTCTCTTCAATACGATACACTCCGTACTCTGCGCTTCACCGTAGGGAGTGACATTTTCCCTGAGCAACAACAGAGGCCTGAGAATCTCGTTGACGGAGGGAGACGCGCTTGCTATAATGAGCACCGGCTCAGCAGGGGGGAGATCAGACGCTCCCACTGCCGGGCCGGAAGGAGGGTTTCAATGAACCGGCGCGCCGGTTTCACGCTTATCGAACTTCTCGTCGTCATAGCCATCATCGCTATTCTGGCGGCGATTCTCTTCCCGGTCTTTGCCCGGGCTCGCGAGAATGCGCGCAAGGCCAACTGCACCTCCAACGTGAAGCAGATCATCATGGCGGTTCTAAGCTACGCCCAGGACTATGACGAGACGCTCATTCCCGGGGCGTGCCCGCCGAAGGGCAGCTCGTACATCTACTGGTACGAACTCCTCGACCCCTACCTCAAGAACGCCGAGATTATCCGGTGCCCCAGCATGAAGCACGCCGGCTATGGCGGGCTGGGCTACGGCTGGAATTACCTGGAGTTTGGCTACTGGCCCTCTTCGCCGGGCACTGGCTGGTGCACCCATCTTGGGGAGGTGGAGAACCCTGCGGAGACGATCTTGCTCGGCGATAGCGAGGATCTGGGCGCGCGTGCCGAGCCGCAATACTTCTTCTACCTCTACCGGCGGCACGCCACCTACCTGCCCAAACGCCACTCGGAGGGCGGCGTGATGGGCCACGTCGATGGGCACGTGAAGTGGTACCCCACGCGCGAGCTGCAAAAAGCCCAGCCGGGCGTGGCCGCGCCGTGGCGCTACGCGCCCTAGCCCGCATCATTCTGATGAATAATGCGGGCTAGAATGGCACGGGCGTAAAGATCGCGGCGGGCATCGACACCCGTGCTGCGTGTGGGCAAAACCCTACGGCCTGGGCTAGCCCACCGGGCAACCCAGGCTGGCCTGGGAGGAGCCGAGGTCCCTAGGGCGTTTGCCGAGAAGGTGGGAGGGCTATCAGAACCCGCACATCGATTGGCCCGGATGGGCGTCGCATGGGCCTACCCCCACGGACGTGGCGCGCGGGTCTTCAGGCTCGCACGCCACGCCAGTGCGCCGATGGCGTGCGGCGCTCCAGATGGCCTCAGTTCGTGCGCCAGATGGAAGGCGGGTTATTCCCCGTAATGCTCAGGTTTTGCCAGGAGTACCACTTCACGTGGCCGTCCCAGAAGGCAACGTTGCTCCCCTCGCTGTGGTAGAAGTGGGAAGCGGTGATAACCGTCGTCTGGCACGGATCGAAGCCCTTGCAGACCTTGGGCACCGCGCCACGAGGGCCCTCAACCGCCGGGTGGCAGCCATCGTTCACCATCGCGGTCTCGGCGGGCGCCGAGATCTGGGCCATGCTGGCCCCGCGCCGGTAGATGTTCGAGTAGCCATGCCACAGCGTGAACCGGCCATAAACTCCATCGCCGCCGTACTCGAAGGCTGAGAAGCCCCGGCTGGGACAAGTGAAGATGTTCGTGTTCTTGAAGTACGGCTGCATGATGAGTTGGTAGTTCCCAGAGTTGCCCTGGTAGCCGTTGCCTCCGAAGCACACCTCGTCGTGGTCCTGCACGTACATCGCGATCCCTTGGGCTATCTGCTTCAGGTTACTCTGGCAGGTGGACTTGCGCGCGTTCTCGCGAGCCCGGGCAAAGACGGGAAACAGGATCGCCGCCAGGATAGCGATAATGGCGATCACCACTAGCAGCTCAATCAGCGTGAAGCCCTCTTTCCTCGCCGGCATGATACTCCTCCTCCCATGGCAGATAGGGCGGGTGAGAGTGGGCTCACCCGCTACACCGCGTCACTATAGATAGATATAGCACAGGGTGGCGGGGATGTCAAGCACGTCCGGAGCTGCCGGGCGCGCCCGGCCGGGCAAGGCGGCTTGCCCAGCCGGGATGCTCAATACCGATTGGTCGGGCCTTCGCCCCTGCCGCTCAGCCCACGATGCCCGAGATGTCGAGCAGGTAGATCTGGCGCCCGTTCCCCCCATGCGGCGAGTCGAAGGTGACCCACCGTCCATCGCGGCTGAAGCGCGGATGGAAGTCGCACCGCCACTCGCCCGTGTACTCGGGGGCAACTGTGAAGCGCCCGAGGACCACCTTGCGCCCCGTAGGCACGTGATAGAGGTAGATCTGCTGCCGCCGCTCCTTGTCGGGATAGGTGTCGTTCAGGATCCACTCATTCCCAGGCAGGTAGGTGCAGTGGCCATCGCCGACCATGATGCCCTCTCCGATCACCTCCACCTCTCGGGTGCGGTCCTTGAAGAGGCAGAAGCGCCAGCCTTTGCCATCATAGTCGGCATAGGCGAGGATGTGCTCGGGATCGCGCCAGATGAAGTGCGACGTCTTCCCGAAGTCGTTGAGGGGGTAGATCTCCTTTCCCTCGGGGCTGGCGGTGAACATGCGCGTCAGCCAGGTGGGGGCCAGCGTGCCATCGGGAGCCACGTCGCGCCAGCGGTGGAGGAATTCGAAGCGCGTGCCGTCGGTGTTGATCAGCAGGTGGTTGAACCAGTGGCGCGCGTTGGCAAAATCGAAGCCCTCACGGGGGATCTTCGCGATATCGGCCAGGGAGAGGATCAGCTCGTTCTTGCCCGTCTTCAGGTCGAGCCGCCAGATCCCGGAGTCCTCCGGCGCGTTCACATCCTTGTTGGGGTCTGGAAGCGTGACATAGCCGTAGCCGGGGCGCATGTGGCCCAGCCGGCGGAAATCCGGGGCCACGGCCCAGCGCCCGTCCGGGCTGACGCTGTAGATCGGCGCCGGGAGAGTGCGCTTCTTGCCGGTGCGCACGTCCAGGATGTGGCAGACGTAGCGGTCGCCCTCCAGGTCGTTCCAGATCACTTCGCTCTCGGAGCCGGGGAGCCACTGCAGCATACACCCCTGCTGCCAGCACCAGGCGCGGCTCTCGCCCAGCTCCGTCCAGCGGTCGCCGTCCTCCAGGTCGATCAGTCCGACCTTGATCGCCTCGCCCGGCTGGGGAGAGCGGTGCTCGAAATCAACCTCCATGCCGAGGATAAAACGCCCTGACGGGTCGAACTGCAGCTTATCGTAGTATGCAAACCAGTGAAACTTCGGCCCGCGCGTGATCGCCCGGATGGGCACCAGAGCTTCTTGTGTCATCTCAAGTCCCTTCAGGAGCGGGGCGGAGCCGGGCGCGTTTCGCGACAGGCGGGCGCCCGCGCCTCGTTTTTCCGGTCAGTCTCGCCCCAGGGTGCGCCCGCGCTCGACGAAGTAGCGCATCGTCTCATAGTCGATCTCGGGCGGCTCGGAATGGTCGGTATGGAGGACGTAGCCGCCGCCTCCACGCACTACGGGGAGGATCTTCTGATCCATCTCCGCGTCGATTCGCGCGCGGTCGTTGCTGATGAGAGTGCGCACATCCACGCCGCCGTAGAACGCGATGCGGTCGCCAAACCGGCGGAAGAGCGTTGGGAGGTCCATGCCTGCCTTCACCTCCATCGCCTGGAGGCAATCCATGCCGGCTTCGATGAGGCCGGGCACCAGGGGCTCGACGTAGCCGCAGGAGTGGACGATCACCTTGCATCCCAACGAGTGGGCGAAGTCGAAGAGGCGCTTGTGCCCGGGAAGGATGATCTCTCGGTACATGGCAGGCGACATGAACGGCCGGCCCTTGAACCCCATATCCTCGTAGACGAAGAACCCATCCGGCTTCCCCTCCTCGGCGAAGAGGACCTCCAGGTGGTGGATGGTGAGCGAGACGTAGGTCATCACCATCTCCTTCACCCACTCTGGATCGAGCGCCATGCCCATCAGCATCGCCTCGTGCCCGCACAGCGGGTGCATCTGCTCGAACGGGCCGACGCCCGCCCAGCAGAAGAAGCGCTGCTTCTCCGCCGCGAACCGCTTCGCGTTCCGATACCCCTCGAACGGGATCCGCCGCCGGTCCAGGTCCGTCAGAAACGGCTTGGCGTGCTCCTCCCAGCTCTTCCGATCCACCACGGTGAAGCCGACGTGCTCCGGGGTGCTCTCGTGCAGCTTGTGTCGGCGCAGCCGGGCACCGTTGCCATCGAGAGTGAGGATCGTCTCCTCCGTCTCCTCCAGGACCACCGGCGTGAAGTCGAGGTTGGCCGTGGAGTTCAGCCACCCGCCGGTGCGCAGGTCCTGGCCAAAGTGCTCGGCAACGTCCTCGCCCTCCGCGAGGTGACCCTCCTTTCGCCACCGCGCGATGGTCGTTCCCCATGGGCTGACGGCGACCGGCGTCTGATCAACGGGCTTCCTCTCCAGCGTATTTTGCATCCGCTCGATGCTCGTCATCGTTGCGATCTTCGGCATCTTCTCGCTCCTCACCAGGCCTTTGCTCTCCCCGGTGGGCAGGATGGGGTGCTTGCCATGCCGCCTCGGCTACCGGTTACCAGCCCGCTATCGCTCCCGCCAGCGCGCGACCATCCAATCAAAACGCTCTTCCAACGAGCGCACGCGCTCCGCGGGCGTGGGCGCTTCGAGCCGGCACTCGAAGTTGAGCGGCCCGGTGTAGCCGGTCGCATCGAACGCTTTCAAGAGAGCGCCCCAATCGATGACGCCCTGGCCTGGCAGCCAGTGCTTTTCATCCACGCCGTCATAGTCGGAAAGGTGCGTGGTGATGAGCCGCGAGCCAAGGCGCCGGACGGCTTCCGGCAGCTCCGCGAAGCGGTCCATCAGATGGTTCACATCCAGGCAGACCCCGAACTGCTCCTCGGGGAGGCTCTCCAGCAAGGCGAAAAGCTCCTCGATGGTGTTGCCGAGGCAGGTGCGCGGGAGCAGCTCCAGCGCAACCTGCCGGCCGGTTTCGGCGCACCGCTCGCCTACCCGGGCTAGAGATTGCCGTGAGCGTGTGAGGCGCTCCTCGCGCTCCTCCGCCGGGATCGGCTCGGCGCTAGGGTGGACGACGACCATCGGCGCGTTGAACTCTACCGCCAGGTCGACGGCCTCGAGAACCACCTCCAGGCCGGCCTGTCTCGTCCTCTCGTCGAGGCTGGAGAGGTCATACGCCCCACCAAACGGCGCATGGATCGTCATCGGACGGATCCCCGTGCGTGCGAGCATCTCCTTCAGGGCGGCACGCATCGAGCCTTCCGCGTCCGCCGCGAAAAGGATCGGGTGGATCTCCACCGTGGCGATCCGCGAGCCCTCGACCGCGGCAAGCGCCTCGGGCGTCAGGTTCTTCTCTATGGTGTGGAGCGAAGCTCCGAGCTTCGGTTGCAGCATACTCTCACTCCTAGTCCAGCTTGGGCACTTTCCAGTTATGATGCCAGCGCGATTCCGGCGGGGGCGGCGCCTGCCCGGGGCGCGTGTCGCACATCGAGGCCATCTCGCCCATTCGCGGGCGAATCTCCTCCTGCCAGATCCGCTCGGTCTCTTCAAAAGTGAGCGGCCGGCGCTGTGGCCGCAGGCGGTCATACGCCTCCAGCAGCTCCTTCGCTTTCGCGGCGAGCGCACTGACGAAGCGGGCGATCAGCTCCTCGCCCAGGCGGCGGTCGGCCTCCCGCGCATCCGGGCCCATCGCGAAGTGCGGGCCGGGGTCATCGGGCGCCGGGAAGCGCGACGTGTCGACGCAATCCGGCTCCGCCGCCCACAGCAGCGGGGTTTCGATCTTGCCGCCGTGATGGAATCCCTCCAGCCGGAGCGCCGACGCGTCGGTCAGGAAGCAGAGGCGCGCGGCGAAGTGGGGCTGGAGGAGGTTCTCCAGCCGCTTGAGGTCGCGACCGTGGGGGCCGTCGTGCCCGGAGAAGAGGAGAATCGCCTTGAAGCCGAGGGCATCCATGGAGCGCACGTGGTAGCAGATCTCATGGAAGAAAAGCCAGGGGGGCACTGCGGTGAGCCAGGGCGTTGCCTCCCCGATGAGCGGGTGGGCCCAGGCCGCGTAGATCCCGAGCTCATGAACGTTCCAGAAGAAGGGGGGCGCCACGATCCCACCGTGCTCCCGCGCGGCGCGGCAGGCGTAGGCGTGAGCCCGAAGCCCATCCATGCCCAGGGCGTTCTGCGGGCCGTGGGGCTCGCAGAGGCCGTAAGGTAGGTAGACAACCGGGCACTCCTGAAACGCTGCATCCAGCTCATCCGCGAACATGCGCTCCCAGCGTACCTCTCGCCTCATTCGTCTCCTCCTATTCACGCCCGCTCCTGGTCTCCTGGCGGAGCCGACAGCCCCGATGAGCCGCAAGGTAGCATTCGGCACGCAAGGCATCCATCCCCCCTTTGCGCCCGCCGGCGCTTCCCGTGTCCCCCGGAGCGAGGGCGTGTCTCTCCTTTCGATGGAATCTCTGCGAATGGCCACCGAACCCTGATCGTATCCTTGCGCTCGTGTGCTATAATGATGGCGTGAGGCACAGACAGTCTCCGTACCAGGGGGGTGCTATACCCCGCGCAGGAAGAGGAGGGAACCGTATGAAGCAGAAGGGATTTACGCTCATCGAATTGCTCGTCGTCATAGCCATCATTGCCATCCTGGCGGCGATTCTCTTCCCCGTGTTCGCGCGAGCGAGGGAGAACGCGCGCAAGTCCACCTGCCAGAGCAACCTGAAGCAGATCGGCCTGGCGGCGATGCAGTACACCCAGGACTATGACGAGACTCTGGTCCATTACAACCTCACGAACGTGGGCAACTGGATGAAGATGCTCGAGCCGTATCTGAAGAACACGGGCGTGCTCCGGTGCCCGTCTGCCCCCCAGAGCGCGTCGGTTTGCTACGGGTACAACCACTATTACCTGGGCAACGGCTCTGCCAGCAGCACCTACACGATGGCGTCGGTCCAGAACCCCGCAGAGACGGTGGCTTTCGCCGACGGTGCCTGGGATGATACGGGCGCGCAAGTGGGCCGGGTGTATATCAACTCACCGCACCAGACCACCTATGATTACACTGCGCGCCCGGCGTGGCGGCACGGCGATGGCGCCAACGTCACCTTCGTCGACGGGCATGTCAAGTGGTACAAGGCGGGCAGCGCGTTCTACCCAGCGACGGCGCCGCTTGGGAACTGGACCGGCAACAACATCACCAACTCTGCCGACCCCAACTACAAGAACCAGCTGTGGGATCGCGAGTGAGATTCTGACCTCTTGATGCCGCGAAAGGGCCGGGCGCGGGTTTCCTGCATCCCCCGGCCCTTTCCTGCCTTCCGGCCCCTCGCCTGGCCTGGGGAAGGGGAGCGGATTCGCGCGGCAGGCGCGGTTTACAGGCAGGCGGATAGGTGCTATAATACGGGCGCGTTGCACCTTGCCGCCCGGTCATTGCCCTCCCTCGCAGTGGCCCCTGGGGCACTGTTCGGGAGTGACTGCGCCAGCAGGTGCCAGCAACACGTGCTCTGCAGCAAGGAGGATGCCCATGGCAGCGGGTTCGCCGAGGATCCTGGTAGTGGATGATGAGCCAGGCATCGTGGAGTCCCTCTGCGAGGCGCTCAAGCGGACGGGCTACCAGGTACAGACGGCGTTCAACGGCCAACAGGCGTTGGATGCGGTGGAACAGGCGTGCCCCGATCTGATCGTGATGGATGTGATGATGCCTGGCATGGATGGCCTGCAGGCGCTGGAGATACTTCGCGGCAAGGCGGCCACCCGAAACACCCCGATCATCCTGCTGACCGCGCTTGGGACGGATATGGATATCATCGCGGGGGTCAGAGCGGGCGCCACGATGTACCTCACCAAGCCGGTGGAGAACTCCAGGATTGTCTCGCTCATTTCCGCCATTCTGGGGGGGCGGCAGGCGCTTGGATGCGAGAGCGCGGAGGATCTCCGTTCGGCCGCTTCAAAGAGATAGGCACTCTGTGAAGGATTTCGCTTTTTACCTGGGGATCGGTTTCACCCTCCTCGGCCTGGCCTATACGGCCGTGGTCCTCTTCATGCGCGGCGCCACTTTTGGCACGGAGCGCCGGCCCTACGTCTTCAACGGCGTCGCACTCATCCTTCTTGGGATCTCCCTGCTGGCGCGCGGTCTGGGAGTCGGCAACTGGCTTGTCTACATCCTCTGGGTGGTGGCTGCTTACCTCGCCATCCGCGCCAGCCGCGAGATTCTGGCCTCGCGCCGCCGCTAGCGGCGCGATACCCCTGCGGTCCCCCGGCCCTGGCTCGATTCCATGTGGCACGCGCGTGCCTCTAACCGCGCTACTGCCTCCGCGAAATAGCCCTCATCCAGCTCGAAGCCGATGAAGGAGAGGCCGAGCCGCGCGGCGGCAAGCGCGGAGCTGCCAATGCCCAGGAAGGGATCCATGCATAGAGACGCGGCGTTGCTGCCATGCAACCGGTAGCACCATTCGGGGAGGGCGATGGGGAAAGAGGCCGGATGGGGGCGTTGCGTCTTGCCGTTCTGGATGGTGTCGTACGGGATGAACCAGGTGTTCCCACGGCAGCGTACGTCGTCCGCCGCCTGCCGCCAGCGGCGAACGTTCGACTTATCCTGATACGGCACGCCGATGGCAAGTCGGTCGAGCGGCACGTCGCCGGCGTGCGTGAAGTGAAAGATATACTCATGGCAGTCGTTTAGAAACCGCGCTGAATTGATCGGCTTGAAGTGGCCGATCCCCAATGGCGTGGCCTCCCGCCCGGCACGCCCCATCGTCTCCGGGTCGATGGCAATCGACTTCACCCAGTGGATGGTGTTCTGCAGTTGCAGATAATCCCCCACGCGTAGAGCGACCTGAAGAGGTACCCAGGGATCGCTCGGCTTGCTCCCGACGTTTAGAAAGAGCGAGCCCTGCGGGGCCAAAACTCGCTTCACGGCCGCTGCCCAGCGGCCGATCCACTCCAGGTACTCCTCCCGCGGAATGGAATCGTCATACCGGGAATAGCGGATACCCAGGTTGTAGGGGGGCGAGGTCACCACTACGTCGATGCTGCCCGGTTGGAGCCCGGACATTCCTTCGAGACAGTCGCCGCAGATCAACGTGATCGTGGCGGTTGTTCCATCGTCGCGCTGTTGGGCTGCCTCCCATCGGCCGGGCTCCCGGCGAGTGATTTGCCAGGCGGGTGGTGTCTCTCCCATCATCTCTTGCTGCATCGTTGGTCTTTGTTTCTGAAGCCGGCTCCGAAAACCGCGAGAGAGACCAGCGAGGGCGGTTCTGGCTCGGCGGGTGGGCCAACTGAAGGGTGATTCGCGGAACACGTCATTGGGGCCCGCGGTTGTTACTTGTCGCGTGGCGTGCTGATGGGTTCTTGTTCGCCATGAGCGACCCGCCTCCCTTTTCTTCCCGAGTAGCCAGGGCGGGGGTGCATGACTCCCGGGGGGCCTTCGCGTCACTGCCAGCGGTTCATTTCGTCATCCGGAGACCATCACAGGTATTATCTGTGTTCATCTGTGCCATCTGCGGATACTCCCCATAGAGGACGTTTGGGGCACAAAGGGGCCGGGTACGACGGGGACGGCTGGGGGCGGCGGATGCCATGCCGGCTCCGGGATGGGGAGGTGAAGCGCGATGGCAAAACGCGAAGGCGAGATGACGGTTCGCGAGGCCGGCCGCAAGGGCGGCGAGACGACCGCGGAGCGCCATGGCCGCGAGTTCTACGAGGAGATTGGCCACTTGGGTGGCGAGAAGGGCGGCGAGGTGCGCAAGCGGCAGCTTGGGCACGAGGGCTACGAGGAGCTTGGTCACAAAGGCGGCCAGCGCGTACGCGAGTTGATCGAGAAGGGCAAGGAAGCTGAGAGCGAGTAACGGGCCTGGAGGAGCCGGGCGAGCAGGTGGCGCGGGCGTCAGGGCCCGCGTCGCCTGCTTTGCGCGGGCGTAAACCCCCGCGCGTAATCCTCGGTTCCCTCAGAAGCGGCCCTCTTGGGTCTCCTGCGCGTGGGGCGGGGCGGTGCGGCTGGTTCCGGCTTTTGATTCGAAGGCACGGCAGGCGGCCGCGTAGCTTTGCGGGGTGCCGATATCCATCACAGGGCCCTCGAAGCGGAAGGCATGCACCGGGCGCCGGGCGAGAAGCCACGGTACGAAATGGCCGGGCGCGTCCGGGTTGTTCCCGCCCGCCAGGTACTCCTCAAAAAGCGGCAACGTCTCGCGCTGGTACAGGTAGACCGGAGGCACCGACAGGTCGCTCCAGGGCTGGGGCGACTTCTCCTCGAAGCGGAGGACGCGGCCCTCGGGGGAGACAGCCACGATTCCCGTGCGTTTCAGGCGCTCCGGATCGTCCAGCCGGTAGCAGGAAAGGCAGTCCGTGCCTTTCTTGGCGGCAAAGGCAGCAAAATCCCGGAAGGAGAAGGGGAAGATGTTGTCGGCCGCGGCGATCAGGAGCGGCTCATCGAGACCGAGCATCCGGATCGTCCAAGCAGCGTCGCCGATGGCGCCCAGTCGGTTCTCCGGGGTATCGGTGCCGTCGTCGAGCACTTCCAGGGGCAGGCGCGCCTGCCTGCTGTGGGCCCAATCCCGAAAGTGATCGGCAAAGCGGTGGTTGGTCACCACCGCGATGCCGTCTAGCTCGTCTAGTGTCTCCAGTTGGTCTACCAGATAGTCGATGAGCGCGCGCCCGCCGATAGGAAGGAGCGGCTTGGGCCGGTCTTTGGTCAGGGGATAGAGGCGGGTGGCATAACCCGCGGCAAGAATGAGTGCTTTCATAGAACTCGGGCTCCCTCATCCGGGCGGCACAGATCGAGGCGCCACCGTCCGGCCAGGTCGGGATGGCGCGGGTTGAACTCGCGCTCCAGTGCTTCCTCAATCGCCGGGCCCGCATCCGGAGCCGCCAGCGCGAAGCAGGCGCCTCGGAAGCCCGCCCCGCTGAAGCGCGCGCCATAGACGCCGGGAACGCCGTTCAGGATGCGCACGAGATCGATGAGCGCCGGCGTGCCACACTCGTAGTTGGTGATGGAACTCTCCCCGGAAGCGGCGATGAGCGCGCCGAGGCGGCGCAGGTCACCCGCGGCCCAGGCCGCGCGGCCCTCGCTCGTCCGCTCCTGTTCCGTGAAGAAATGCCGGGCACGCTTCGCTAGATCGGCCGGCAGCCGGTGACCGTACTCCGCGAACAGCTCCGGGGAAACGTCGCCCAGCACGGGGCGCTCGCGTGGGGGCTGGCCGGACGCCTCGAGCAGCAGCCGCGCGGCCTCCTGACACTCGGCAACCCGACGGTTGTAGCCGGTGCTCACCAACGCTTGCTCGATCCCCGAGTGGATCACAGCCAGCCGGAAGTCCGGCAGATCGT
>JAAZEM010000123.1 GCA_012512265.1 Armatimonadota bacterium | reverse complement strand
GCGGAGGGATAGAGCGCCTGCCCGCCAAACATCTTCGCGCCAAAGACGACCGTGTTCAGGTGCGCCTGCCGCATCTTCTCGACGACGCTGGCAATCCCCGCCCGCGACGAGAGCCAATCGAGGTTCGCGTAGCCATCTACCCAGATCAGCCGGCCTTCCAGGCCTGCGTGCTGCGTGAGCGGGCGCGAAAGCAGGGGCGCGGAGACACTCTGAGCAGGCGCACCAGCCGATTGAGCCGCCAGGGGTCCGGCCATGCCGAGGCACGCCCCGATCACCCCCAGCGCCCAGATGACGCGCTTCCCCACCAGACCCACACTCTCTCGCGCAAACAGAGGCACCCGCATCTCACCTCATCTCCGGATAGCGCACACCGCAGTAACACCTGTGGTAGACCCAGAACCCGCCGCGGACCCAGAAGCCCGAGCGCCCGCCCGCCGCCAGCGAACGGGACGCTCCAGGCGGTAATGGCGATGCAGAAAAGCGATGAACCGCGCCCGCGTCATTCCATGGCGGGCGCGAAGCGCTGCGTAGGGCCCTTCTGAACTCAATAGTTCCTCGTGAATGAAGAGCCTCCTCCCCGCTTCCAGCGTCCGGTCCATCTCCACGCGCAGTTGCTCCAGGCCCACGCTCAGCGAAGGCGCACCTGTCAGGTAGGTGTTCACCGCCAGGACCTCCCTGCGCGCGAAATAGGGAAGATAGACCTCGGCGTCGGCATAATCGCCCGTGCCCGCCACAACGATCACATCGCCCGGGCGCGTGCTCTCGCGCACCGCGAGCGCCTTCTGAAGGCGGCCGTTGTTCTCCGGACGCGCGTGCGGTCCAATCCCAACAATGGCGTTGTTGGTGGCGAGAAGGAGCAGCAGAGCCATGGCACCCGCCCACCGCCACAGGCGGCGCCCCGGCGTGCTCGCTAGGAAAAGAGCGGCCAGCAGCCAGGCCGGAATGAGAATGGGCACCCAGAAGGCGAAGTAGCCTGGATTCCAGAAGGTGAAGAATGCCGCGTAGGCAAAGCCCCAAACGCCCAGCACCGCGTAGAGCCGGCGCAGCCCCCCCGCACTCGCCATCAGCGCGCCTGCCTGTGCCGGACCGGGGATGCCGGTCATCGCTTCAAAGTCGCGCAGGGCGGCATGCGCCCACCGCCCGATGCGGTAGCCCGCGCGGGTCCAGAGCGAGCCCACGGGAGCGTCAAAACTCGCCGGGCGTCGAGGCGTGAACCAATAGCGAGATCGACGGATGCCACGCCCGCGCGGATCGCTTTCGCCCACTCGCGCCAGATAGCGGATCGCCCCCCAGGCGACCGCCACAACGGCCCCCCCAGCTGCCAGCGAGCCCGCCAGCAGAAAAAGCAAGTCGCCTCCAGCCGGTGCGTCGCCGCCGGCAAGCGCCGGTTGCGCCACGAAAACGTGGCGCAGCGCACGGGCATCCAGCAGCAGGTTGCGCCCCAGATCCAGGCTCCACCAGTGGCCACGGTGGGCGTAGGTCATCGCCCACGCCAGCACGCGCGAGGGTTCGGAACTCCCATTGGCCAGGACGGAAGCCACGGTGTAGGCGAGTGTCCCCAGTCCCAGCGTGGTGGCGAGGTACACTCCGATCCCCTGCCAGCGGGGCCGTCCAGGCGAAAGCCAGAGCGCCAACACGGCCGCCGGCGCCACCAGCGCATGGCTTTGGTGGAGCAGCACGGCTAGGAGGTGCAGCCCCCCCAACACCCCCGCCCACCGCAGGTAGCTCGCGCGGCTCTCCATGCTCCGGGCCCCAAGCAGGACCGCCATTGCTCCCAGCACCCCCGCCAACACCACCACCCCCGCGATGTTGACCCGGCCATCCGTGCTGCAGGTCCAATAGCCATACGAGAGGCCCAGCCCGGCGCCTGCCAGCAAACCGGCTCCCCGGTGGCGGCAGACATGCCCGGCAATCCAGGCGAAGAGGACAACCCCCGCGGCACCCAGGAGGGCATTCATCCCCTGGAGCGCATCAAGGGTGCCCACCTGCAGGCCGGCAGCGCGGAACGCGCGGAACGCACCCAGGCCGAGCGCGTTGAAAAGAAGGTGATGCTGATGGAAGAGCCAGGAGTACTCGCCCGTGCGCGTGAAGCGCTCGATCTGGAGCGCGTAGGAGAGAGAGTCGAACGTGTAGTCGCGCGAAGCCGTCAGCCGGTAGAGAAGAGCGAAGAGGAGAAAGAGATAGGCGTATCCCCACGCCCCGGCGCCAGCGCGCGCGCATCCTGAAAGAGCGCCCCGGGCACGCGCCATCGCCTGGAGGAGGCGGCTGTTTCCTGGGGGAGGTCGGCGCATGGCTAGTGGGGGCGCAGCAACGTGCCCGGGCGCACCGCGACGGTCTCGGGCAGCGAGCGCAGCACGAGTCGGGCCGGATAGGCGGATCCAGAAAGCGGAAGCGTGGTGACGTGAACCGTGCGCTTCGCGCCCGGAGGCAGAGAGTAGGTGGCGAGGACCAGTTCCTGGTGAGCGCTCAACGTCTTCGTTTCCATCATCTTGCCATCGATGAGGAAGAGGCCTCGCGCTGCCCCGGAAGCCGCCTCGAAGATGAGCCCCACCTTCCGCTCGTCCTCCTCCGGGTTGCTCAAAGTCAGCGCTATCTCATAGGTGACGCCGTAATCACCAAAGCCATCCTCGCTCAGCCGGGAGGCCCCGGCCTTGAAGGCACTTCCCAGGCGGATGAAGGTCCACTGTCCCCCCGCTTTGTAGGAGGCGGAAATCGGCTTCACCGCCGATTGGAAGACCGTCTTGGAAAGCGGCTCGTTGCCATCGGGCGCGCGGACGAAAGGCGATTGCGGGTCATCCGCTTTCACCTGCACGAGGCAGCCCGTGGTGCCTTCGAGTTGGCGCAGCCCGAAGATGCCGCTCCCCACCTGCCACGGTCTCAGTACGTGGTTTACAATAGTCACGCGCGATCGGGGGGGAAGGACGCTAATGTAGCCCATGCCCGCGCGCTGGTGCTTCAGGAATTCGCGCGCCGCCTCATGGCCAACACGCAGTGGGTCCGGGTGCGGCTGGCCCTGCCCCTCGACGACATGAAGAGATGCCGGCTCGTCACTCAGGTTGATCACATCCACCGAGAGCGCCAAAGCCTGCCCCATCTTGTTCTGGTGGTGATAGAGCAGCCGGACCGGCCGCTGGGTAGTGAGGCGGCCGAGGAAGAGCGTGCCATACTCCCCCACCTGCTCCGGGTCGTTGCTGTAGAAAAGCCCCGGCTCCCCGGCACGGGGAAGGCGCAGGTTCCGCACGGTCACCGGCACCTGCCGGGTCACCGGAAGATAGCCGGCGCCGGCCAGGTGCACCGGCACGTTCACCCGCAGCGTGCGCCCGGCATGTACTCCGCGCCTCGTAATGGGCGCACCGACGCGGCTCCAGGCACCTGGCTCCAGGGTGAGCGCATCACGAACAGCGGCTCTCGCCACGCGAGCGACCAGATCCGGCAATGCCGGGTTCCCGGTGACAAAGCACTCGGCTTCCGATGGGATGCGCCCGGCGTAGGGACGCACCGAGACATCCACCGAGATGCTGGCATCACCGCGGGCAAACACGAGGCGCGTGGAACCACTTTGCAGCCCGCGGATGACCGCTCTGCGCCCCACTCCATCCAGGTTGAGTGAGACGATCCCCTGCTCGCCCGTGACCGTGTCCGGGCACCGGAGAAGGCCGCCGAAAGTTATCATCCGTGTCTCACCCAGGGGAACGGTCACCTCACGCCGGTCTACCGTGAGGAGAGGCGTGGAGAGAAGAGCACGGAGGCGATGACCCCAGAGCGCGGCCAGAGACGCTGCACTTGAGTTCTGCGCTCTCGCTTCCTGCGGGGTGACGGTCAGAAGCAGTGTAGGGCCGTAGAGAAGCTCCGCATTCTTGCCGGCCTTGCGCGAGACGATTCGTCGTGGTGGTACGCCACGGGCCAGCAGCTCCTGCAACCGCCCTGCAACGATGGCGGCGCGCTGTTCGGGGGGCACCCCACCAAGCGAGGTGCGAATTCGAAGGACCGGGCGACCGGCGATCGCGACCGTC
Source organism: Armatimonadota bacterium (assembly GCA_012512265.1). Taxonomy (GTDB): domain Bacteria; phylum Armatimonadota; class JAAZEB01; order JAAZEB01; family JAAZEB01; genus DUUU01. The sequence goes on along the minus strand of JAAZEM010000123.1, from coordinate 21,249 downwards.
GCCTGGCTGGCGGTCACCGGCAGCGTCGCCTGGGCCGAAGCGGCACCCGTGCACCCGATGCCACCAACGATGCAGAGGATGAGAAGGAGGAAACGCACCATGACACCATTCGTGGTCGGGGATGAGGCCGTGCCGTATTCGGCTCGCGGGGCCCAAACCGTGGCGGAGCGCAAAGGCAACCACGGGCCGCGAACCGAATACGGTTTTGCCCCATCAGGGCTGATCAGGCCGCAGCCGCTTCGAGCTCGCGATCGGAGATGTCGAAGTTGGCATAGACCTGCTGCACGTCGTCGTGGTCATCCAGCATATCGAGCAGGCGGAGCACCTGTTCCGCTTCCTTGCCACCCAACGAGACGGTCGACTTGGGAAGCATGGTAACCTCCGCGCTCGAGGGCCGGAGCCCCGCAGCGACGATTGCATCCTTCACCTGGGAGAAGTTCTCGGGCGAAGTCAGCACTTCGAAGGTATCATCCTCGGTGCGCACATCGTCAGCGCCAGCCTCGAGAGCGATCTCGAGGAGCGCATCTTCCTCGACCTGATCCGTGGAGATGGAGATCACGCCCTTCTGCTCAAACATCCAGGCGACACACCCCGTTTCACCAAGGCTGCCGCCGTTTCGCGAAAAGATGCTGCGCAGATCGGCCACGGTGCGGTTCTTGTTGTCCGTGAGGACACTCACCATCACCGCGGTCCCTCCCGGGGCATAGCCTTCGTATACCATCTCCTGGTAGTTGACGGCCTCGCCCCCCTCGCCGGTACCGCGCTGGATCGCCCGCTTGATGTTATCCACAGGCATGCTCGCGTCGCGCGCCTTCTCAATAGCGAGCCGGAGGCGACCGTTCATTTCGGGGTTGCCACCGCCCTCCTTTGCGGCCACGATGATCTCACGAGCCAGCTTTGTGAAAATCTTCCCCTTCCGGGCATCCTGGGCACCCTTGCGGAGACGAATGTTGTGCCATTTGGAGTGTCCAGCCATAGTATGCGCCCCGCCGCCATGGACGGGATATGCCTCCCCCCTTCCGGATCGATTATAGCATGGGCTATCGCACGCCGTCAACCGAAAGCAAGGGGGCGCCTAGGGCCAAAACCACACAAAACAGGGGGGCGTGCAGGGCTAGAACGACACGCAGGTCAAGCAGGGTGGCGGGCAAGCGCCTTGGCCGCGCTCGCCCGCGCGGCTTACGTTCCCGGCTTCTTTACGATTGGTTTGGGATTGTCGTGCAGCACCGTGCTGTGCGGGGGCACCGACGACGTGATCCAGACGTTGCCGCCGATCACGGATCCCTGGCCGATCACCGTATCTCCGCCAAGAATCGTCGCTCCAGCGTAGATGATCACGTCATCTTCCAGGGTGGGGTGGCGCTTGATCGCCTTGATCGGATTGCCGTGCGCATCCAACGGAAAGCTCTTGGCGCCCAACGTCACGCCCTGATAGATCTTCACGCGGTTGCCGATCTCGGTGGTCTCGCCGATGACCACTCCGGTGCCGTGGTCGATGAAAAAGCTCTCGCCGATGCGCGCACCGGGATGAATATCGATCCCGGTCTCGGAGTGGACGTGCTCGCTCATCATCCGCGGGATGATCGGCACGCCGAGGCGATACAGCTCGTGGGCCACGCGATGAACAGTGATGGCACGAATGGCCGGGTAGCTCAGGATCACTTCCGCGTAGCTGTGCGCGGCTGGGTCGCCCGTGTACGCGGCGATCACATCTTTCTTCAGCAGTTCCCGGATCGCCGGCAGCCGGGAGAAGAAACACCCCACGATCCTCTCGGCCTCCGCCTCCACGTTCTCGATGGCGGGTATGCCCTGCGCCCGTCCATACTCCCCCTTCCACCGGAACGGCAGGGCGCGCACGACCTGCTCGTAGAGGGAATCATAGACCATATCCAGGTAGCGCCGAATGAAGATATCCAAAGAGGGACTGCAGGCCGGGTTGCCAGAGCGGTAGCCGGGATAGAAGATCTCTTCCAGGTTGGCCAGGATGCGAACTACCTCGTCCAGCGAGGGGATGCCGGAGTGCGCCGCGATCGGGTCGCCATGCTGCCCATCGCAATAGGTGGCACGAATCGCGTCCAGGGTCTGGATCAGCGCATCGGCACGACGCCGCTCATAGCTCGTATTCTCCATCACGGCACTCTCTCGAGATACTCGGGCGGCTTGTTCTCTGCCGCGACGCCACGCGCGGTGTGTGTCTCCAGGGCAAACTTGCCAAGCAGTTGGTCTCTGGGAATGGAGACCGGGTATTGACCATCGAAGCACGCTCGGCAGAAGGCACCCCGGTGCAACCCGATGGCGCGCATCACGCCGCGCAGGCTGAGGTAGCCCAGTGTATCGGCGCCGATGAACTCCCGGATCTGCGACACCGAGAGCGTGGCGGCAATCAACTCGCCCCGGTTCCCCGTATCGATGCCATAGTGGCACGGAAACCGGTCCGGCGGCGAGGAGATCCGCACATGAACCTCGCGCGCGCCCGCATCGCGCAGGAGGCGGACGATCCGCCGGGTCGTGGTACCCCGCACGATGGAGTCATCGACCATGACGACCCGCTTCCCCGCGAGTGTCTCGGTGAGGGGCGTCAGCTTCATGCGGATGCCCAGCTCGCGAAGGCGCTGGTGTGGCTGGATGAAGGTCCGCCCGATGTAGCGGTTCTTGATAAGGCCCTCGCCAAAGGGGATACGCGAGCGCTCCGCGTAGCCGATAGCCGCCGGGGTGCCGGTATCCGGCACCGGGATGACCACGTCGGCATCCACCGGGTGCTCATCCGCCAGGATATGCCCCATGCGCCGGCGCGCCAGGTGCATCGATCGGCCATACATGCAGCTATCGGGACGAGCGAAGTAGATAAACTCAAAGAGGCAGAGGCGCTTGTCCTGGATCGGCACCGCCTGGAACTCTCGCACGCCGTCGGCATCGATCACCACCATCTCGCCCGGCTCCACCTCGCGCATGAAGCGCGCACCGACGACGTTCAGCGCGCACGTTTCGGACGCGACCACATGGTGGCCGTGGTTGAGCGCCCCCAGGCAGAGGGGCCGGATGCCGTTCGGATCGCGCGCGGCCACGACTTTATCGTGCGCCAGGATGACGAGCGCGTAGGCTCCCTCGAGGCGCGCCAGCGCGCGCACAATCGCCTCTTCCAGATCGCCCTGGTGATAGCGAGCGATCAACTGGGCCACCACCTCAGAGTCGTTGGTGCCCTCAAACGTGATGCCGCGCTCGCGTAGCTCATCTCGCAAGGGCGCGCAGTTCACCAGGTTGCCATTATGCGCCACGGCGATCCGGCCGTACGGCGTCTCCACAACGACCGGCTGGGCATTGCAGAGGACGCTCGACCCCATGGTAGAATAGCGGACGTGCCCGATCCCGAAACCGCCGCGCAGGCTCTGGAGTACCTCCTCATCAAAGACCTGGGTCACCAGACCCATCGCCTTGCTCACTTTGAGGCGCCGCCCGTCCGAGACGGCGATTCCGGCAGACTCCTGTCCTCGGTGCTGCAGCGCAAAAAGGCCAAAATAGGCGAGGCGGGCCACATCCTCGCCAGGGGCACAGATGCCGAATACCCCGCACTCATCCCTGGGGTGATCATCGTCCACGAGGAAATCGGCTTCTTCGTTGCTCGTGAAGGATTGCGGAAAATCGCCCGGCCCGGCAGCCTGGTTCATGGTTCCTCCCGACGTAAGCTGTTCGCGCGGTTGCCCCCCCTGGCCCCGGTTGGCGCGAGGCAGTCGGCATGCCGCTACTGGAGGGACTCCCAACGCCCATTATAGCAGAAATGCCCGGCAGTTTCTACCCCGATCCCACTCTCGAACTGAATGTTTACTCCTCTTGACCGGCACCGCCCCGGCCAGTACAATAGAGCGGGCCTGCCCCAGGCAGCGCCAAACCTGCGGAACGAGAGGCGATGAAATGGCGACCAAACCCTTACGCATCGGAGTGGCGGGACTGGGTCGAATCGGGTGGAGCTTCCATTGCAAGACGCTCGCAGCGCACCCCGATTTCGAGCTGGTGGCCGTGCAAGATATTGAGCCGGAACGCCGCCAGGAGGCGGAGCGCACCTATGGCGTGACCGCCTATGCCGAGTTTGCCGACCTGCTGCGCCACGCGGACCTGGATGTGGTCACCATCGCCACACCCACCCACCTGCACCACGACATGGCCCTGGCCGCGCTGAGCGCCGGCCACCATATCGTCATCGAGAAGCCGATGGCGCAGGAGGTTAGCGAGGCGGAGGCGATCGCGAGTGAGGCGCGCCGCCGCGGGCGCCTTGTCACCGTCTATCAACCCCACCGCGTGATGGCCTACTTCCAGCACCTCACGCGCATCCTGCAGGCGGGCACCATCGGCGAGGTCTACCACGTGCGCCGGGCTCTCTTCAACTTTGCGCGGCGCAACGATTGGCAGAGCCTGCAGCGGTATGGCGGTGGCATGCTCAACAACTACGGCGCGCACTGCATCGACCAGGTGCTCCAGCTGATCGGGTATGACATCCGGCGGATCTTCTGCAACCTCCGCCTGGTCGCTTCCTTGGGCGATGCCGACGACGTGGTAAAGATCCTCATCGAGACACACAAGGGCGTCCTCGGCGAGATTGATATCAATCAGGCCTCCGCGATCCGGCCCTACGAGCTTCAGGTGTGGGGCGCGCACGGCGCCGTCACCCTGGAGCGGAATACCTTCACGGTGCGCTACTTCGATCCGGCCGAGCTGCCGGAGAAGGCGTTGGATCCCGGCCTGGCGAGCGCCAATCGCGCTTACCCCAGCGACAACGTGCCCTTCCGGGAAGAGAGCTTCCCCGTGGATCCGAGCCTGGCGGTCGACTTCTACGGCAACCTGGCATCTGCTATCCGCGAAGGCACGCCTCTCCTCGTGCCGCCAGAGGAGACCCTGGCCGTCATGCGCACCATCGAGCGCTGTCGCGAGGATGCCGGGCGCATCCTGGAGACGCGGATCGCGAGCGAACGCCCCTAATCCGCTGGCACGCCGAGGCAGCTCGCCGGAACCGGGCGAGAGGACGATACGCCGGTCGATAGCCGGTCCGGGTTACCAGGCCTCACCCGGCGAAGCTGCCTGGGGCGTCGTGGTTGGGGAGCTGCCGTACCAGCGCGACCGCCATCCCTCCAGGCGCTTTCGTTCGGCGCGGAGCTCCGCGCAAAGACGATCGTGGAGATAGTTGAGCGCGGTATCACCGATGCGCTGCCGGTGGCTCTCGATCTGTTGCAGCGCCCGCGCGTTGCGGTAAAGGGCTTCGTCCAGGAATGCCGTCTCGAACGCGGCGCCGCTCAGCCGCTCCAGACGGGCGAGCGCCGGATCTTGGCCCTCGCGGGTGTGGGCGCGATGCATTCGCCCGTGCCGTTCGCGGAGTAGCGCATCCAGGCGAGCTACTTCCTGGCTGTAAGAGACTACCCGCTCTCCGGCAAACTGTCGGATCTCTTCATGGATGGCCTTTGCCTCTGCCAGCCGGCCCAGGGCGACGCTATGCGCGCAGTAGAGGCGCATCTCGGAGAGCACTCTCACCTCCGCCCGCCTGGCCGAAGGCCCATGGATGGGATCCAGGTCACGCATCAAGAAGATGATGGTTCCCCATGCGGCAACGCTCAAGAGGAAGACGGATCCGCGTGCCAGCTGCTGCCAGATGTTTCTCGGAGCGGACGTCTTCCCGTCCGTATTGGTCACTCGCCTCTCCTCCGGCATTCCTCTGGGCCCGACCGCATCGCCTGGCGGGCGCACGATGCATGCCAGAGCGCCTCCGAGCGCGTGAAATGGAGCGTGAATTGGGCGAGGAAGCGACCACCCCCTGGGAGAGGCGAGAAGCATCTGAGTTCCCGTGTGAAAGAGAAGCGCTTTCCCACAAGGAACCCCGCAAAACACGGCGAATTGATACGGGAGAACTACTCCAACTTGGATTGGAAGTGAAAAGGATGGCGTGCTGATGGCCATGCCCCAGCATACGGTGAGCGACCCAATGGACGAGCGGCTGGAACCGGGTCAAGCCGATAGCCCTGAACGCCGCGGCGCGGTAACCCCCCGGGCAATCCTTACGGGCCTCTTCCTGACGGTCGTAGCCGGGTTCTGGATCCGGGAGTCGGAGATCGTGGCTCTCGGAGTTTATATCACGGAGAGCGTGCCCACGATCCCCGCGGTCGCGGCAATTCTGTTGGTGTTACTCGCCAACACTTTGCTTACCTACACCCCCTGGGCAGACCGACGTTTCAGTCGTGGAGAGATGCTCTTTATCTTCTTCTTTGTCTGCGTCTCCACGATGTCGTTCAGCTGCGGCGTAGCGCGCTTTTTCCTTGCCTTGATGACTGCCCCGTTCTACTTCAACCAGACGGGCAACAAGCTGGAGGAAGCGCAGAAGTACCTTCCCGAATGGGCCACGGTGCGCGACCCGGATGCGATTCGGGGGGTTTACGAGGCGCTGCGCGGGGCGCCGATCCCGTGGGGCGTCTGGGTGGGTCCGCTGCTGGCGTGGATCGGCTTCTTCGTCGCCCTGTGGCTGGCAATGATGTGTTTGGTGATGCTGATGCACCGGCCCTGGGTGGAGAAGGAGAAGCTCACTTTCCCGCTGGTGCAGCTTCCCCTGGAGATCACGGATACGGAGCCGCGTTCGGGAGGGATCCCGGCGTTCTTCCGCAACCCGGTCATGTGGACGGGCTTCGCGATCGCGTTCGTCTATAACCTCGCCAACATGATCCACGCCGTCGCGCCGTCGTTCCCCGCGTGGAAGAACTCGTTTTCGTTCATCCCCTTCACGACGCCCCCATTCAACGCGGTCGGCGGCCTCACCATCTACAACCGTCCGGAGCTGATCGGGTTTGGCTACCTGGTTTCGGCGGAGATCACCTTCTCGATTTGGGCCACCTTCCTGCTCGAGCGTCTGGCGGCCGTGGTGATGAGCGGCATGGGCTATCGCGAGGCCGGCATGCCCTTCATGCAGGAACAGAGCTTCGGCGCTTACATCGCCATGGCGCTGCTCCTTCTCTATCTGGGCAAGGGGCATCTGATCAGCATCGCGCGCGCCGCTGTGTCGTCGGCAGAGCCGGAGATGCGCGGCTATCGGTGGGCCTTCTGGGGATTCTGGCTCAGCGTGATCGCGCTCCTGGTCTTCTGCAAGATGCTCGGTATGATGTGGTGGGTCGGCGCGCTCTACCTGGGCATCTTCCTGGCGATCGCGCTCACCTACGCGCGCGTCCGCGCCGAAACGGGCATCCCGCTCGTCTGGTGCTTCCCCTTCGGAATGCCCAAGACGATGCTCTTCTCCATACTGGGGACCGCCCCGCTGGCGCCCGGGGGCGATCCATCCACGCTGACGGCACTGGCGATGCTCACCTTCCTCTCGCGCGGATTTCCGGTCGCCTTCTCTGGCTACCAGGTGGATAGCCTGCGCGCAGCGCATCAGACCTCCGAGAAGCCAAGGCGCTTCATCATCGGGCTCACCATTGCCCTGATAGCCGGCCTGGCGCTCGCGTTCTATTTCCACCTCTCGGGCTACTACCGCGTCGGCGCGCAGCAAGTGCGCAACGGGATCTGGGGCTGGAGCATGGCGACGATGGAGTATGATACCGCCATCAATGCGGCCACTTCCCCGCGCCCGATGGACAAGCCGCGCGTTATGGCCGGCGTCACCGGGTTTGGCATCGCTACGGTGCTCCAGATGCTGCGCACGCGCATCGTCGGCTTCCCGCTGCACCCGCTCGGCTACGCGGTCGGCAATGCCTTCGGGTCGCTCCTCTGGTGGCCCTTCTTCCTGGTCTGGCTGGTGAAGGTAGCGGTTCTCCGCTTCGGCGGCATGCCGCTCTACCGCAAGACCCTCCCCGGCTTCCTCGGCCTGGCGCTGGGGCACTTCTTCACCGCCGGAATTGTGTGGGGTCTGCTCGGTGCCACCGGGAAGAACCTCTACGAGGGCTACGCCGTCTGGTTCGGATAGCCCTCTGGGAAAGAGCGTATCATGCGGGCGGGGCTATGGTGGCCCCGCATCATGCGGGCGGGGCTATGGTGGCCCCGCCCGCCGCGTTTATCGCCCTGCGCGCCCCCAGCCTTGTGTCATCAGCGCAATGCCGCCTTCCGCGCATCCGGACTACCCCATCTCCCCCTCGTCGATACCTGGCCAGCCAGGAGTCCGCATCCTTCCGCCATAAGGCCCCGCGCGGCTCCATCCCCCACGGGATTCTCCCACCCATCGGTAGGGAGCCACTCCGGTGAAAGCCTTTTCGCCCCCCGCCGCATAGCTCAGGAGCCAGCTCTATTGATCGCGCGTTTGCTCGTCGCTGGCCCTCACCCCACCGCTCCCCATACTGGGTCGCCGCTGCACCTGCGGAACGCCTGCCCCAAGAAAAAAAAGCCGGAGATGCCCATTGGCATCCCCGGCACTGGCTCTACTCGGTCTCTGATCGCTTTGCTATGGATTGGTGTGCGCCCAGATGGAGGAGGCGTCCTTCTTCAGAATGCTGGTCGTCGTGTACCACTTCACGTGGCCGTCCATCATCAGGCAGTTCGCGCCCTCGCTATGTCGCGAGGAGACGGCGAAGTTCACATAGCTATACGGCGGCGTTGAGTAGCAGTGCGGGCAGTAGATCGCCGCGGATCCGCCGGTCCCCTCACCGGTCGTCCCCGAGTGGCTGTCGCAGACCACCAGGTCTTCCGCTGGGCGCTGGAGCTGCGCAAGGGTCACATCCTTGCCCATGGCAGCGTCGTCCTCCTTGGGGTAGCAGATGATGTGCCGCCAGTTCGCCCCATAGCCCAGGGCCGCGTTGAGACTCGGACACTTCTTGATCTGGGTGTTCTTGATGTAGGGGTCAATGACTTCGTGCCAGTCGTTGGCCGTGGTAGGCACGTTTTTCAGCGAGTACTTGGGGAGCATCTCGTCGTAATCCTGCGCATAGGCGAGGATCGCCAGGCCTATCTGCTTCAGATTTGAGGCGCAGTTCGCCTTGCGCGCATTCTCTCTGGCCCGGGCAAACACCGGAAAGAGGATCGCCGCTAGTATAGCGATGATGGCTATGACGACGAGCAATTCGATCAGGGTAAAACCACGACGTTTCATTCATGCTCCTTCTAGCCGGGATTGAGCCCCGATAGACCGCTTCATCCCGGCAGACCACTGCCCCGTGCAGGGCATCTTTTCCCAAGGCAGCCCGATAACCGTGCCGCCAGACAGAGCTTACCAGGGCTACGAGCGCCTGTCAAGTATTCATGCGCGATTCCCGGCACCGAACCTCGGATGAACGGACACGGATGGATAGGGGGGCGAACACCCGGGGCTCCCAAGGTGCGGAGGATTGCGCTCGGCCGGTCCCGATCAGCGCGCGCCGGCAGCCGGGCCGGCTTCTAGGAGCCGGCGGTCCCCGCGGGGAGGGATGTGGCGGCCGCGGCGAGGCTTTCAAGAACCTCATCCGCGCGAGTGAGGTGCATCAGGCGCTCGCGCAGGGGCGCTGCCCCCGGAAAGCCCTTGACGTAGTGGGCGAGATGCGCGCGCATCTCGCGGATGACCACATCCTCCGGGCCTTCGGCGAGGGCGAGACGCACATGCCGCGCCGCCGTCTCCATGCGCTCCTGAACGCCCGGCTCGGGCCCCGGGTCGCCGGTACGCAGGAAGGCGAGGCAACGCCGGAAGAGCCACGGGTTGCCCAACGCACCGCGGCCAATCATGACGGCATCGCATCCGGTATGTCGGAACATACGTAGCGCATCCTCGGGCGAGCGGACATCGCCATTGCCCACGACCGGAATCGACACGGATGCCTTCAGTTGGGCGATGTAGTCCCAATCGGCGTTGCCCGCGTAGCCACGGGTGGCCGGGCGCGCGTGGATGGTGATCAGACGGATCCCCGCGTCTTCCGCCAGGCGGGCAATATCAATCCCGGTGAGGTTCTGGCCTGTCCACCCCATCCGGATCTTCACGGTCACCGGCACGCGAACGGCCTCGGCCACGGCGCGCATGACGGCGCTGGCCGTCTCAGGAGAGCGCAGGAGCGCTGCACCTGCGCCTGTCTTGGAGACCTTGGGCACCCAGCACCCCATGTTGATATCGATGATATCCGCACCCGCGTCCTCGATCATGCGCGCGGCATCCGCCATTACCGCGGGATCCGCGCCGAAGATCTGCACCGACACGGGACGCTCGTCATCGTGCAGGTCGACCAGCACCCAGGTGTTCTTCATCCGGCGGACCAGGCCGTGGCTGCTGACGAACTCTGAGCAGACAAGCCCCGCGCCCTGCTCGCGACAGAGAAGCCGGAACGGATAGTGGGTGAATCCGGCCATCGGGGCGAGAATCAGGGGGGGATCGACCACGACCGGGCCGACATGGAGGGGTCGGAGCGGATGCATCATGCCGGGCGGACCCTCTCCAGTCCAGAGATCACCGGATCCAGGCGCCTGGTGCCAGCATGGCCGAACTGCACGGTTACCTCCGCCGTCGGACCCTCGCCATGCACGGAGACCACGGTGCCGGTGCCGAAACGGCGGTGTACCACCCGGTCGCCCCGCGCGAAGAGGACCACCTCCGTGGCCTCGGGCGCATCGACCGCCGCGCTCTCTTCTGGCGCCGGATCCTCACCCCCGGGTTCGCCGACCCCACTCCCCAGCTTCGAGAGCTGCGCGTAGGCAAGCGCCAGCCGCTTCATCCCCTTGCCGGCAAAGTGCACTCTCACCTCCGCGGTGTCGCCCTCGCCTTCGACGCTGAGGACCACGCCCGTGCCAAAGGTGGCGTGCTGCACCTTGTCTCCTGGCCGGAAAGCCGGCTCTGCCGGCCGGTAGCGCGCTAGGATCGCCTCCGCGTCGAGGGGCGTGCCCGGCTGTGTGCTGGCCGAAGGCGAATCCCATTCCCAATCGTGACGGTTTGCCACGCGAGGGCTCGGGGGCGGGGACAAGGAAACGGTCGTGCCAGCCTGGCCAAAGCGGGCGCTCTCCGCGTCTCGCGCGATTGCCGATGGGGGCAGGTCTTTCAGGAATCGGGAAGGCGGGTTGTATTGGGGCGTGCCCCAGGAGGCACGCCGGCAGGCGTGCAGCAGGTACAGCTCCTGCATGGCGCGCGTGATGCCCACGTAGCAGAGCCGGCGCTCCTCTTCCAGCGCGGCATCGTCGCCCATCGAGCGGCTGTGCGGGAAGATCCCCTCCTCCAGGCCGACCATGAAGATCACCGGGAACTCCAGGCCCTTAGCGGCGTGCAACGTCATCAGCGCCACGCCATCCTCATCCTCGCGCAGGTTATCGACATCAGAGACGAGCGCCATCTCCTCCAGGAACGCGCTGAGGGCCGAGCCGTGGCCCCCTCCAACGAACTCCTCCGCCACCTTCAGCAGCTCCTGAACGTTCGCCTTCCGTGAATCGGTCTCAATCACGGTCTCGCCCTGCAGCGTCTGCTCGAAGCCCGTGCGCGCGATGATCGCCTTCAGGGTGTCGAGAACGGTCGCGGTGGCGGCCAGCTCGCGAAGGCCGTCGATGAGGAGGACGAAGTCGGCGACTCGCTTGCGGATCGCCGGCTGTATCCCCTGGGCGCGGCCGGCGCGGCGCATCGCCTCGAAGAGCGAGGTTCCCTCGCTCATGGCGTAGTCGCCCAGCCGCGCCATCGTCGTGGCGCCAATCCCGCGCGGCGGAGCGTTGATCACGCGGCGCAGCGAGATGGAGTCGGCCGGGTTGGCGACCAGGCGCAGGTAGGCAATCAGATCCTTCACCTCTTTGCGGTCGTAGAACCGGAGCCCGCCCACCACGCGATAGGGGATCCCCATCCTGCGCAGCTCGTCCTCCAGCGCGCGCGATTGCGAGTTCATCCGGTAGAGCACCGCGTGGTCACGGTAGCTCCGCCCCTTCCCCATGCATCCTGCCGCGATCATCTGGCAGACGTAGCGCGCCTCGTCATACTCGTCATAGGCCGAGTAAACCGTGACCTCTTTGCCCTCCGGGCCGTCGGTCCACAGCTTCTTGTCGACGCGCATCCGGTTGCGGCTGACCACGCCATGCGCGGCACTGAGAATCTTTTGCGTCGAGCGGTAGTTCTGCTCCAGCTTCACCACCCGGGCGTCGGGATAGTCCCTCTCGAAAGCGAGGATGAAGCCGACATCGGCGCCGCGCCACGAGTAGATCGATTGGTCATCGTCGCCGACCACGGTGACGTTGCCGTGCTTCCCGGCCACCAGGCGCATCCAGGCATACTGCGCGTGGTTGATATCCTGAAACTCGTCCACAAGCACCTGTCGGAAGCGATGCTGGATCTCCTCGCGCACCGAGGGGGCCTCGCGGAGCAGCTTTACGGCGCAGCCGATGAGGTCGTCGAAATCGAGCGCGTTGTTGAGGCGCAGTTTGTGATTGTAGGCCGGGTAGACGTTGGCAACGACGCGCTCGAAGGAGTCCATCGCAGTGCGGCCGTACTCCCGGGGTTCGATCAGCCGCTCCTTGGCCCGGCTGATCGCGTTGAGAGTGGCCCGGATAGCGTATTTCTTCTCATCGATATCAAGCTCCCGGTAGCACTCCTTCACCACGGTCTCCTGGTCCTTGTCGTCGTAGATCACGAAGCCAGGATCCAGGCCGATATGCTCTCCATGCATCCGCAGCATGCGCGCGGCGAGAGCGTGGAAGGTGCCGATCCAGATGCTCTCCTCCAGGGAGCCGACAAGACTAGCAATCCGGGTTTTCATCTCCTTCGCGGCCTTGTTTGTGAACGTGACCGCGAGGATGTGCGCGGGGTGCACCCCGCGCTCGCGAATGAGCCAGGCAACTCGGTGGGTGAGCACGCGCGTCTTCCCCGAGCCTGCGCCGGCAAAGATGAGCAACGGTCCATCCGGATGCGTCACTGCTTCACGCTGCACCGGGTTCAACTGTTCCAGGAGATCCATAAGTACAGGCATCCACGCGCGGTAGCAGATGGCAACTGGCGCCCGCACCGCGCGAGGCGTGGCGCCACCTGGCAGTGTACCACGTCCCCGGTGCGAAGTCAAGGAAGAGGCGGTCGTTCCTCACTCGCCGGGCGCATCCTCGCGCGCCCGGCGAATGGCCGGCCGGTCGAGAATGCCGTGGACGTATCCCGTCAGGTGGGCCATATCCAGCGTCAGCGCAACGGCGGGGGTGAGCGCGGTGGCCGCGGCGCTACGTGTCTGGCGCAGCGCGCGCAGGGATTGCTTCGCGAGATAAAGGCCCACGCCTGCGCCCACCGCGGCGCGCAGCCGCGGATGCCGGCGCCCGAGGAGGTAGGCCGCTCCCGCGGCCGGGATGGCGAGGTTTTTCCAGTAGTGCCCGAAGAAGAGCCCCGCCTGCGCATCGCCGCGCGCATAGCGGTAGAACTGCTTGAAAAGCCGGCGCAGGTCGGGAGAAGGCTCCCACGAGACGACCGCGTCCGGAACGAACACCATGCGACAGCCGGCCCGGCGCAACGCCAGGGCAAAGATCGTATCTTCGTTGTGGTCCGACCACTCTGGGTAGCCGCCTACCCGCGCCCACGCCTCCTTGCGAAAGGCCAGCGATCGGCTGCTTGGAAGGAACGTCTCGGGATCCACGCGTTCCGGTGGCACCACCGTGGCTGCGGCGATCGCTTCCTGGAGCGGGCTCCTGGCGAGCGCCCGGTAGTAGCCGCCCACCATGCACACTGTCGGGTCGGCGCGCAGGGGCGCGGTGATCCGCTCCAACCAGTCGGGATCGGCGCGCGAGCCGGCGTCCGTCACGGCGATGATCTCGTTCCTGGCAGCCTCGATGGCGGCGTTGCGACCCACAGAGCGGTTGGATCGCGGCAACAGGATCGGGTGCACGCGCGGCTCCTCGTGTGCCACCTCCTGGAGAAGCTCGCGCGTTCCATCGGTGGACCCGCCGTCAGAGATCACGATCTCATCCGCGGGGAGCGTCTGCGCGAGGAGAGCCCGGAGGAACTCCTGCAACGACCCGGCCTCATTCCACACGGTAGCTACAACGGAGACCATCGCGTCCCTCACTTCCCTTCGTGCGCCGCGCGGTAAGCATCCAGGGTCAGGCGCGCCGTTCTCTCCCAGGTAAGCCCGGCCACCCGCTCAGCGCCCCGGCGGATGCACATCTCGCGTGCCTCCGGATCGGTCAGGAGGCGCCGGATGGCGCCGGCGATCTCGCCCGGTTTCTCCGGATCGACCAGGAGCGCCGCATCTCCCGCCACTTCGCGCATCGACGACCGGTTCGCGGTGATCACCGGAGTAGCGCACGCCATCGCCTCCACCAGTGTGAGCCCGTAGCCCTCGCACAGCGCCGGATGCACCAGCATCTGGGCCGCTGAGAAGAGCGCCGGCATCTCCTCATCCGGCACGCCGGCCAGGAAGCGCACCTGCTCCTCCACGCCGAGGACCCGCGCCCGTGCCAGCACCTCCGCGGCCGCCTCTTCCTTGCGCGACGCAATCACGAGGGTGACCCCCTTCCCTGCCGGACCAAGCTGGGCGAAGGCATCGAGCACCCGCGCGAGGTTCTTCCGCGGGTAGGGAGTGCCCACGAAGAGGAGATACGGCGAGCGCAGGCCATAGCGCGCGGCGACACGCGCCGCCGCGTCCGGCACCGGCTGAAAACGAGGATCCGGCGCGAGCGGCGTAACAACGATGCGCTCGCGCGGCACGCCGTAAAGCTCCGCGATATCATCGGCGGTCGCCTGCGAGATCGCGATTACTCGCGTCGCGGCAAGCGCGCTCTTGCGCACCACTCCTTGCATCAGGCGGGCCTCATTCCCCACCGCGAGCATCGGATAGCGCACGTTGCATAGGTCGTAGATCGTGGTGACCGCCCGATAGGGTCGGAGGAGCGACAAGATGCTCCCCGGGAAGTGCATCACGGTGACCCCATCCCGGCGCGCTGCCCTGGGAAGCCACACCTTCAGCCACAGCCGACGCCGGGGCACGACGCACACGCGCAGGCTCGGGGTGCGCAGGATCTCCGCGGTCACCGCGTCCGTCTCCTCGGGAGGCGCATCCGTGTAAAGGGTGACGGGCGGCAAATCGGGCAGGCGGCCCAGATGGAGAACGAGCTGCGTCGTGTAGTTCTCGATGCCCGTCTTTGCCCGGGCGAAGAGGTAGCGCGCTTCTATTCCGATGTGGAGCGGTCGTGAGGGCATCTTATCTCCTGCCCGCGGCGGCCTACTCGGCCTGGCCTCTGCGGAGCACACGTCCTGGCCGCGCTCCTGTCTCCTCGCCGTCGCGCACGACGGCGACGCCGTTCACAAAGACGTGCTCGATTCCCTGTGGGTAGCAGGCCGGCGTCACGAAAGTGGCCGTGTCCAGTACCGTCGCGGGATCGAAGACAACGAGGTCGGCGCGGGCACCCGGCCGAATGACGCCGCGCTGACGCAGACCAAGCCGGCTCGCCGGCAGCCCGGTCATCCGATGGATCGCCTCTTCCCACGAGAGAAGCCCTTCCTCCCGCACGTAGCGGCCCAGCACCCGCGGGAAGGTGCCGAAGCAGCGCGGGTGGACGCGGTCCTCGTCCGCCGCCTCCGAAGCGACGCGCGTGGTGCCATCCGAGGCGACGCTGGTGAAGGGCGCGCGCAGCACCGTCCGCATCTCCTCCTCCGAGATGGCGAAGACGATTGCAACCACAAGCCCTTCCGTCAGGAGATCCAGAACCGCCTCGTGTGGTGCTATGCCGCGCTCGCGAGCGATCTCGGCCACGGAACGCCCCTGCAGCGAACGGTCCTGCGGAGCGATCGCGATCTGCAGCTGCTCCCAATCGATCTCCATCTCGGCCATGTCGCTCGCCACGCGGTCACGGAAGCCGGGCTCCTTCAGCCGCTCCGAGATCTCTTCGGCGGGCATCTCTTGCGCCCAGGCGGGCAGCGCCACAACCCAAAGCCCCGTCATAAACGCGGTATAGGGATAGACGTCGCAGGCGACATCGATGCCCGCGGCGCGCTCGGCGTCGATGCGCGCGAGCATCTCGCACGCCTTGCCCCAGTTGCGCCGGCCCTCTGCCTTGAGGTGCGAGATCTGCAGGCGCGCTCCGGTCTCGCGCGCCACCCGCAGCGCCTCCTCCACGGCCTCGGCGAGGTGGTCACCCTCGTTGCGCAGGTGCGTCGTGTACACCCCACCTACCGTGGCCACCTCGGCCACCAGAGGGGCAATCTCGGCGTGAGTGGCGTAGGAGCCGGGCGGATACTCCAGGCCGGTGGAGAGGCCAAACGCCCCATCCTCTAGCGTCTGCCGGAGAAAGGCGCGCATCCGGGCCAGATCCTCCGGGGTCGGCGCACCACGTTGCCAGCCCATGACGCGCTTGCGCAGCGTGCCATGCCCCGCCAGAAACGCCAGGTTGCCGGCAATCCCCTGCTCTTCGACCTGAGCGGCGAACTCTGAGAGCGAGGTCCAGCAGAAGGGGCGCGGGCCGTGGTAGAGCCGCTGCTCGAGCTCAAACTCGGGGGTGCCCAGGGCCAAGCCAACCTGCATCCCGCAGTTCCCGGATACCTCCGTCGTCACCCCCTGGCGCACGCTGCTCGACATCGACGGGAAGCCCAGGACCGTCGCGTCCGAGTGAGTGTGCAGGTCGATAAACCCGGGTGTCACGAAGCGACCGCGGGCATCGATCCGGGTGCCCGCGGCATCACGAAGGTCTCCGATAGCGACGATCGTGTCTCCCGAAAGGGCAACATCCGCTACGATGCGCGGCGCCCCGGTCCCGTCCAGGAGCGTCCCGCCCGATATGATCACCATCCTCTGTCCATCCCCCTGCCACAGGATACCACAAAGCGAGGAGACGACACAAGCACGCGTGGCGAGCTGGGATTCCGAGATAAGGAATCCGAAGCCCCGGAAGCAGCGCGCAACCCGGCGCGCGGCGCTAAAAGCACCGCGCTGCTTGCGAGCGAAGCCCCGCCGGGCTGGATTGGGCGATACACCCGGATGTCTCAAAACGGCAGTGGCTGGGAGGGGAAGCCCCGCAGGGGCGTTGCCGTAAAGCAGCGCGGAGCTTCGAGCTCCGCGCGTGCGTGCGCCCCTCTCATGACGGAATCTCTGGGCGAGAGTCCAGGACGCGCAAAGACCGATTCTGGCTGGCGGGCGTCCCTCGCCCGAGAGTGGAGTGCGGCGGCCTATTCCAGGGTGAAGAGTATGCTTCCCGGCTCGTCTCCCTGAACCACACGATACCGGATTCCGGTGAACGCCTTCCGGTGTGCCTGGCTCAAGGCCCGGAGCTCGACCTCGTGATCCGCCTGGCGCACGAAGAAGACGGTATCTCCCGGACGCACGTTATCGACGGACGTCAGGATATCGTCGGGCCGCAGCTCATCCACGCGACACACCGTACCGCCGGTTGCCTTCAGGGCCAGCTCGAACACCTGCCCGTCATCAGCGGCGTCGGTTCTTCCCAGCAGGCCGTCAATCCATCGGGCGGGCAGGCCGCTTCTGCCGTGGAGAGCGCCCACGACCGCGCCCACGATAGCGGCGATGGAGTCGTTATCCTTCGTGTCGTTGACGGCGCGCACGATCGCCTCTTCGGGGTCGTGCGCGAAGCGGGCGAGGATGAAGAGCGCCGAGGGAACGGTCTCCATCAGGTAGGCGCCAGAGTGCCACCAATCGCACGCGTCGCGTACAGATAGGCCATCGCTGACTGCCCGCGGGACGCGCGCCTCGACAAAGAGCCAGAGGGGCCCCCGATAAGGCACATGCGGCGAGCGCGTCTCGTAAGTCGCCTCGCCCTCCAGGGGGTGGAGCGTGGAGCAGAAGTGATCAACCCACCACCTGGGATCCGGGACGGATGAGAGCCCCATCACTTCCCAGAGGAGCCGTTCCAGGGCCAGGCAGGAGCCGATAGAGGCCGGGTCGTTGTGAATGAGCATGGCAGCGAGGGCGACATCGGCCCATAGCGCCGGCGAAGGCTGCTGCAGGTGGGGCACCAGGATGGGGGCGATCCGCGCGAGCGCGCCATTCCCCGCGGACGCTACCCCCGCCCTCTCCCAGGGAACCTGCTCATCCTTATAGCGGCGGATGAACTCGCGGAGAGTGCGGCTCACGCGGAAGATCCACTGCTGGCAGAAGCGGCGCGCCAGGTGGTCGGGTACCAGGCCCTTATCCGCCAGAAGCTGCTCCAGGGTCCACATCGCCAGCTGAGTGTACTCCGAGGGAAGGCCAACCGGGCGGTTCTCCGCGCGGGGATTCGGCAGGTAATCGCGGATGGTGCCATACCGCTGGGCGCGTTGGTCCGGCAGCAAGCCCTCCGTGGTGTTGCCCAGGCTGTCGCCAATGGCGAGCCCGAGGAGCATGCCCTCAATCCGGTCCCACAGCCGGGGAGTGCGCAACGGGGCGGGGGGCTCTCGAGCAGCGGGCTACGTCGGAGGGCAATCCCGCCGGACGCAAACAAGCGCTCTAGCACGGGGCGGTTATCCATCTTGTCTCCTTCCAGGCGCCCACTCGACCGACGCCTCGTCCTGGCGCCCGCCGGTGGCTGGCATCACCAGAAGAGCGGCCTCTTCGCCGAAAGCCTTCTGGATGCATTCTCGCTGCGCGCGCGAACCCCCTCTATGGGAGAGAGCCACGTCCCTGCCGTTGCGTGAAACGCTTGCGAATGGTAGAATAGACAGGGCGGCCTACGGCCGCGTGGATCCACCTATGCTATCCGAACTGCACATCACGGACTTTGCACTGGTTGATGAATTGAGTGTCCGTTTCGGCCCCGGGCTGAACGTATTGACCGGGGAGACAGGCGCGGGCAAATCGATCATTATCGACGCCATCAGTGCCGTCCTGGGAATGCGCGCCGACTACGATCTCATCCGCACGGGGGCCCAGCGCGCCGTCGTCCAGGCAGCCTTCGATCTGTCGGACGCGCCCGAGGCCCGGGCGGCTGCGGCGGAAGCCGGAATCGAGAGCGAAGAGGATCTGCTCCTGGTCACCCGCGAGCTTCAGGCCAGCGGCAAAAGCCAGTGCCGTATCAATGGTCGCCTGGCAACCGTCTCCATGCTGCGCGCTCTCGGGCACACCCTGATCGATGTGCATGGCCAGCATGAGCACCAATCGCTCCTTTCGGTATCGCGCCATCTGGACCTGCTTGATGCCTGGGCGGGCCCCGAGGTGATGGAGCTGCGCGCGCGCTTCGCCGAACGCTTTCGCGCGCTGACCTCGCTCGACGAGCAGATCGAGAAGCTGACCACCGACGCGCGCGACCGGGCGCGTAAGGTGGACCTCTACCAGTTCCAGATCCAGGAAATCGATGCCGCCGGCCTCCGCGATGGCGAGGAAGAGGAGCTGGAAGCGGAGCGCCTGCGGCTCGCCAACGCCGAGAAACTGTTCCTAAACGCGAGCCAGGCCTATGACCGGCTCCGTGGCGACGACGCGCTCCTCGATAGTCTAGCCGCGTGCCAGGAGCTCCTGGAGGGTCTGGCCGAGGTCGACCGCTCCGCTTCCTCCCTCCTCGAGCCGGTCGCATCGGCGCTCTACCAGCTGGAGGATGTCGCGAAGGAGCTCCGCACCTATCGCGACAGCATCGAATTCAACCCGGAGCGCCTGGAGGAGGTCCAGGAGCGCCTCATCGCGATCCAGCACCTGAAGCGCAAGTATGGCGATACGATCGCGGAGATCCTCGCCTATCGCAAGCAACTCGCGGCGGAGCTGGATGGGCTGACCCACTCCGAGGAGCGCGAAGCGGAGCTGCGCCAGCAGCGCGAGGCCGTCCACGCCGAGATCACATCCCTCGCGGAACGGCTCACCCAGCTGCGGTACGAGGCGACGGGACGGTTTCAGGACGAGGTAGAGACAGAGCTCGCCGCGCTCGCGATGGAGAAGACGAGCTTCCGCGTGGCGCTTGAGATAGGCGCGCTGGGCCCCACCGGGACCGACCGCGTCGAGTTCCTGATCTCGCCTAACCCGGGCGAGCCGCTGAAGCCATTGGCGCGAATCGCCTCTGGAGGCGAGTTGTCGCGCGTCATGCTCGCGCTCAAGTCGATCCTGGCGCGGGTGGATCGCGTGCCGACCCTCATTTTCGACGAGGTGGATGTGGGGATCGGCGGGCGCACTGCGCACGTCATTGGGGAGAAGCTGGCGGCTTTGGGGAAGGAGAAGCAGGTCCTCTGCGTCACCCACCTGCCCCAGGTAGCCAGCCGGGGCGATCTCCATTTCACGGTCCGCAAGGAGATCCAGGGGGAGCGCACGGTCATCCGCCTCTGCCGCCTCACGGATGAGGAACGTGTGGACGAGCTGACGCGGATGCTGGGCGGTCAGGAGGGCTCGGCGATGGCCAGAGAACACGCGCGAGAGATGCTCTCGCGCTCGTCCGGGGGAGCGGAGCGCTGATGCGGCTTCCCCTGGCACGAGCCATTCGGGGCGCTGCCCGCCCCGGACGAAAAACGAAAAAGCTCATACCCCTCTTGCACCGCGGCGATATCGCGATTATCGATCACCCCGATATCGATATCGTCTGCGCCAACGCACTCATCGACCGGCGGGTTTCCGCCGTCATCAACTGCGCCGTCTCGCTCACTGGGCGGTATCCGGCGGGCGGCCCGGGCGCGATCCTGGCGGCGGGTATCCCCCTGTTCGACAGCGCCGACCCGGATCTACTGGAGCGTGTGGCCCCCGGCACGGTGATCGAGATCCGCGAGGATGGGGGAATCTATGAAGGCGGCCAGCGCATTGCCGCAGCCCGTCCGTTCACTCGTGCGCTCCTGGATGAAGCCCTGACGCGCGCGCGCGCCAACATCTCCGTCGAGATGGAGGCGTTCGTCCGCAACACCCTCGACTACCTCTCCGAGGAGTGGACGCTTCTCTTTGATGAGCAGGCACTCCCCGAGCTTCGAGCACGCATCCACGGACGCGATGTCCTCATCGTGGTCCGAGGCGAGGGCTACCGCGAGGATCTCCAAGCGATCCTCCCCTACGTCCGTGACAAACGCCCGGTTCTCGTGGGCGTGGATGGCGGTGCCGACGCGCTCCTGGAGATGCGCCTGCGCCCCGACATCATTCTCGGCGACATGGATTCCGTGAGTGACGAAGCCCTGCGCTGTGGCGCGGAGGTGATCGTCCACGGCTATCCGCGCAAGCCGGGCTCGACGGAACCGGAGGATGAGACCGCGCATGCCCCGGGCCTGGCCAGAACGCGCAAGCTGGGAGTCCCTGCCTCGGTGCTCCGGGCCCTCGGCACCAGCGAGGATGTCGCGATGATCCTCATGGAGCGCAAGGGCGCGCGCCTGATCGTCCTGGTTGGGTCTCACTTCTCGCTGCAAGACTTCCTCGACAAGGGGCGCAAGGGGATGAGCAGCACCTTCCTCTCGCGCCTGAAGGTGGGCTCCATCCTCGTCGATGCCAAGGGCGTCAGCCGCCTTTACCACCG
>JAAZEM010000010.1 GCA_012512265.1 Armatimonadota bacterium | reverse complement strand
CTCCCTCCAGCATCTTCGCGAAGTCACTGTAGGCTCGCCCGCCAAACTTCTCCGCGGCCGCGCGGGCACGGTCGAGATTGACGTCGCAGAAGCTGACCAGCTCGACGCCTTCGATTTGCGAGAGCCGGTCCATGTGGCCCTGGGCGATCCCGCCCGTGCCAATAAAGCCCATCCGGACTGCCATCGGTTCTTTCCCCTGTCCTTTTCCCATGGCCCGCGCCGCCCGTGCGCGGGCACCTTTGCCATAACAGTTCTCGGAAGCCACGCCGATCCCTACCCGGCTCCGGACCGCCGGGCAGACGCGCTCATCCGAGGCGCGCGCCGCCGGAATACAGGTTGCCGGCTTCCAGCACCGGCGCATCGCTGGCGAACGCAGCCTCCGCATTTGCGAAGTCGTTGCCCAGCAGGCGGACGCCTGCGCCCTCGGGGCTTTTCGCTACGGAGAGGAACCGGCGCGTGCCCTTGCCAGCGCGGCAGCCGCGCAACAGGACCTCGGAACAGCGCACGCAATGGATCGCCGCCGCGCCCTCGCCTGCCACCGGGGGCGAAGAGAGGTCCACGTGAGAGAGGGCGAGGTCGCGCACGCCTCGCGCGAAGAGGCCGTACTCCCACGGCCCGTCCAGCTCCTCCCAGCGGATGCGCACGTTCTGAAGGAGCACCTCCTCAGCCTCGGTGATCGCGAGCGCGCATGGCACGCCTTGCGAGCGGAGCGTCCAGCTTGGGCACCCCACGAACTCGGGGTTGAAGCTCTGGTTGCCGGCGCCGCCCCGCAGCGTCAGCTCCACGTCTCGCAAGGTGATGCCAGAAACCGGGTTGTTCTGGGTGCCCCCGATGTAGCTGATGGTGGTGCCGCGCGCCGTAATCCCGGTGAACGCCAGATCGGCTACCGGTACCTGGCCTTCCACGCCAGCGGAGACGTAGAGCGGCATCCGTGCGTCGATCACGACGTTGTCGAAGCGAACGCGCCGGATCTCCACACCCTCGGACGCGCTCGAGTAGCGCGAGATGACGTTGATTCCCACGTTGGAGTCGTGGATGACCAGGTTGGAGAAGACGCAGTTGCGGACGAGCCCCGAGCCCACGCCCACGCGGATCGCGTTGCACGCGGAGTGCAGCGTGCAGTTGGTCACGGTGACGTTCTCGCACGGCATCGGGCGGTCGCCCAGCGGTTTCGCGTTCCCCCGCAAGGTGATGCTGTCGTCTCCCGAGCGGATCTGGCACGAATCGACCGTCACGTCGCGGCAGCAATCGATGTCGATCCCGTCGCCATTGGGCGTGTCGTCCGGATTGGCGATCACAATCCCGCGCGCCGTCACCTGCTCGCACCCATGGAAGAAGAGCGTCCAGTAGGGGGAGTTGACCAGCTCTACGCCCTCGACGCGCACCCCGCGGCATCGGCAGAAGAAGAGCATCTGCCCGGGGCGCCACTCCCAGCTCCTGGCGCCTCCATTCGTGCCCTGCGCCAGGAACGGCAGGAACGCCGCGCTGTTGCCATCGATCCGCCCGCGACCGGTGATCGCCACCTGCTCCGCCTGGTAGGCGACTATCAGGTGGGCATCGCTGACCTTCTCGGACGCGAAGGCAACCGACTCCGGGAAGGGCAGGTTCTCCTCATAATCGGCCCGGCGCGGGCTACCGAGCAACACGCACCCCGCCTCCAGGTAGAGCGTGACGTGGCTCTTCAGCCAGAGCGTGCCGGTGACAAAGGTGCCTGGTGGGCAGTAGACCACGCCCCCGCCTGCGGCGTGGCAGGCATCGATCGCGCTCTGGATGGCGCGCGTGTTGATGGCGCCGGGCTCCGATGACGCGCCGTACTCCCGAATGTCGAAAACGTTCTTCATCGCTCCACTCCTCGCCCAGGTCGCTCTTGAGGGGGCCGGCAGGCCGAAACCCGCGCCCCTCCCGTCCTGTGGTTTCGGTGCGTGCGGTGGCGCTCCCCCCCTCATCTTCCAGGTGCGCCCCAGACGCGGCGCTCTCCTCCTGGCGCGATACCCTCACATGGCCGGTACCGCGCCGGACGTACTGGCCAGGGGCGCCCGAGAGAAGAGGCCTCCGGGGAGGCTCGCACGAAATGAGAGGAAAGGAGTTGCCTCCGGAAGCGCGAACGATCTTGGTCGCACTACCCCGCGTGGCAACTGCGGGGCGCCCTGGGAAGGGAGATGGAACGGATGAGGCCTGAACCGGGAGATCCATCGGTGAGAGTCACCGTTGAGGATGTGGCTGCCGGGGCACGCAGCGTCGGCGTGCAGCCGGGCGATACGGTGATGTTCCACAGCTCGTTGAGCAGCATGGGCCACGCGGTGGGTGGCCCGAATACGGTGATCGAGGGCTTCCTGCGCGCAGTCGGGCCGGAGGGTACCGTGGCCGTGCCGACGCTGTGGTGGAACGGCACGCAGGACCTGGCTGATTGGGACCCGGAGACCTCGCCCTCCTACCCGGGCATCATCACCGAGACGTTCCGCCAGCGCCCGGACAGCATTCGCAGCAACAACCCCACCCACTCGATCTCCGCCATCGGCCGGCGCGCCGCCGAGCTCACCGCGGACCACGGCAAGTGGGGCCTCCGGCCGTGTATCTACCGCGACGAGGCGTTCGCCGAGGCGAGCCCCTGGGAGCGGCTCTACCAATGGAACGCGCACTATTGTTTCATCGGGGTCGATTTCACCGTCAACACGATGGGCCACTACTGCCAGAGCCGCCTGGTTGAGTGGGCGCTGCAACAGGCGCCCCCGGAGCGCCGCGCGGAACTTGACCGCCGGATCAGCCGCTGGGAGGACATCCAGGAGTACTACGAGCAGAGGCGCAGGGGACTCACCGATCCCCCCCGGTTCACCTGGCCCAACTACAACTTCCAGCGGATGGGCCAGCACCTGGAAAGCCTGGGGCTGGTCCGCCTCGGCAAAATCGGCTCGGCCACCCTGCGCGCGATCTATGCCCGCGACATGGTCGATACGATCCTGGCGACGCTCATCGCCCACCCAGAGGAGTGGCTGAGCGAGCCGTTCCTCTCCTGGTGGTATGACGCGGTCGGGCGGGGCGAGAAGCGCGAGTCCTAGCCATCAGAGACACCGATTGGGAAGATACATGAAGATTTGGAACAGCAACCCCGCGTGGCCCTGGCCGTGCGACGAGGAGATCGCGAAATACCTGGATGTGCCGGATTACTATCTCGCCGGGTATGAGGAGGTGCGCGGCTTCCTGAGAGGGCTACACAAAGGCCGCATCGAGAGCGCCGGCAAGAGCGCGGGCGGGCGCGACCTAACCGTGGTCTATTGCGGCCCCGATGCGCCCGAGCGCACCCTATGCGTCACCGGCGGCACCCACGGCACCGAGGTGGAGGGCGTCGCCGCCGTCGTCAACACGATCCGGGTTCTCGATTGTGGCTCGGACCTGCGCGGCCAAGCCTGGCCGGCCCTCACTGAGGTGGCGCGTCGCGTCGGCTTCTACCTGATGCCCTTCTTCAACCCGGACGCGGCCGCGCGCGCCGTCGTCAAGAGCTACGTCGGCATGCCGTTTGAGGTCGTCAACCACCTGCACGTCGGCTTCTGGAAGAATGGGAGGACGCTCGACCGCAAGCGCGTCTTCGGCCCGTGGACCCCGGAATCAGACCTCACCGGAAAGCTGGATCGCGTCGGCTATTTGGGGGCGCGCTATAACGACGCGGGCGCTGACATCAACCGCCCCTGCTCCCGAACCGAGGCCACGGCGGTCGAAACCCGGCAGATGCTCGAGTATCTCCGCCAGCGCCGGGTCGACTGCTACCTGGACATGCACTCGCACAGCACTGACCCGTGGCTGGGCATCTGCCCGCCCGAGCACACCTCCGGGAACCACGGCGATCTCGTGAAGCTGCAGCAGCTGACGCGCGAAAAGACGGTGCAGGCCGGCGGCCCCGACCTGAAACTGGTGGTGAAGGGCACGCGAACCTGGTTCAACAGCCACTTCTTCCCTGCCAACCTGGGGATCTACGCGCTCACGTACGAGGAGAAAGCCGGGTTCAAAGGCAACTTCCCCGAAGAGACGCCGCCCGAGGAGATCTGGCTGGCCAACGTGTACAACGGCATGCGCACGATTCTCGGTCTGGCGCAGGCGCTCCTGGAGGTCCCGTCGCCCTGGAGCTGATGGCCGGCTCGCTCCCCCCACGGCAGAGCGCCCCGGGGGGGAGCGAGCGCAACCAAACATCCCTTGCCACTACTGGCGCCGGCACCGGTCGCCGTCCTCAAGGGGTCGCCGCGTCCTCGATACCTGCCAGGAGGGCTTCCACCTCGCTGGCCAAGCGACGGGCGGCCGTATCCAGCAGGCGCTCGCCAATTTCCGGGGTCGCCCGTTCGATAGCGGCCCATTGTCTCTCCTCCCGGCCCTTGAGCTGCGAGGGAATCGGACTGGAGTCGATGTGGCGCACCCGCGTGAGGTCCACGAACTCCGGGTTGAGCGCGGCATTCATCGCCGTCTCCCAGAGACCACCGTGCGCGCCGGGGGATGGATCCTCTGGGTCGAGCCCGGGCAAAAGGTCAGCAAGATAGGTGGTGCTGCCGCAGGTATGGATCTTCATCCCGCCCAGCTGCCCGCCCAGGCGCTCGGCCAGGCGCCGGAGCAGCAACGCGGCTGGCCCGTGCCCGCCAAACGCCACGCAGAGGCGGAAGCCCAGCTCCGCCAGGTTTTCAAACAGCTCGGTGTAGATCTGCTCGCACAGCTCCACGCTGACGAAGAGGCTGGGTGGATACAGCGGGTGCTTCCCCGAGCGCATCGCCTCGCGTGACAGCGGCGGGTTGCCGGCCGGCGCGAACGGCACCATGGGGAAGACGATGCCCCCCGTCAGGCGCGCGGCCCGACGACAGATCTCATACGCCTTTCCCGGGTCGACGCCCATGGCATTCTGCAGGCCGTGGTCTTCCATCGGGCCGCAGGCCCAGTAGGCAACCGGCGCCCGGCTTTGCTCGGCGTAGAACTCCTCCGGCCGAAGCTGCTCCCAACAATGCAGGTCGCGCATCGGATCTCTCCCAGCCCGGGGCACGCGGCCGTGCCCCGGGCCCAGCAATCGGAAGCGGCCACCTGGCCACCACACGGGAAGCTTCCTGGCGATACCCCCCAGGGGATCGGCGTCAGGTACCGGCCGGCGAGACCAGCCAAAGCTCCCGGCTGGTTCTCTCACCCAACGGTCGGCCAGCGTGTTCGCTACTGGAGCACGATCCAGCCCCGGCTCAATGGATCGGCATGGGCGCGCACGGACGAGAACCACGCGGAGATCGCCGAACCCTTCCCCTCGCGTAGCTGCACATTGCGCACGAAGTTCATGCGCACCAGCGGCTGGCGATCCGGGTCGATCCCCAGGGCTCGCAGCGGGATCCGGACTTCCGCCGTCCACTTATCGGGGAAGACCTTCGCGGCCCAATCGCAGTCGAAGTCAACTGCCAGGCGCTCGGCGTAGCTCTGCCGACCGTCGCGATCATATTGGTCGAAGAACGCGCCGGCGGCGTTGATGATGAACTGGGCGTGCGGCGCGGCATCCATCCCCTTGTTGATAAAGATCTCGACGGAATCGTCCTTCCACGCCGAGCCATCGCGCGGCGCCGCCTGGCAGACCAGCGCGGAGGTGTCCTGGAAGCTCTCCAGGCCGACGTAGAGCTGATCACCCTGGCGCGCCAGGCGCACCTTCGTCACGTGCTCCGCCCGGCTCGTATCGCCCCACTTGAGGAAGTCGGTGAGCACGTCTGCCTTCTGCCACACCGCCTCGTCAAGCAGCCCGTCTACCTTCACGGGGGCATCCAGCTTCGCGACGGTTCCCACTTTCAGCGACATGTCGCGGATACGGGCCACTGCCTCCCGGTAGCTTTCCGAGCCACCGTCGCCAAACACCTCATCCACGCGCCGGGCGATCGCGTCGCGAAGCGCAGCCGCGTCTGGGGTGCCCGACCGGCGGGCCTCCGCCATCGCGTCGTTGATCAGGACGCTCGCGAAGTAGCGGACGGCGTTCGTGGTCGATCCCGCCTTCAGCGGCTCGAACCACCCGGAGAGGGGCGGGAAGAAGGCGATCGGGTCATCGCTGATGTGGTTCTCCTTCATCCACCGGTCCACGTCGATCGTCGCCAGCTGGCCGGCCATCTCGCGCATCGCCGCCGCGACGCGCTCGACGGGCGCCTTCCGGTCGATCAGCCGCTGCACCCGCTCGCCGGCCCAGTAGTTGCCGCACAGGAGGCGCGTCAGGTTCCACGTCTTCCGGAAGAACTGGATCCGCTTTCGGACGGTCTCATCCACCGCCAGGCGCTCGGCCTCGTCCAGATAGGCGGTCATCCGCTCCATAACGCGCGGCGAGAAGATCCGGAATTGCGCGGGGTCAGCCGCCAGGCGGTAGGCCCAGGCGCCCGCGCCCCTCTGCTTGCGCCAGGTCTCCTCGGCGAGAGCGAAGTAGCGGCGCATCGGCTCCGCGGCCTCGCGGAACATCCGCTCGTTCCAGTCTCTCATCAGGGCATCCAGATCGACGTTCGGATCCCAGACGATTCGCGCCATCGCGTAGAGCTTTGGCCCATCCAGGCCCCAGTTGGGGTAGACCTCCGCGTAGAAGCCGCGCACGTTGTGCGCGTAGGCGAACTTCACCGAGTCCTGGAAGAGGTGGTTGTAGATGCGCGGGATGGCAAAGCCAACGCCGTAGGCGTAGTCATAGATCCCCATCTGCGTGGCGCACCGCGACCACCGCGCGAACAGCTCCTGGTCGCGCTGTCGGAACCGCCGGTCGAAGTAGTCGGCGCGGTTGGAGGTGAAGTAAGGCACGATGTTCCGATGCAGCTTGAAGGGCGGCGGCAGGATCACGCTGGAGTAGGCCAGGCACCCGAGTTTCTTATCGGGATAGTCCTTCTCCAGGTTCTCGGCCACCTTGTTGAGCCAGGTGTAGTAGAGCACCGACTTATCGCCCGAGAAGCCGTGCCATTCGGGAAGCGGGCGGTCAATTGCCTTACACGCGGGGCACTCGCACCAGCCCTGGCCATCATTCATCCCGAAGGAGAACGATTCCAGCGCCGGGTCTTTTCGGAACGCCTCTCGCGCGGCATCCGCGGCCGCCTGGACGGTCCCCTCGATCCCCATGCACGGCTGCCAGGAGTGATCGTCCTTGCCGGGCCGGTAGCGCTGATTGCCATGCAGCGGGAAGTACTCCGGATGCGTGTCCCAATACTTCTCGGGCGTGAAGATCCGGATCAGGTTGTGGTGGAACTGGTCACGCGAGCGGATTCGCTGGCGCAGGTTCCAGTCGCCGGCGTGGTGCGCGCCGCTCCACAGCCGCGAAGTGAGCGCCGGCGTGTAGCTCTTCTTCCCCACGGGCACGGCGAGCGTCGAATGCTGGGGCACATCCTCGCCCAGCGGGCCCGGGATCAGCCAGCGCACGCCTACATAGTCCTCCAGGAACTGGCACACCGCCCAGTAGGTCGACCAGGGCCGCGAGCCTACGAGCATCACGCGCGTGGGTTCCACAGCAACAATGTAGGCATCGCGATCCAGGCCGGCCAGATCACCGCGCAACGCCTCTTCCGTCGCACGGCAGCGGCCGACGTAGATTGGCAGGCCGTCGCCCGGGCGGTAGTCGCCCTCGGCAACCGTCTTGAACTCCTTGCCGGTCGAGCGCTTCAGGTACGAGGCAAGATCTTGATAGGCCTTGGCGCTCTCCGTCTCCGCTTCCGCCTCATAGACGATGACCGCTTGCTGGCCTGCCTCGAGAACCGGAAAGCCAGCCGCAAAGCCCGGGGCAGCGAGCAGCCCGAGCAGCACTCCGATGAGCGCGACATGCATCAATCGCTCCTCCAATCGCGTAATAGCAATGCCAGGGTTCGACAGCGAAGCTGCCGTTCCCTGGCATGTGGTATCCCCCCCCTTATTGGAGGATGCGGTCCGGGTCGATCTGATCGATCTGGTCGAACACCTTGCGGATGGCGAGGGCGATACGCTCCGCCATGTCGGGGCCGTTGGGTGCGCGCAAGGCCATCACCAGGGCGATATAGCTCTCGCAGTGCCGCCGGGCCACGGGGAAGCGCTCCGGGTTGTAATCCACGCCTTCATCGGCGCCGGGGATCGACCAGGGGAAGCCGCCGCCATAGGCGTTCTTCGCCTGGAAGACGGTCATCTCCGGCAGAATGAACTGCTGCCAGATGGAGGTGGGCACGCCCTCCGCGTTCAGGGCGGCGTTGACGGCGGCGCGGAAGCGCCGGCGGTCGCCGGTCCAGCCAGCCGCGTCGAAATCGATGCGCAGATTGTAGTTGTACCAGTTGTGCAGGTGGCCGTCTGGCTCCACGGGCAGGATAAGGGCACGCGTGCCTGGCAGGATCCGGTTCAGCACCGCGGCGTTTTGTCGCAACGTCTCGAAGTGGCGCGGGTATTTGCGGAGCTGCGCGCGCGCGTAGGCCGCGGTCAGCTCGTTGGTGCGGTACATCCAGCCCAGGGCGTAGGCGTGATAGTCGCGCGATTCCTCCGGCATGCGCGTCTCGCCAAAGCTCCAGAGCTGGCAGGCGGCGCGATAGACTTCCTCGTTATCGGTCACAAGGACGCCGCCCTCGCCACTGCAGATGCACTTGTTCTGGTTCAGGCTGAAGGCTGCCGCGTCGCCGAAGGTTCCACAGTTGCGCCCGCGGAACTGCGCGCCATGCGCCTGGCAGCAGTCCTCGATCACCTTCAGGTTGTGCTTGCGCGCCACCGCCATCAGCTTATCGTAGTTGAGGCAGAGACCGTGCAGGTTGACGG
>JAAZEM010000122.1 GCA_012512265.1 Armatimonadota bacterium | reverse complement strand
ATCCGGAGATGAGGTGAGATGCGGGTGCCTCTGTTTGCGCGAGAGAGTGTGGGTCTGGTGGGGAAGCGCGTCATCTGGGCGCTGGGGGTGATCGGGGCGTGCCTCGGTATGGCCGGGCCCCTGGCGGCTCAATCGGCCGGGGCGCCTCCCCAGAGTGTCTCCGCGCCACTGCTTTCGCGCCCGCTCACTCAGCACGCGGGCCTGGAAGGCCGGCTGATCTGGGTGGATGGCTACGCGAACCTCGATTGGCTCTCGTCACGGGCGGGGATTGCCAGCGTCGTCGAGAAGATGCGGCAGGCGCACCTGAACACGGTCGTCTTTGGCGCGAAGATGTTTGGCGGGCAGGCGCTCTATCCCTCCGCGATTGCCCCGCCCCTCACCGAGTGGAAGGGCCATCAGGTTCCGCCTGGCCACGATATGCTCGGCACTCTCATCACCGAAGCGCACGCGCGCGGCCTGAAGGTTCATGCCGCCGTCGATGTCTTTGCGGATGGCCATCGTCTGGTGGGTATCGGGCCGGCCTACGAGCATCCTGAGTGGCAGACGGTCGTCTATACGGTCCGGCGCGAGCTGGTGACTGCCGATGGCCAGCGCCTGCCGATCTACGCGGTCAATACCGCCGTGAGTGGCGAGGTCGTGACCGCCTACACGCCCGGCTACGGCTGGCGCAAGCCGCGCGGCGACAGCCCGGATGAGACGCGAGTGTTGGCTGTACTGGCCGGGCCGGCGGAGGAGATGCGGATCATCTCCGTCACGGACTGCGATCTGATGCGCGATGGCCAGCCGGTCGAGGCGCCTTCGGATGGGCTGCTCCTCTACGGGCGCGGCCAGATGGGCGACTGGATGCTCCGCAACCTGCGTGTGGGAGAGCGCGTGCGCTTCACCACGGTGGATAAGTTCGTCCCGATCGGCAGCGACGAGCAGGAGGGCTCGGCGATCTTCCTCAACCCGGTGCATCCCGAGGTACGGGCGCGTGCCCTGCGCATCCTGCAGGAGATCGTGCGCAACTATGACGTGGATGGGATCAGCTTGGATCGGATGCGCTTCAGCGGGTTCAACGCCGATTTCAGCGACTACACGCGGGCTCGGTTTGAGGATGCGATCGGCCGGAAGGTGGAACGCTGGCCGGACGACATTTTCAAGATCGACCCGATCCCGGGGCGGCCCATCGTGCGCGGGCCGCTCTACGGCCAGTGGATCGAGTGGCGTGCCGCGCAGATCACCTCCTTCGTGAAGGAAGCAGTGGCCGCGGTGCGCGCGATCAAGCCGGAGATCCGAATCGGCGCCTACGTTGGGTCTTGGTACCATGAGTATTGGCGCGAGGGCGTCAACTGGGCCAGCAACGATTACTTCGGTGGCTACGA
Source organism: Armatimonadota bacterium (assembly GCA_012512265.1). Taxonomy (GTDB): domain Bacteria; phylum Armatimonadota; class JAAZEB01; order JAAZEB01; family JAAZEB01; genus DUUU01. Next base: position 7,078 of record JAAZEM010000122.1, on the reverse strand, counting down.
CTGGATGACGGCTACCTATGGACAGACAGGGTATGCCCAGGAGGTGGATTACATCACCACCGGGTGCTACTACCCGCGCAGCACCGCCGAGGCGGCGCTGTTGGAGGACGCGCCTCCTGAGCGCACGGTCGAGATGGCCGCGCAGCTCTCCAGCCAGGTCGTGAACGACGCGGCGTTTGTCTATGCCGGCCTCTACCTCATCTACTACAAGCAGAACCCGGAGGCCCTGAAGGAAGCGATCGCCGCGGCACGGCAGCACTCGCAGGGCGTGATGCTGTTCGATACCGTGTATGTGAACCAGTACGACTATTGGAACGTCATTGGGGATGTATTCGCCGCGCCCTCGACCGCGCCCCATGATGTGCCCGGTCTGTTGGATTCCGTCCGACAGGTGCGGAAAACCGTTCGTGCCGCGATCCCAGGCAGATAACTGATGCTCTTACGTGATCATGAACAGTGCGCCGCAGATGCCGCTGGCCGCCTCCCGCAGGCCTGGCGGCCCGCCAATTCGTCGCCGCGCCGGTCTGGCTTGCGTCGCGTCCTTTGGGCCGCCCCCTGGTGGGTGCTGCTCCTCTTCGCCATAGTGACTGGCGCCAGTGCTCAGAACGCGCCTGAGTCCGAGGAGCTCTACCGGATCCGGGTGACCAACGCCGTGGGCGGCGCCGTCGAGGTGAGTGGCGACGGCGGGCAAACCTACACGCCCGTGGGCAAGGTGGTGACCCCGGCGACCCGACTCATCCAGGGCTTCGCGGCGAGCCGGTGGGCGCCCGTGGGGAGCGTGGCCGCTACCGCGATCCACGGGTTGCGCCTGAAGGTGCGCAACTCGACGCCTAAGGACCCCAAGGGCGTCGCCAACTGCATGATGATGAGCCTGGTGCCGCGGGAGTTCCACACCATCCCCAAGGGCTACGGGGGCCATCGCCCCGGCAACTCCGGGATCTACACCGACACTCCCGCTGGCCAGGGGATCTTCCGCAATCTGGCGCCGCTCGTGGCCAGCCCCGTTCGCCTGGAGAGTGAAGGCCGGCTGGTTCCCTTCCCGGCCGACTACCAGCCGCGCGTGGGCGACCGCATCGTCATCCTCGTCTATCTGCCGCCGATGCTCCCCCGCGAGATCGTCTTCGAGAACTGGAAGGGCGGCCTGGTGACGGCCCACTTCGAGGGGCGAGACCCACACCCCGTCGCCCGCGTGGCGCGGCCCGTGCTGGGTATCGGCCGGTATGATGGCACGGCCTATACCGGGGTGGGCCGGATCAACACCAACCACTGCGGGGTGATCACCGTCTCGACGGCTCCGGTGAGCGGCTCGCTGCTCCCGGAAGGGCAGGGATCCGAGAGGCGAGGGGGCTTTCAGATCGAGCCGGCAGACCACGCGCGCGATGTCTCCTACAACGCGCCACAGGTCATGGTGGTAGAGCCCCTGGAGGGGCAGGGCGCCCTGGAAGGACAGCCGCCGCTCTTTGCCGGCTACATCGGGTTGCAGTGGGACCCGCGCTCTGTGGCGCACTCGCTCGGCGTGGAAGTGAAGATTGATAACGGGCCCTGGGAGCCGATGCCCGAACTCGTGGGGGTGATGAACGATGCCTTCGCGGCTTCGGCGTTGATGCGCCATTTCAGGAAGCTGGGCGTGGCACGCCGCATCACCTCGGGGGTGACCCATCTCCGCCTCGTTTTCCCCCGGCTGGATCGAGCCGCTGTTGCCCGGTATCTCGCGGAGTATGCTACCCCTGGGCCGGCAGAGACAACGCTCGGCGAAGAGGAGATGGCGGGGCCGGCAGGGCCGGCAGGGCCGGCCACCCCCGTGCATGGGGTGATCACACTCAACGCCTCGTTCCGCAACCCGGAGGATCTGCAGCGTATCGCCGTCGTGACGGTGTACGTCGATGGCCGGATCGTGGCGATCATGAACGTGGCGCCGTTTCGGCATCAGCTGGACACGCGTCGCCTCCCCAATGGCCGGCACGAGGTAGAGCTGCGCGCGTTGGATGGACAGGGCGGCATTGTCGCCCAGAAGAAGATGAGTATCATGGTGGAGAATGCTGCATCCGAGGGAGGAGCTCCCGCGTCGTGAGCCGTGACCGCTCTTTTCCTACCGTTGGGGGGCTTCTCCGCGTGGCAGGCATCGTGCTCGCCGCGTCTGTCACTCTGCTGTCGCCCGTCGCGGCGGAGGGCGGCTACCTGGCCACTGTTCAGGATGCGACGAGGTTGCTGTCCCAGGGGCAGATCGCGGAGGCCCGGCGCGCGTTCCAGCGGGCTCGCGAGGCGGATATGAACGATGCCCTCGCCGCTGTGGGGCTCGGCTATGCCCTCGATGTGGAGGGGAAGGCAGCGGAAGCACGCGGCGAGTTGGAGCTCGCTCTGAAGCTGGATGGCCAGGGCCGCGCCTGCCGCTGGGCGCACGCGCTCGTGGCGTTGAACAACGCGCGTCTTGATGAGGCCATCCAGCATCTGGAAGCGATCCGAAAGGAGGGCGCTCCCACGCCAGAGCTTTGGGTGGCACTCGCCTACGCTCGCTGCGCCTCGGGGGATTACGCCGGAGCACGCGAGGCGCTGGATGCCGCGGGCAGGCCGGATCAACTTGGCACCGCCACACGCTCGATGGCCAGCCTGGTGCGGGGCGCCGTGGCCTACGCGACGGGCGACTACGCGCGCGCGGTGGAAGTCCTGCGCGACGCGGCGCGCCACCTCCCGGCAAACACCTATTTCGATAACGTGCCCTCCCGGCGCACCCCGCTTCTTCCAGAGGCACGGACGAGCCGTCGGGAAGCCCTCGCTCTTGTCTCTGCGTCCTCTCTTGGTCCGGCGGTACGCACACGATCGGGGGTAGTCCGCCTGCACCTGGATCCCTTCCGCTTCCCGGGCGCCAGCTATGCCTTCTTCCTGGTGGATGGGAAGACCGTGCATGGCACCAATGCCCCGCCGTTCCGGTATGATTGGGACACGCGTCGCGTCCGCAACGGCTACCATAAGGTGGTGGTGCGCGCCGAGGACTCCATGGGAGAGGTGCTGGGCCAGACTGAAGAGGTGTTCCTCATCCACAACGAGGGGGTTACCTTCCCACCTGCCTATCCGGAGGAGGAGTACACGCGCGCCGACGAGGCGCTCTCGCGCGCCATGATCCTACAGCCAGATGTGATGGCGACGCGCTACCTGCTGGGGCTGGCCCTGAAGCACATGGGCCGAGTCGACGAGGCCGCGGCCGAGCTGGAGCAAGTGATGGCGCACGATCCGGACTATGGTCGGGCGCGCCAGGAGCTGCGAAGCATCTACGCGGCAGGAGCAGGCTCCCGCTTGCGCAGTGTCAGCTCCGTGCCCATCTCCGCGCGCAAGGTCGCCATCACCTTCGATGACGGGCCGCATCCGCTCTACACGCCGCCGCTTCTGGACCTCCTGGAGCGCTACCAGGCGCGATGCACGATGTTCCTGGTTGGCTCGCAGGCCGAGTCGCATCCGGAGATCGTGCGCGAGATCGCGGAGAAGGGGCACGAGGTGGCCAACCACACTTACTCGCACCCGAACCTGCGGACGCTCGACCCGCGCGGCATCGAGAGGGAGCTGCTTCGTGGCCGCTCTGTGCTCCAGCGCATCTCCGGCAAGAAGATCCGGCTGTTCCGCCCGCCCGGCGGAAACGCCGATCGGACCGTTGAGGAGATCGCCGCCGGCTACGGCCTCACCACCGTCTATTGGGATCTCTTCGACTCGTGGCTGCAAAGGTACGACGAGGCCACGGTGTTGCAGAAGCTCCTCGGTGGGATCAAGCCGGGCTCTATCGTCCTCCTGCACAACGGGAGCAACAAGACGGCTCCGATCCTGGAACCGTTCTTCGAGGAGCTGACGCGGCAGGGCTATCAGTTGGTCACGGTCTCCGAGTTGCTCGCCGAGGCCGCGCCAGGGATCCAGCCGCCAACGGAAGTTGAGGAAGCGCCTGAGTTGCGCGACGAGGAGCCGGCGGCGCCCGCCGCCCCCGAGACGGCGCCGGCTCACGCGCGGGCAGATGCGCGGCCCGAAGGGCGCGCTGCGGCGCCCTAGCCACTGATGAAGTCGAGTGCCGGTAGCACCGGGATGACACCCGCCGCATGGGCGCGCGTCAGAAGCGTGGTGACGCCTGCGCGCCCATCCTCTCCCAAATCGCGCGTGTGGTCGTTGACGTACATCCCAACGAACTTGTCGGCCCGGGTGGTATCGATGCCGCGGCCATAGGTGAGCGCGTAATCCAGGCTCTCCTCGCGGTGCGAGAGGGCGTATTCGATGCTCTGGCGCAAGAGGCCGGCGACCTCAGTCATCGTTTTCTCCCCCAGGTCGCGCCGGATAACATTCACGCCGAGGGGGAGGGGCAGACCCGTCTCGCACTTCCACCACTCACCCAGATCGGCCACCTTGTGGAGGCCGTGATCGATATAGGTGAGCTGGCCCTCATGAATCACCAGGCCGGCATCGGCCTTTCCGCCGGAGACGGCATCCAGGATCTGGTCGAATGGCACCACGAGATGCTGGCATCCCGGAAGCGCCAGTTGCAGCGTCAGGAAAGCCGTCGTGAGCGTTCCAGGCACCGCGATGGTCCGGCCAGCGAGCTCCTGGAGGGTGAGCGGCTCCCGAGAGACAAGGATCGGCCCGTAACCGTTCCCAACGCTGGCGCCACAGGCGAGAAGGGCGTACCTATCCGAGAGGTGGGCATAGGCGTGCAGCGAGACGGCCGTGATCTCGAGATCGCCGCGCTGCGCGAGGCGATTCAGCGATTCAATATCCTGAATATGGTGACGGAACTCGTAGCCGCGCGTGTCGATCTTGTTGTGCGTCAGCGCGTAGAACATGAACGCATCATCGGCATCGGGACTATGTCCAATGGTGAGCGTGCGAGGCATACTGCGAACTCCTGTTGAGCAAGAGGAATTTCAGATTGCAGAGTTCAGCGCGCCGGCTTCCGGTTTCCCGGGAGCGAGCCCGCCTCGTTCTGCAATCTGAAATATGTTGAAGCGTTGCGAAACCCTACGACTGAGACGCTACTTCTCGGCGGGCTCTTCTTCCGGCTCGAACATGCCGGGGATGTTGGGCACGCCCAACGCCTCGACGCGCTCGACCTCGGGAACCATCTGCTTCACCGCGCGCTCAACGCCCATGCGCAGGGTCATCTGCGACATCGGGCAGCCGCGGCAAGCGCCCTGGAGCTCGACAGTGACGACGTTGTCCTTCACATCCACCAGGCGAATGTCGCCGCCATCGGCCTGGAGCGCCGGACGGATCTTCTCGATCGCCTCTTCTACACGCTCGCGCATGATAGCACTCTTCTCCTCACATACACTTTACCCGAAACCACCCAGCCTATCCCTCGGTGCGGTGGTCTCGGCGATCTGCTCTTCGACGGTTTCATGGTAGCACACGCGACTCCCGGTGTCAAGCAAGCGCGGCTTGCCTACTCGCCTATCGCCTCGTAGCTGCCGGGCCCGGTGCCACTCAGTTTCGCCTCGCTGCTGGAGACATCGGCCGGATTGGCCTGCAGTCCGCCGGTGCAGAAGATCAGCGGCCGGCACCGGAACGGTGGCGTGAACTGGATCACCTCTCCCGGGTGCGCCAGCCCGCGCACCACGCGCTCGCGCGTCCGGTTGGGGCGCGTGTCGTAGCTGAAAACGCCCAGAAGGGCGGCCGGCCTCTCGAGGGCGGTGACGCGGATCGTGTGGAGCCCGTAAGGGATGCCCAGAATGCCGCGGCGATTCTCGAGATAGAGCGCCTCGCCGTTGGATGCCGTGAAGGCGACGTTGGTTGGCTGGAGCAGGCGCTCCACGCCATCCACCTCGACACGGAGGGTGCCCCCCTCAGCCTGATCCACATAGGCGATGGAGAAGTCGGTGCCGGGAAGGTCAATCTCCACCGATTGCCCCGCTGGCAGGAGCACCTGTCGCGAGCCATAGGGCGCTCCCCATTCGGAGGCGAACGCCTGGGTGCGAAGCCCGCCCAGACGCCAGCGCGGGCTCTCGACGCCGACCCATTCGCGCCCGGGCACGCGCTTGGCATCCACGGCGATGAGGCGCGCGTCCTTGCCTCCTACTTCAACGATGTGGCGGTCGCCCAGTGAAAGCCGGCCCACCGCCCAGGTAGAGTTGCGCACGTCGCGAGAGTGCGATGGCCGGCGCCGGCTGCCCTGATGCGGCGCGCCGTCCAGGCGGATCTCGACAATATCACCTGCGCTCGCCCAAAGATTGACCACCGTATCGTCAAAGATGAAGGCTGTGCCCTGGCGGATCCGCGGGTGGGGCGCGGTGTAGGTGGTCATGTCGCCTTCCCACCCGATGGTGTAGGGACTCAGGCGCTCCGGGAGGTGGAGCTGGGCAATCCCAGGCTCGATCGGGTCTGCGGCGTCGAAGGCACGCTCGAGCTGCTTGAACCAGAGGTAGTGGCCGGCCGCCTGGGGATGTCCATCTTTCGGGACCAACGCATAGCTGTTGCAGTGGCGCGTGGCGAGGTGAAAGAGGCGCCCGAAGTCGATGTAGGGGATCTGATACCGGAGAGCCAGCTCCATCAAGTGACCGGTGTTCGGGGTGTAGCGTTCCCGGTTCTGGAACATGCAGAAGAGGAACTCGGTATCCGGGTAGTGCCGCTGGAACCAGCGGATTGCGCCTTCAAACGCGGCCACTTCGTCGGCGCCATCCACCTTTTCGTTCGCGCCGCTGCCGAAGATGACGAGATCCGGGCGCGGCCCCTCCGGGCGCGTGAAGAGCTGGGGGTAGAGCTCCTGCCATGTCTTCCCAGTGCGGTGGCCGTTGCGGTTGGGATCGGGCGGGAAGGCCAGCGTCGCGTAGTCGGCGAGGCCAGAGTGCGACTCGCTAATGGAGGAGCCATCGCACGCCATGGTGTTGAGGAGCAGCTTCTCCATCGGATAGTTGAACTTGCGCATCAGCGCCTGGCGTAGCCTTCCGGTGTACATGAAGTGGTGTTGCCACCACCCGATGTAATCGTTCCACTCGGGTCGGCCAATGCGCGTGCCATCAAACTCGCGCCCGGTGAGCGGCTGCTTGAAACTGGGCGACGCGGGATCCTCATCATAGAGGTACATCGGCGGGTTGGCGCTGCCTCGGTCGATGCT
>JAAZEM010000121.1 GCA_012512265.1 Armatimonadota bacterium | reverse complement strand
TCTGGGAGTATCCCCAACCCAGCCCGGCAGGGCTTCGCTCGCAAGCAGCGCGGTGATTTATCGCCGCGCGACGGGTTGCGTGCTGCCTCCGTAGCTTCGGTTTCCTTATATCGGAATCCCAGTTTCCCAGACTGGATTCCGGGATAAGGAATCCGGGCCCGGGGACAGAAACTCCCGGCACGAATGCCGGACCTCTACCATATCCTCGCGGTTAGCCCTGCCTGGCACCGAAGGGGCCGTGCGACTTAGCCCAGGGTGTCCGCACCCTGGGTGTGCACCGGCGCCCGGGAAACCGGAGTCTTTCAGCACGGCTGGCACTCGACACTGCCCGGCAGGGGCGTTTCGGCTGCGGATGGGGCAGGCAGGGCCAGGGGCGGAAGCAGGTCGCGGACGCGGATCACCAGGAGGGTGGTGTCGTCGGCAGCGTGCCCCCCGGCCGCGTTCATCGCCTCCGCGAGCACGGCGTCTGCGGCGGCGTGGACGGAGTTCTCCTGGTTCATGCGGAGGAGTTCGGCGATGCGCGCGGGCTCGATGACCTCCTCGCTGCGTGACGCCTCCACCACACCATCGGTGTAGAGCGCCAGGGAATCGCCGTGTGCCAGGTAAAGCACGTCTTCCTGATAGGTGGCATCCGGTACTACGCCTACCGGAGGCCCGCCCTGGTCAAGGGTGATTACGACGTGCGAGTTCGCGCACGCCAGCGTGCCCAGGGGATGGCCGGCGTGAGAATAGACCAGCTGACGGGTGGATGGGTCGTAGAGGGCGCAGAGCATGGTGATGAAGCTGGGAGCGCCTTCGTGCGCCTCCGTGCTGTTGAGCTGTGCGTAGAGCGCGGCGTTGGTCCTCCGCAGGATCTCCGCGGGCGACCCAGTCTCGTAGGCATAGGAGCGGAGGGCATATTTCGCCATCGCCGTATAAGAGGCAGCGAGCGTGCCCTTCCCGCAGACGTCTCCGATTACGATTCCCCATCGCCCGCCCGGGAGGGCGATGAAGTCGTAGTAATCTCCCCCAATCTGGCCGTCCCCCGAAGCGGGGCGCCACCGGACGGCGACCTCCAGTTGTTCGATGAAGGTGTGCGTTTGCGGGAGCAACATCCGCTGGAACACCTCGGCCACGCGCGATTCGCGGTGGAACATCCGCGCGTTCTGTATGGAGAGGGCGATCTCGGTGCCGGCGGCTTCGAGGAAGGGCAGATTGTCGCGCGTGAGCGGGGTGCCGTTCTGACGGCAGGCCAGCAAGACGCCCACGCGCTCCTGGCCGGCACGGAGCGGCACGGCGGCCACGCTGGTTGCCTGGTAGCGCTCTGCCAGCCAGGGGTCGAGTTGCACCTCGGAGCCGGCGCCCGCCAGGAGCGGCTCAGGGCTCTGCAGCGCGCGTGCAAGCACCGTATCGGAATCGAGATCGATCACCTGCTCTGGCTCCACGGCTGCCCGGCCCCCCTCGATCAGGCGGCCCCCCTCGCGGTCGCAGAGCCAGATCTGGGCGCGAATGTCGGGAATGGCGGCCTCGACGCACTCGCTGGCCGATTGGATCACCGTGCCCAGGTCGAGCGAGCGCGAGGTAGCTGAGCCGAGGATACGCAGGCTCTCCATCTCTGCCAAGCGGCGTCTTAGCGACCGCGCCATTCCGTTGAAGCTCTTGGCCATCTGCCGCACTTCGCGACAGCCGTCCTCGTCCAGGGGCGGCGCAGGGTTGCCTTCCGCTACGGCGCGCATCCCGTGGGCCAGGCGTTGCAGCGGCCGCGTGATCACTGCCGCGAGAAAGTAGGCGGTCGTGCAGGCAATCAGGATCGTCGTCAACGCCATCAGCACCCCCCACTGGCGCACCGCGTCGAGGAGGGCGTGGTGCTCTCGCAAGGAGATGTTGATCAGGATGGCGCCAAGGGATGTGTCTGCGTCCATCACCGGCGCGACCACCTGAATCTCATCCTCCTCCGCGACGACCCGGAAGTTGCCGCCAAGGCGGGGTACCTCGCGCAGCAGTGCCGGGGAGGGTGCGTCGGGCGAGCTATCCGAGAGGATCTGCCCGTGCGGGTCTGTTACAATCACGCGTTCGATCATCCGCTCTCCGCGCACCTCGCACACGAGTTGATGGAGGGCAAAGGTGTCGCCGCGCCGCAGGGCATCGCGGCTGGTGCGCGCAAAAAGACCCGCGGCGGCACGAGCCTGGAGGAGGGAGTCTTCCTTCCACTGCTGGCGCGACCTGTTGATCATCGCCCCGAGCACCAGGCTGAGCGAGACCGCGAGAAAGAAGGCCGTGAAGAGCGTGACCGTCCAACGCATGGACATTCGGGCGTGCATGCAAATCTCCGGGCATCGGCCCTATTCCACTCTCTACTTTCGGAGGCGATGGCAGGAGGCGGATGAGGACCCGATGGGGTTCTCTCCAAATCCCCTCTACCTCCTCCAAGGCGAGGTTCTCGCGTGTGGAACAGGCGCACGGTGCCCCTTGGCAGGTCGTCTGGGCTCCAGGGAAGCACGGAATGGCTAGAACCTGGGGTTCGGCGTGTTTCTGACGACGGTGGTGCCCTACGAGCGGCCGGCCACGGGGTAGGTGTGGGCCCGAAGGCCTTGGCCAAGAAGAGACCGGGTGCGCCGTGAGCAGGGAAGACGTTCTGCGAACCCTCAGCAGAGACGAACCGGACGAGCTTTTACTTCCGGGAGCGATATATGGCTGCTATATAGACGCAGTCGAAGTTCACTTGGTTCCCCGCCGGTTTCAGCCGGAGTGTCTCCAACATGATATGGGAGCCGTCCCGCCCGGGCGCGTGCCTTTCCACCCGTGTCCGTCCGCTTCATTCGCGGTATCGACGCGGTAGCGCCGGCAGTGCGGGCGCTTGGCCGGATAGTGGACCCGCGGTTGACAGTCGTTTCGCTCTTACGTATAATGCGAGTGACAGGTGCCCGTCGCGGCCTGGCCTGGCGCGCTATGCCGGATCGATCCAACCCCGCAGGTGGAGCTCACCTCCTAGCCAGCCGGCGATTGAGGCACCCCTGGGAGGGCACGACCATGCGGACGCACTGCACAGCAGCGCGAGCCCACCGCGGGTTCACGCTGATCGAGCTGCTGGTAGTAATCGCGATTATCGCCATCCTGGCGGCGATCCTCTTCCCGGTGTTTGCCCGAGCGCGCGAGAACGCGCGCAAGGCGACCTGCCAGAGCAACCTCAGGCAAATTGGCATGGCGACGATGATGTATGCCCAGGACTACGATGAAACCATGCCCAAGTGCTACATGGGTCTCGACTACTCCGTGCGGTGGTATTACCGCAGCCCCACCAACCCGGGCATGCTCTTTCCCTACACGAAGAACTCCAGGGTGTTCAAATGCCCCTCCGGGGGCTGCTATGGGGCCAATCGTGACATCCTTCTCTCCAACGGTCAGGGCCCCCCATTGCCGGTCGCCTCGCTCACCGCACCGGCTGTGACGGTGATGTTCGCGGACGTCACCCTGTGGTACTGCGACCCGGTGACTGGTCTTGGAGGGAACGACGCCTGGGGCCTGGGCCTCTCGAAGTGGTCGCAGTTCGAGTCGCGCTTAGGGCACGGCTGCTATGGCGGTGGCTGCATGTTGGCCCGGCACATCGGGATGGCCATGGTCTGCTTCGCAGATGGCCATGTCAAAGCGATGGACCCGCTGACGACGGAAAGAGCGCCATATCAATGGGCGCCCTGATCTTTCCAACCCGGCATTGAAGGGGGACTGCCCCACGGCTCCGGGGCGGTCCCCATCGAAAAGTACCACGCCGCGCGGCGAAGGCAACCCTCTCCAGCGCCACCTTCACAGGATCTTAATGGCTCCTGCGTCGGATCAGGCGCTCTTTTCTTGCCCGGTGGTCGTCAAAGGAGTAGTAGCTATTGGGAGTGGCGTGTCGCCGGGCAATCGCCCGGGATGAGGGAGGGACGGAGATGTCCACGACCAGAACGAATACCGAGACACCGTGCCCGTGGTGCAGAGATGGGCGGATCGTGTTGCACGATCCAGAAGAGGAGTGGTGGGTGACGGAGGAAGGGAGTGCTGCTTCAGATAGCTATACCGGCAAGTTCCCCGCTGGCATTCGGCGGAAACGCTTCCGAACACCACCCGTCGAGTGGTTCTCTTGCACGAACTGCGTGATGACCGGCACGGTGGGCTACCTGACCACGGTGTTGGCGCAGGCGCCACAACAGCGCAGCAGCGACACCTCGCGCGGCTCCTGTAGCGCCGTAAAGCGTGGCTCGCTCGCGAGCGCGTTCTCATAGGGCTTTTCCCCAGAAGAGGAGGTCCATGGATCACGCCCATCGAGGAGGCCCGGTGGTGGCCAGGCGGACCGCCGCTGGCCCGCCTGGGCCTCCACACAAGACCCATGGACGATCCTTCCCCAAACTCGGGCGCGCTGTCCTTGCACGACACGTATGAAGCGCCCGGCCATCCCCCAATGACCGTTCAGAGTGCCGTCCCGCGGATGGCATTCCGGTTTTTTGACGCTCGCAGAATGTTCATGCTATAATGCCCCCGAGATGCCAGCGGTGGTGGAAGGGCAAGAAGGACGCGCGACCGGTAGAGCGATGCGATCACCGGATGGTGGCCCCGAGGTTCCGGCGAAGGTCTTTCTCGCCGTCCGTGATCTGGCCAAGAGCTTTGGGAGACTTGGACTCTTCCGTGGCGTGAGCTTTGAACTGTCGCCGGGAGAGGCGCTGGTGGTCACCGGGCGGAATGGCTCCGGCAAATCAACCCTCGTGCGCATCCTCTGTGGGCTCCTCCGTCCAACGCGGGGCAGCGTCGAGTATCGCGTGGGGGAGCGGCTGGTACCGGGGCGCGATGTGAAAAGGCTCGTCGGCCTGGTGAGCCCGGACCTGGTGCTCTACGAGGAGCTGACGCTCCTGGAGAACCTGCGGTTTTTCGCGCGCGTGCGCGGCCTCCGGCGGAGTGATAGGGAGCTGCAAACCCTCCTCACCCAGGTTGGCCTGGAGAGCGAGGGCGCGCGCCGGGCGGGAACGCTCTCCACTGGGATGCGCCAGCGCCTGCGGTTTGCCTATGCCCTGTTGCACGAGCCCCCGGTGCTCCTCCTGGACGAGCCGACGGCCAATCTGGATGACGCGGGGGTGGCGATGGCGCGTGCGTGCATGGCGCGGCAACGCGCCCAGGGCATTCTGGTGGTGGCGACCAACAATCGTGAAGAACTCGAGCTTGGAGACAAAATCCTCCGGCTGGGTGGGTGAAGCCGGCGCGGTCTTCCTGAAGGAGGCACGGCAGGAGCTGCGCAATCGCTACGCGCTCAACGCGATGGCGCTCTTCGCTATCACCACGCTGGTGGTCGTCGGCTTCGCCGTGGGGAGCCAGGTGCTCCCGGCTAGTGTCGTCGCGGCGCTCTTGTGGGTGGTCCTTCTCTTCACCGCGGTGGCCAGCCTGTCGCGCGTCTTCCTCCGCGAAGAGGAGACGGGCACGGCGCTGGCGCTGCGCCTGGCGGCGGAGCCGGAGCATGTCTATCTGGGCAAGCTGCTGTTCAACGTGGTCCTCTTGGGCGCGATGGCGCTGGTGGTGGCGCCGCTCTTTCTGGCGGTGATGCAGGCGCGCGTGGGGAACCCGGGCCTGCTGGCGCTTGTCCTCCTGCTTGGGTGCATCGGGCTTGCCGCGGCGAGCACCATCGTCGCGGCGATCATCGCGCGCGCGGCGGCGCGAGGCGCGCTGTTTGGCGGGCTGGCGTTCCCACTGCTCCTGCCCGTCCTGATCGCCGCGACCGGCGGCACCACGCGGGCGCTGGAGGGCGCGCCCTTGGGCGCAGCATGGGCGGAGCTCCGATTGCTCCTCTCGTTCGGCATGGTGATGATCACGGCGTCGCTGCTTCTCTTTGAGCACGTATGGAACGAATAGGGCTCTCGACCGGGTGGCGGATAGTGTGCGGCGCGTGGATGGCCGGCGTGATCGCGGCGGCTTTCATCGGCGTGGGCCCGGCCGCGGGCTTCCGCGAGCCCGAAGCGGCGCGCATCCTTTTCTTCCACGTGCCGGTGGCATGGCTGGCGGTGCTCGGCTTTCTTGGCGCCACGTTCCACGCCGCGCGCTACTTGCGCCGGCGCAACCCCGCCGCCGACATCCGAGCGCTCGCCTCCGCCGAGATGGGGTTTCTCTTTTGCGTGCTTGCCACGCTTTCCGGCGCGCTCTTCGCCCGCGTGCAGTGGGGCGCGGCTTGGAATTGGGACCCGCGCCAGACGTCGATTGTGGCGCTGCTGCTCGTCTATGCCGCCTACTTCACGCTGCGGTCGGCGGTCGCAGAGCCCGAGCGCCGGGCGGCGCTCAGCGCTGTCTATGCCATCGTCGCCACGCTCCCGATGCTCTTTCTCGTTTTCATCCTCCCCCGCGTCGTGGAGTCGCTCCACCCGGCAGACACGGTGCGCTCGGGCGGGATGAGCCCGGATTATCGGATCGTCTTCTTTGCCGCGCTGGGCGCGTTCACGCTGCTTTACCTCTGGATCTACCGGCTGCGCGTTGCCGTCGGGGAGCTTGAAAGGATTGCATGTCGCCACTCCATGAAGTGATGGTGGTTGTCCTGGTGATCTGGGCGGGGCTTTTTGCCTACCTGTGGCGCCTGGATACCCGGATTCGCGAGGTGGCGCGCCAGCAGCGCGAGGCCCCGGGCGATCAGCCGGACGACGCGCCCGAAGCGGTGCTGGAGCCGGGTCCCGGCCGGCTGGGGGAGGAGTGAGCGCGTGAGGAAGTCGCACGTCATCGGGGGAATCCTCATCCTGGGCTTTCTGGGCCTGGGCGCCGGCGCGTTCCAGAGTGCCGCGACGCGCTACGTCTCCGTGGAGGAGGCGCGGCACAGCCCGCGCACGGTTCAGGTGAAGGGCCGCGTGGAGAAGGAGTCGATCCGGGTAGACCCCAAGACGCTCAGCCTGCGGTTCGACCTGGTGGATGACGCGGGAGACCGGCTTCCGGTCACGTATGCCGGCGCCGAGCCGGGTGGCTTCCGCCAGGCGCCCGCGGTGGTCGCCGTCGGGCGCTACGAGGGCGGGGTGTTCATCGCCCAGAGCCTGCTGGTGAAGTGCCCCAGCAAGTACGAGGGAGTGGCCGAGAGCCATCCGGAAAACCTCCCGGGCGAGCCAAAGGAGGCGCGGTGAACCCGTATTACCCGATCGCGCTGCGCGTGGACGACCGGCTGGTTCTCGTGGTGGGCGGCGGCAACGTCGCCTTACGAAAAGTGGAGGCGTTGCTCGCGTGCGGGGCGCGGGTGCGAGTCGTCGCCCCAGAGGCGTGCCTGGAGCTGGAGGCGCTGGCAGCCGAGGGCCGGATCGAGCTACGCGCGCGGGCCTACGCGCCGGAAGACCTGGACGGCGTCTTTCTGGCAATCGCCGCCACCGATTCGCCCGCAGTGAATACCGCCGTCTCCGAGGACGCGCGCGCCCGGAAGATCCTCGTGAACAGCGTGGACCGGCCGGACGAGTGCGACTTCATCACTCCGGCGAGCGTGCGACGGGGCGATCTGCTGATCAGCATCTTCACCGGGGGAAAGAGCCCGGGGCTTTCGCGGCGGGTCCGCGAGCGGATCGAGGAGGTGATCGGTCCGGAGTATGCCGAGTTCGTGGCGTTGCTGGGTGCGTTGCGCCCTGGAGTGATGGCGGCTTACGCCACGGAGCAGGAGCGGTCGCGCGTGTGGCGGCGCCTCCTCGATTCGGATGTGCTGGCGTTGCTGCGCGCCGGACGTGCCGCGGAGGCGTGGGAACGGGCGCGGGAGATAGCGTATGCGTGTGATCCTGGTGGGAACTAACCACCAGACCGCCCCCCTGGCGGTGCGTGAGCGCCTGGCGTTCACGAAGGGGAGTCTGGCCCCGGCCCTCCGCTATCTGCGTGAGGGTGGGGAGATAGAGGAAGCGGCGATCCTGGCCACCTGCAACCGTACCGAGGTGTACGCGGTCGGCCGGCAGGGCGACGCGTCCCCGATCCTGCGCCTCTTCCGCGAGCGCGGCATCTCCGAGAAGGAGCTGGCTCCCTGCATCTACGCGCGCCATGACGAAGACGCGGTCCGCCACCTCCATCGCGTGGCCGCCGGCCTGGAGTCGATGATCCTCGGCGAGGCGCAGATCCTGGGGCAGGTGAGAACAGCGTGGCTCTCCGCGCTTGAGGCAGGTGCCGTCGGCCCGGTGCTCGACCGCCTCTTTCGCAGCGCCGTCACAGCAGGCAAGCGCGTGCGCGCGGAGACGGGACTGGCACGCGGTGCCGTCTCCGTGGGTCATGCCGCCGTGGAGCTGGCCCGGCGGACCTTCGGCCAGCTGGAAGGCCTCCACGCGATGGTGCTCGGCGCGGGCGAGATGAGCAAGGTGGCCGCGCGTCTCCTCGTGGACGCGGGCGTCGCCTCGCTCACCGTCGCCAACCGCACGCTCGAGCGTGCCCAAGACCTGGCGGCGGAGTTGGGCGCCGAGGCGATCCGCGTTGCCGAGTTTGGCAAGCACGTGGTCCGGGCGGATATCGTCATCTGCTCCACGGCAGCGCCCCATCCGGTGGTGCGCGCGGAGACCATCCGGCCCGTCGCCGCGGCCCGGCGGGGCCGCCCCCTCCTGCTCGTTGACATCGCGGTGCCGCGCGACGTAGAACCCGCCGTGGGCAATCTCGAAAACGTCCACCTCTTTACCATCGACGACCTGCAGTCGATCGTTCAGGAGAACCTGGCCGGGCGCGCTGCCGAGGTGGAGGCCGCAGAAGCGATCGTGGCGGAAGAGGCCGCGAAGCTGGTCGAATGGCTCCGATGTTTTCAGGTCGGCCCGGTGCTGGCCGCGCTCCAGCGCAAGGGTGAGTCGGTGGTCCAGGACGAGCTGGCGAAGATCGAAGGCCGGTTGCGCCACCTCTCGGATCGTGACCGCGAGTTGATCGGCGTGCTGGCACGCGGCGTGGCCCGGCGCCTCCTCCGCGAGCCGATCCTGGCTGTGAAGCGCCTCGCCGCCACGGAAGAGCCACGCCCGCCCCTGGAGACGGTTCAGGAGCTCTTCGGGCTTTCCGATGTCGGCGCGCCAACGCCGGACCCGGCAGGAGAACACTCCGACTGACCGACCGGCGTCCTCCCATCTGCGGCTGAACACCTGGGCAACCGCTCGCCCGCGGCGCGAAGGCGCTGGCAGGGCAGATTCTCTCTTCTCTCGCGCGACTCGAAGGAGCGCGCTCCACTTTGCCGAACAGGAGGGCGGCAGGACGCGCCGATTTGTGTGGCACGTAGAACCCCGGCGTGCCGCTTAGCGTCGTGATGGGTGGCCGCCCATGCGCCTGCACTTGCTTCCCCTGCTGGCGATCGCTTTCGCGGCCGGAATCGCCCTTTCCGGGCGTTGGATGCTGCCGCCAGTGCCGCCTGCCGTGGCGGCCGTGAGCGCGGTGCTCGTCGTCTGCGCCGCTCTCCGGTGGGCGCCGCGACTGACGCTCCTCTCGCTCCTTGCCCTGGGGCTTTCGGGGGGAGCCTTCTGGGAAGCCCTCGACCGTGCGCTCCATCCGAATCTGCTTCAGCCGTGGGTCGGGAAGCGCGTGGAGGTGATCGGCCAGGTGCTGGAAGAGCCGGTGGAGCGCGGCTTTGGGCGCGTCTGCCGGGTGCGCGTCGTGCAACTCCGCCGCGTCGAGACGGAGACTCGCGTCGATGCCCGGCTGCTGCTGCGGACGAGCGAGAAGATCCGCCTGGCGCCCGGCCAGCAGATCTATGCCGCCGGGATCCTACGCCCCATCCGCTCCTCGGGGAACTTCGGCGGCTTCAACTACGCGCGCTACATGGCGCGCGAGCACGTCCACGCCACCCTCACCGCGCGCGACGCCTTTGTGGAGATCCTCGACCCGGCGGACCCGCGCTGTGACCGCCGGCTGGCGCTTGGCCTGCGCGACCGCCTGGCCGCGGTTCACCTGGCCTCGCTCCCGCCCGATGAGGCCGCTTTGATGAACGGGATCGTCTTCGGCTCGCGCGCCACGCCGGTGCCGGATGAGATCGAGCGCGACTTCCGGAATGCCGGGGTGGTTCACGTTCTCGTCGCCTCGGGCGCTCAGATCGCTGTGCTGATTGGGATCTTTCTCCGGCTGCTGGGCTGGGCCGCCGCGCCGCGTTGGGCAAGCCTGCTCATCACGCTGGCCGGCGCATGGCTCTACACGCTGATGGCCGGCGGCGCCCCCGCGATGGTCCGCGCCAGCATCACAGCGGGGGCGTTCGCGGTGGCGCAGCTCCTCGGCCGGCAGAGCGACCCGCTCTCTCTCCTGGCGCTCGCCGCACTGGTGATCCTCGGGCTCTCTCCCGGCGATCTCTTCGACCTCGGCTTCCAGCTCTCATTCGCTGCTGTGGGCGGGATGATTTTGCTCGGCCCGCGCCTGCGCGCGCTGCTTCCCGCGAGACCGGAGTGGCTATGGGCCGGCATCGCGTATTCGCTCGCCGCCCAACTGGCGACGGCGCCGCTCGTCGCCCATGCCTTTTGCCAGATCGCTCCCGTGGGCGTCCTCACCAATCTGATTGCCATCCCAGCGGCTGGGGTGCTCCTTGGCAGCGGGCTCGCGGTCTCGGCCA
Organism: Armatimonadota bacterium; assembly: GCA_012512265.1. Lineage (GTDB taxonomy): Bacteria > Armatimonadota > JAAZEB01 > JAAZEB01 > JAAZEB01 > DUUU01. The sequence goes on along the minus strand of JAAZEM010000121.1, from coordinate 20,403 downwards.
TCGGCCTTCTCTGGCCGGCGGCAGCGTTTTTCCTGGATAGCGCCAATCTGGCGCTCCTCTGGGTGCTGCGCCAGGTGATCCACGCCTGCGCGAGGGTGCCCGGCGGGCATCTCTGGATTCTCCCGCCGGGCGGCATCACGGTCGTGCTCCTCTACGCCGCGCTGCTTGCGCTGGCATGGCTGCGCCGGGAGCACCTGGCGTTTCTTGGCCGGAGCCGCCTTGCCTGCGCGTCAGGGATCGCGCTGGTGGCGCTCCTCGCGGGCTCGAGAGTGCTGCCGTCGCCACCGCTCTTGCGCGTCACTTTCCTGGACGTAGGCCAGGGCGACAGCATCCTGGTGCAGACGCCCACCGGGAGGACGCTCCTGGTGGATGGCGGCGGCGCGAGCGGGGGCCGGTTTGACTTTGGCGAGCGCGTACTCATGCCGGCGCTGCTCCACCGGGGCGCCCGCGCCATCGATTGCGTGGTTGCTACCCACCCTCAGAGCGACCACATCGGCGGCCTGGCCGCGGTGTGCCGCGAGCTGTCCGTTGGGATGTTGATCGAGCCGGACGTGCCCTCGGAGAGCGCGGAGATGGAGCGGCTGCGAAGCGAAGTGCGCAGGCGCAGCATCCGCCACCTGCGCGCCCAAGCGGGGGTCTCCTGGATGCTCGACCCGCAGACGCGGGTGACCCTCCTCCATCCGCCGGATCCACGCCTGCCCGGCAGAGAGGATGTGAACGACCACAGCGTCGTCGTGCGCGTGGAGTATGGCCGGGCGAGTTTCCTCCTCGCGGGCGATATTAGCCAGGACGTGGAGGCCCATCTCCTGCGCTCGGGGGCTCCCCTGGAGGCCTCGGTGTTGAAGGTGGCCCATCATGGCAGTCGCACTTCCTCGAGCGAGGCGTTTCTGGACGCGGTCCGGCCTCAGATCGCGGTGGTGAGCGCGGGAGAGGGGAACCTGTTTGGGCATCCGGCGACGGAAGTGATCCGCCGGCTGGCGGCGCGGGCGGCTCTCACCTGCCGCACCGATCAGGATGGCGCCGTCGAGGTGTGCACCGATGGCGAGGTGCTGGATGTGCGGCTCGGGCGGCACCCGGGGGCACCGCCCTGGCGCTTGCTGGCGCATTGATCCCGCGCGCCGGATTCGACCTCCTGATCCTGCTCGGGCTCGCGTCTCCCGCTATAATGGTCAGCGCTTGCCTGCCTTGACACCGGTTCCTGGAATCGTTATACTGTAGGCGGCTAGAGTGCAGCCAATGGGTCACGCGTTACGTCAGGATCAGGAGAATGCAAGCAGCAGGAAAAGGCTGGGCGGCAACGGCCGTCGGGCTTTTCGAGTTTATTGGGGAGAACGGGATCCTGCTGGGGCAGACGCTGCGCTCGTTGGCCTCAGGCACGCTCGGAGGGATGGAAACCCTCCGACAGATGAGCTTGATTGGTGTCAATTCCCTCCCCATCGCGCTGATCACGACTGCCTTCTCAGCCGCGGTGCTCTCATTGCAGTCCTCCGCCCAGTCGATCAAGTTCGGCATGGGCAGTTTGGTAGGGGGGCTCGTGTCAGCATCGGTGGCCCGAGAGGTGGCGCCGGTGCTGACCGGGGTCGTCGTCGCCGCACGTGTCGGCTCGGCCATTGCCGCGGAGCTCGGCACGATGAAGGTGACGGAGCAGGTAGATGCGCTCCGGTCGCTCGCCGTACACCCGGTGGATTACCTGGTGGTGCCACGCTTCATGGCGTGCGTGCTCATGCTGCCGCTGTTGACGCTGTATGCGGATGCCGCCGGGGTGGTGGCCGGGTATTTGGTGTCAGCGGGGATGGGAGTGCCCTCGGGTGGCTACTTCCAGGCGGCGACGAGCCCGGTGTTCATCCGTATGGAGCATGTGCTCCTGGGGCTCGCCAAGACGGTGGTGTTTGGGGCGATCATTGCGCTGGTCTCGTGCCAGCAGGGGCTTCGCGCGCGTGGAGGGGCCGCGGGAGTGGGCCACGCGACGACCAATGCGGTCGTGTTGAGCATCATGCTGATTTACGTCGTCAACTACTTCCTATCGGAGCTGATGTTCATCCCGTAAGCGGGCTCGGCTCCGCCTTGTGAGGGGTGCTGCCATGGCGGGGACGCTCGCCCCGATGATTGTGGTTCAGGACCTGAACTATAAGGCGGGCGGGAAGCACATTCTCAAGAACGTAAATCTGACGGTTTACGTCGGAGAGACGCTGGCGATTATGGGCGCGTCCGGCTCCGGCAAGACGTCGCTCCTGAAGATCATTGGCGGATTGATCCGGCCGACCTCGGGCCACGTCTACATTGGAGAGAGCGACATCAGCCGGTTGTCCGAGGATCGATTGAACCGGGTGCGCCTGGTGATGGGCTTTGTTTTTCAATATGCCGCGCTCTTCGACTCGATGACGGTCGCCGAGAACGTGGCGTTCGGGGTGCGCAGGCACTTCAACTACTCGCGCCAGCAGATAGATCGCCTGGTGGAGGAGAAGCTGCGCATCGTCGGGATGGAGGGCACGGGCCACCTGCTCCCGGAGCAGTTGAGTGGAGGGATGCAGAAGCGTGTGGGCCTGGCCCGGGCGTTGGCGATGGAGCCGCTGATCCTGCTCTACGACGAGCCCACCAGCGGCCTGGACCCGGTGACCACCACGGGCATTGATGAGCTGACGATGCACCTGCGCGATGCCTATGGAGTGACCTCGGTGATCGTGTCGCACCATATCCCGAGCATCTTTCGAGTGGCCGACCGGATCGCGATGATCTACCAGGGGGAGATCCTGGCGGTGGGAACGCCGGAGGAGATCCAGAAGAGTGACAACCCGGTGGTGCAGCAGTTTATCCGCGGCAGCAGCCAGGGCCCCATCCCTGGTGTGGGGTAGCCCCAGGGGTTCAAGTGGGCGCGCGCTCGCGAGTGCTTTACATTCCGCAACCTGAGATCCGAAGTGCAAAGTCGGTGAGATCCTGATGAGCCATGTCGGCAGAGTGGGCCTGATTCTAGTGGTGGGTGCCGTTGTCTTTAGCGGCATCTTCTACCTGCTCTCAGGCCGATACGCGCAGAGGAATTCCTACTCGATCACGGTGGTGTTCGACAATGCCCTCGGATTGCAGTATGGGTCCAAGGTGCGCATGGCCGGAGTGGACATTGGGATGGTCGCGGATGTGGGGCTGACGCCGGATAACCGCGCCAGGCTCCGCCTGAATATTGACAAGAAGTACGGAATACCCGAGGGGTCACGCTTTACTATCGCCACCGGGGCCCTGATCGGCGAGAAGTTCCTGGAGATTCTGCCCGCCCGTTCCTCCCGGTTGATGGAGCCGGAGACGATTGTCCAGGGCCCGCAACAGGTTCAGAAGCCATTTCAGATCGAGGAAGTTGGCACCGAGGTCAACAAGCTTCTCGCCGATTTGCAGAAGATCGCCAAGAGCCTGGACACCATCCTGAGCAACCGCGACTTGCAGCGCGGCGTGGTGGAGACGGTGACCAATCTGGCGCGCACCACGGCGCGCACCGAGCGGCTGATCGCGGAGGCGCAGGAGGTGGTGCTGCGCAATCAGTCGCAGGTGGACCAGACGATGGCGAACCTGGCGCAGGCGTCCATCGAGCTGCGCGCCGCCATCGCGGAGGTCCACGGCGTGGTGAAGCGGCCGGATCTACAGGAGAACGTGGTGGAGACCGCGGCAGCCTTGCGCACGGCCTCGGAGCGCCTGGATGCCGTGGTCCAGGATGTACGCGACATTACAAGCGATCCGGACGTGTCGCGGAATCTGCGCGAATCGGCGCAGAACCTGAGCGAGGCGACGGCACACGCGCGTGATGTGGGCGAGCGCGTGTGCCGCTTCCTTGGCTCTGGACAGCCGAAGATCACGGTGAACTTGCCGAAACCGAAGCTGCAGAGCGGCTCGCGCTTTGTCATCGAGGCGGCGGGCTCGGGATCGGGCAATACGCGCACCGATGTGATCTTCACGCTCCCGACGGGGCAGAACACCGGTCTGCGCCTCGGTCTCTACGATTTTACGGAGGCAGACAAAATCATCGCGCAGCGCGTTCACTGGGTGGACCCCAAGACAGCGATGCGCTATGGGATCTTCGGGGGCCATCCCGGGGTCGGCATGGATTACGACATCAGCAGGAAATTCAACATGTCGGCGGATCTTTACCATCCAAAGTATCCCCGGCTCGATGTGCGGGGTCGCTACTTCCTCACGAAGGACCTCGGGACGGTGTTCGGGGTGGATGGGATCCTGCGCCAACCCCGAGCCATTGTTGGCATCCAATGGCGTCAATGATGGGCGGATGCCTGTTGGCGTTTGCCGTGGGGGCACCCCGTGCCGCCCGGCAAAGGAAGGAGTATAGACGCGGGTGAGAGTGCTACTGTTGCATGATGTTCCTGGTGTGGGCAAGGCGGGCGAGATCGCCAACGTGGCGGATGGCTACGGCCGCAACTACCTGCTGCCGCGGAAGCTGGCGCAACTGGCGACCGCGGGCCTGACGCGCAATCTGGAGTTCCAGCAGAAGGCGATCCAGCGGCGCGCCGAGCGCGAGCGCGCGGATGCGGAAGCGGTTGCGCGGCGCATCGAGGCCGAGCCGATCACCATCGAGGTGAATACGGGCGTGGGCGGCAAGCTGTTTGGCTCCGTCACCTCCCAGGATATCGCCAATCAGATTCAGGAAAAGCATGGCATTGAGGTCGACAAGCGGAAGATCGAGCTCGCGGAGCCGATCAAGCTAGTTGGCACCTACACGGTGCCCGTCCGCTTCATGCGCGATGTGGTCGCGCAGTTGGTGGTGAACGTCGTCGCGGTTGGTGGCGAGACCGCCGAGGCAACGCAGGAAGCTGCGGAAGCGCCAGCCGAGGCTGCTGCCGAAGCGCCTGCCGAGGCCGCGGCGGAAGCCGCGCCCGAGGCCGCGGCGCAGGGCGAATAGCGATCTTGAGGGCCCTGGAAGATGTCCTTACAGAGAGCTGCCCGCGTCCCTCCGCAATCACTGGAGGCTGAACAGGCCACCCTGGGCGCGATGCTCCTCGAGCGCGCCGCAATCGAGAAAGCCTGCGAGCTCCTCCAGCCGGAGGATTTCTACCGCGAGGCGCATCGTATCATCTTCCAGGCGGCGGTAGACCTCTCCGATCGTAGCGAGCCGGTGGACCTCACCACGCTCGCAGCCGAGCTCGAGAACCGCGGCCAGCTGGAGCAGGCCGGTGGCCGGCCCTACCTGGCCGCCCTGCTGGACGCGGTTCCGACTGCGGCGCACGTCGAGTATTACGCGCGCATCGTCGAGCAAAAGGCCATCCTGCGGCGCCTGATCACCGTGGGCACCGAGGTGGTCGAGACATGCTTTGGCGAGGTCGAGAACATCGAGGATGTTGTCGACCGTGCTGAGAGCGCTATCCTTTCCGTAGCCCAGCGGCGCACCGGACGTGCCTTCACACCCCTCAAACCCCTGCTCGATGAGGCGATGGACTCCATCGAGCGTCTCTATCGCGATAAGGTGGAGACGACCGGGGTGCCTTCCGGACTTCGTGCCCTCGATGAGATGACCAACGGCTTCCAGAAGTCCGACCTGATCATCGTTGCCGCGCGCCCCAGCATGGGCAAGACCAGCCTCTGTATCAACATTGGCGTGCATGCGGCCGTCCATGCCAAGGTCCCCGTCGCCATCTTCAGCCTGGAGATGTCGAAAGAGCAGCTTGCAATGCGCATCATCCAGTCGGAGGCGCGGGTGGATAGCCGCCGGCTGCGTACGGGGCACCTGAACGAGGAGCAGTGGCGCCGGATGACGGAGGGGGTCAACCGCGTCTGGCATGCACCGATCTATATTGACGATACGCCCGGCATCTCCGCCATGGAGATGCGTGGCAAGGCGCGCCGCCTGCGCGCCGAGGTAGGGCCGCTTGGCCTCGTGATTGTGGATTACCTCCAGCTCATGCGCTGGCATGGCCGCGTCGAGAGCCGCCAGCAGGAGATTTCGGAGATTGCCCGCTCCCTGAAGAACCTGGCCCGCGAGTTGGAAGTCCCCGTCATCGCTCTTTCGCAGCTCTCGCGCGCCGTGGAGCGCCGCGAAGACAAGCGCCCGATCCTCTCGGACCTGCGAGAAAGTGGCTCGATTGAGGCGGAAGCCGATCTGGTGATGATGCTCTATCGGCCCAGCTACTATCAGTATGACCGCGAGGAGGATGCGGAGGATGTGGAGCAGGCTGGGGCCGAGCGCGTGGATGAGACGCAGCTGATCATCGCCAAGCACCGCAATGGCCCCACCGGCACCGTGGACCTGATCTTCATGCCGGACTACGCGCGCTTTGGCGACCAGGCCGATGCGGGCTACTATTAGGAACTGGAGAACACTGTGAGAGTACTGGTACTGGGTGGGGGCGGGCGCGAGCATGCGCTGGTGTGGAAACTGCGGCAGAGCCCGCGGGTGACCGACCTCTTCGCGTGCCCCGGCAACGCCGGCATCGCGCAGATGGCCGAGACGGTCCAGCTCTCCCTCGATGACCCGAACGCGCTGGCGCAGTTTGCCATTGAAAACCGGATCGATCTCACCTTCGCAGGCCCAGAGGCACCGCTCGTTGCGGGCGTGGGCGACATGTTTGGCGCGCGCCTTCTTCACCTGTTCGGGCCTGGCAAGGCGCAGGCCCGTCTGGAGGGCAGCAAGGTCTACGCGAAGAAGCTGATGCGCGAGCTCGGGATTCCCACGGCGGAGTTCGAGGTCTTCGCAGATGCCACGAAAGCGATTGAATACGCGCGTGCCGCGAATCGCCCCCTCGTGGTGAAGGCGGATGGATTGGCAGCGGGCAAGGGCGTGATCGTCTGCGATGGCCCCGCCGAAGCCGAGGATGCGATCCGCCAGATCATGGTGGACCAGGCCTTTGGCGCCGCCGGGAAGGAGATCGTCATCGAAGAGCGTCTCGAGGGCGAAGAGGCGACTCTCATGTTCTTCCTGGATGGGCGTACCTCCGCGCCGATGCTCCCCTCGCAGGACCACAAGCGGCGCGATGAAGGCGATGCCGGGCCGAATACGGGCGGCATGGGGTGCTATGCCCCGGTGCCCGCGGTGCCGGAGGCGCTCGTCGCCGAGGTCCAGCAGGGCGTGGTCGCGCCGATCCTCGAGGCGCTCGATCTGCGCGGCATTCCCTACAAGGGCGTGCTCTACGTCGGTTTGATGCTCACGCGCGAGGGCTACCGGGTGCTTGAGTTCAACGTGCGTTTTGGCGACCCGGAAGCGCAGACGGTGTTGCCTCTCCTGGAGAGCGACCTGGTGGATGTCGCCACCACCGTGATTGATGGCGGGCTCTATCGCCTGAAACCGCGATGGTCGTCGCAGAAGGCGCTGACGGTGGTCCTGGCGTCCGGCGGCTATCCGGGCTCCTACGAGACGGGCAAGGTGATCGAGGGGCTTGAGGATGCGGCGAAGGTGCCGGGAGTGGTGGTGTTCCACGCCGGCACGGCAGAGCGCGACGGCCAGATTGTCACGGCCGGCGGGCGCGTGTTGAACGTGACGGCAGTGGGGGAGACGCACGCCGAGGCGGCGAAGCGCGCCTACGAGGCGGTCTCGAAGATCCATTTTGAAGGGATGTACTACCGGCGCGACATCGGCTGGCGCGTCATCTCGAAGGAGCAGGCGTAGCCTTACCGGGCGGCTGGTTTCATCGATGAATGAGGCATGAAGGGGTTGGTTGCATGCGTGTCGCGGTGATCATGGGGAGTGACTCGGACCTGCCCGTGATGAAGGAAGCGGTGGCGATCCTGAAAGAGCTGGGCGTCGAGACGGAGCAGCGGATTCTCTCGGCGCATCGGGTGCCGCACCGCTGCGCGGAGTTTGCTGAGAACGCCGAAAAGAACGGGATCGAGGTGATCATCGCCGGGGCGGGGGGCGCCGCGCACCTGGCGGGAGTCGTTGCCGCGCTGACGCCCATCCCGGTGATCGCCGTGCCGATCCGGTCGGCTGCGCTCAACGGGCTCGATTCGCTCCTTTCGATGGTGCAGATGCCTCCGGGCGTGCCTGTGGCCACGGTGGGCATTGACGCGGCCCGCAACGCCGGCATCCTCGCGGCGCAGATACTCGGCGTCAAGGACGCGCGGATCCGGGAGAACGTGCGCGCCTACAAGGCCCGCATGGCTTCTCAGGTGGAGGCGAAGGATCGCGCGCTTCAGGAACAGCAGTAGGGAAGAGATCACCGTGAACACCTTTGGATATGACACCTACCTTTCCCCCGCCACATGGCGCTATGGCAGCCGGGAGATGCGGGCGATCTTCTCGGAGGTAAACCGCCGCCGGCACTGGCGCAAGGTATGGGTCGCCATCGCGCAGACGAAGTGCGAGATCGGGCTGATCACGCCGGAGCAGCTCGCCGATATCGAGGCACATGCGAACGACGTGAACGTCGAGCGCTCGCTGGAGATCGAGCGCACGCTTCAGCACGACCTCGCCGCCGAGGCGCAGGCGTTTGCCGAGCAGTGCCCCATCGGCGGGCAGACGATCCATACCGGGGCTACCTCGGCGGACATCACCGATAACGCCGATGCGCTGATCATCCGGCAGGCGCTGGAGCTGGTGCGCCTCCGCCTGGCGAATCTTCTTCGCGCTTACGAGCAGCGGATCAGCGAGGTGTACCAGGAGCGCCTGGTTGCCCTCGGCTTCACTCATATTCAGCCGGCGCAGCCCGTACCCCTTGCGTATCGCCTCGCCAACCACGCCCAGGACCTGCTGCGCGTGCTGTGGCAGCTCGAAGGTTTCCAGATCGAGGGCAAGGGTACCAAGGGCGCCGTGGGTACCGGGGCGGACTACACCACGATGCTGGATGGCGCTGGCGTCAGCTTCCTCGAGTTCCACGAGCGCGTGATGCAGAAGCTCGATCTACCGGCGCTGACGGTGACCGGGCAGACCGCAACGCGGCTGGTCGATGTGGAGTACATGAACATCCTCTACGGACTGGCGGCGACGCTTCACCGCGCCTTCACCGACCAGCGCATCCTGCAATCGATGGGTGAGACGCAAGAGCCTTTCGCCAAGGGGCAGAAGGGCTCCAGCGTGATGGCCTACAAGAAAAACCCGAAAGATTCCGAGCAGATCTGCGCGCTGTCGGCGGCGGTGATGAGCTTCCACTCCATGGCCGGCTACGCGGCGGCAAACAACCTCCTGGAGCGCACGCTGAATGAGTCGGCCATCCGCCGTGTCTTTATCCCGGAGGCGTTCCTCTACATCGATCACTGCCTGATCAAGGCGCACAAAGTGATCTCCGGGCTGGTGATCAACCGCGAGAAGATCGCGCGAGACCTCCGAACGCATGGCGATTTCGCTGGCACGGGCCGGCTTCTGGTGCGCCTCCAGCAGATGGGGGTGCCCCGCGAAGAGGCCTACCGCATGATCCAGAGCTGCTCGCTCCAGGCGCAGGAGGCCGTGGTCCGCGGCGAGGAGAACCCCCTCCGAGGGCTTCTTCTGGAGGCCATCCACGCGCTCCCCTATCCCGAGGCGCGCACGCTGACGGCGGAGGAGATTGCTACGCTCCTGGATGCGTCGGCCTACGTGGGTGGCTCGTTCGAGCTCACCGAGGAGTTTCTGTCGGTCTTGCGCGGCGCCCTCAGCGCCTACCCGGAGGTCCAGCAGGACGCCAGCGAGAGCGTTTTCTGAAAGCTGGGATCCCGAGATAAGGCTCAGATGGTTGCCTGCGTTCTCCCGCCAGCGCGCCACCTTCGATACCACGGATGAGGGGGCCGGACACGGATGGGGAGGGCCGCCCGCATGCGCGGAGCCGAGGCTCCGCGCTGCTTCCGGGCAAAGCCCCTTTGGGGCTTCCCCTCCCAGGCCCTGCCCTTACCAGTTGCCCGGGAATACAGCCATGCCGAGCCCGGCTGGGCTTCGCTCGCAAGCAGCGCGGTGATTTATCGCCGCGCTGCACATGCACACCCGTGCGCCGTCGCGCCCGGCGGCCCCGCGCGTCAACTCAGGGTGTCAGGGAGATCCCCTCGCGGAGTGGACCTGCCGGGTTGGTGGGCACGCCGTGAATGCGCAGTTCCCAGTGCAGGTGCGGCCCGGTAGAGAACCCCGTTGACCCCACCAGACCTACCACCTCCCCCTTCTTTATCTGCTGGCCTGGGGTTACGGAGAAGCGGGAGAGGTGCTCGTAGAGAGTGAAAACCCCCATGCCGTGGTCGATAGCCACGGTGTTGCCGCGCATCCACAGCTTCCGGGCGAGGGTGACCCGGCCGGTGTTGGCGGCCTTTACCGGCCGGCCCGCGGGGGACGCGACGTCACGCCCGGAGTGGAACCCCCAGAAACGCCCGTTCACATACCGCTCGCGCCCAAAGGGCGAGGTGATGCGGCCTTCGAGTGGATTGGCAAAGGGGCCCTCCCATAGCGGCTCCGGTGCCGTGCTCGCCAGAGCCTCGTTGAGGATCTCTCGCTCCTTCTTCAGGATTTCCGGAGACATCAGCCCCGTCTTGCTCTTTGCCATGCGGATGCGCTGGGTGGGGAAATTGGCGGAGGTCACTGTGAGAGACAGGGGGAACTTCTCATGGCTGCCGTCCTGATAGCGCACCCAGAGCGTGGCGGTACCCTCGCCGGGGCGCGTGCGGGCGCTCACGCCGAGCAGGCCGGTGAGGACGCCCTGATAAGGAAAGCACTGGGCCTGGGTGCTTCCGAAAACGAGCGATGCTTTCTCCAGGCTCCGGCCTTCCGGGAGGCGGTAGGTGACGCGCACCAGGCCGCCTTGGGGCACCGTCGTCGGTGAGAGCTCGGGGGCCTGGCCCGCGGCATGCGCAGGTGCCAGCACGGCGGCGGCGGCCAGTATGGCGGGCATGGAGCGAGGGGCCAGGCAGCGGTGAACTCCTCGCATCGGGCAGGAGTGCTTCCTGAGTAGTCGCATGGGTGGATCCCTCCTTTCGAATTGGATGATTCAGGCGAGCGCCTTTGTTCCTGGGGAGAGGGGCCAAAGGGGTCCGGCACTCCCGAGGGTGGGGTGCCGAACCCCTGGCGAATCTGCGAACTGCAGTACGGGGCGAAGCGCGCCCGGCGGCCAGGTGAAGTGGCCGATAGGGGCGCCCGGTCGCCGCCCTACCGGCGGGCAGGCGCGTTGCTCGCCGGTTGCCCGGGCGCCTCGGCCGGCGCGTTGCCGGCCGGCTGCGCGGGCGCGTTGGCCGGCGCCTTCGCCGGTGGCTTCAGATCGTCCGGAGGCGTTGGCCGCGGCTTGATGCCCTTCTGTTTCAGGCTCGCGATGGCCGCATCCAGGCCGTTGAAGCGGTTCTTCGGATCCCACATCAGAAACTCCGGGATCCCCCGGTCGAAGGTGGCCTTGATCTGCGCGGCGATCTGGGGTGGGCCATAGTGAGACCCACCATAGCGGCCGCGGTCCGGCAGGCTAAAGTTCTGGAGCCACGGCCGGATCTTGCACCCGGTCCCTGCCAGTCGCCTCTGCGCGTCGCGCAGGCTGACATAGACGATGTCATAGGGCGCGGCGTCGGGGTTGGGAATCCCGTACTCGCCCTTGTGATAGTGCGACGGGTAGACCATCGGGCAGATGTAGTCCACGTTCTCAGCAATCTGGTGGATCAGCTGGCCGATGCCCATGTCGTCGCTCACCAGGCCGGTCAGCCCAAAGATATCAGCGGAGACGATGGCGCCATAGGGCTCCAGCTTCTTGCGCGTGTAGGCCAGGAACTGGGCGATCACCTCGTTCGGCGGGGTATCCGTCTTGGCAGGGAAGCGGAGGTTGCCCAACTTCCCATCCGTTGGGAACCGAACATAATCCCACTGGATCTCTTTGAAGCCCTTCTTCATCGCCTCGATGGCGACGGCCGCGTTGTAGTCCCAACCCTCCTTGTTGTAGGGATCGAGCCAGGCCTCCTTCTTGCGGTTCTCCCAGATGCCGCCGCTGGCGTTCTTAGCGGCCATATCCGGGCGCACGCGCGGCAGGATATCATCGGCGAAGACGGCAATGCGGGCGATGGGGTAGATGTTGTTCTCCTTCAGGAGGTTCATCACCCAGTCGATGTCGGCGCAGCGCTGCGCATAGCCGTAGTGGTTGATCTCCTTGATCTGGCCGCGCTTTTCCTCGACCTGCTTCGCCCACGGGATATCCATCTTGAAGGTGATGGCGCCGTCCGAATCCTTCACGTCGATCACGACGGCGTTCATGCCGGTGGCTTTGAGCAGCTCCACGATCTTTTGCATCTTCTGCTTGCCGCCGGCACTCCACCCGGTGAGGTAGACGCCTCGCGCCTCGATGAACTCCTTCTTCGGTTTGGGCGGCTCCATCGACTGCTGCTGTGAGGCCGGGCCATTGGCCGGCGGCGCCCCCGGCCCCGTGCTGCTGCGGCAGCCAGCGACGGCTACGGCGGCCAGGACGGCGGTCAGGATGACGTACTGCACGTTCTTCAACTTGGCCTCCTCGGAACGAAACTGAGAGCGAACCGATGCCGGACCACACGGGCCCAACAACAGACAAACCGGCAGGAATTGTGCCATGCCGGTGGAACTAGACAGCAACCTATTTTTCTGCTGTCCTGCGAGCGATCCTGCGTGCGCACTGTGCAGGCAGCTGTCGTGCCCGAAAAGGATGCACGCAAACTATTATAGCATAAACAATTTGGCCTGTGTAGTGCGTTCGCTGAGTGGGAGGGATGGGTTGGCAGGTGATCAGCCAGAGGGGGTGCGCAGATGCCATATCGCCGTGGCGCGCCGCCTCTTGTGTTGTACACACCGATTATTGGGGAAATGTCCCTGGTTATCGCTGGATCGCAGGTTCACTGCTGCCTCTCGCGCTGGAGTGCCCCGGCTACTCGTTCCAGCTGGTGGGAGGCAGACGTTCTCGGAGAGGAAACGAATGGCATCACGTCGCAGCATCCTATCCTCGATCTTGGGCATCTCCTTGGCCGCGCTCCTGTTGGGGGCCGGCTGCCAGCGGCAGAGTTCGACTACCGCGCCTGGGCCCGAACCAGGGCAGAAGCCGGCACAACAGAGTGCCGCGCCGGCGCCAGCACCCCCGGTGAGCGACGCGGCGCCCAACGAATTGGGGCGCGTGCCGGTGCTCGAATACCACGTCATCGGGCCCAAAGAAGGCCGCTGGGCGCGCACCCCGGAGGCGTTTCGCAAAGACCTGGAAACGCTCTACGCGCACGGCTTTCGCGCCGTCTCGCTGCGCGACTACGTGACCGGCAATATCAACCTGCCCCGCGGCGCCAGCCCGGTGGTCTTCACCTTCGATGACTCCACGGAAGGCCAGTTTCGCTACCTGGAGAAGGATGGCCAGCTCGTCATCGATCCCGACTGCGCCGTCGGGATTCTAGAAGAGTTCAACCGCAAGCATCCTGACTTCGGTTTCAAGGCCACCTTCTACGTGCTCCCCGAGTCTGCGTTCGGCCAGCCGCAATACCGCAAGCAGAAGCTGCAGTACCTGGCCGAGAAGGGCCTCGAGATTGGCAACCACACCTGGAGTCACACCGCTCTGAAGCGGCTTTCTAACGAGAAGGTGCAGGAAGAGCTGGCACGGCCGCAGCAGGCGATTGGCGAGGTGGTGCCTAACTTCCGCTTCTTCTCGCTGGCGCTCCCGCTAGGCATCTCGCCGAAGGAGAAGGCGCTTGCGAGCAAGGGCGCCTGGAATGGCATCACCTACGAGCATCACGCCGTGCTCCTGGTCGGCTCCGTGCCGGCACCCTCGCCCTATGACAAGGACTTCGATCCGCGCGCCATCCAGCGCGTGCAGGCGACAGACTGGCCGGAGGTCAAGCCATTCCAGCTCAGCGCGCAGATCAAGACGCTGGTGGAGACGGAAAACCGCCGCTATGTGAGCGACGGCGACCCGAATACGATTGCCGTGCCGGCGGCTCTGAAGGATGAGCTGGCGCCTGAGAGGACGCAGGGCAAGGAAGTGAAGATCTACTGAGCGGAAAGCTACCCCGGCTCCCGGATGGATGCGGAGGGGCCTCGAGCGCCCCTCCGCGCCCTTCCGGGAAGCGCGAGAGAATCGCGCTCAAGCTGTGAGCGCCTGGTGTGCTTCAGCGAGTTGCGCGGGGATGGCGATCCGCTGCGGGCATTTCTCCTCGCACTCGCCACACTCCACGCATGCGTCCGCGGTTTTGCCCGGTAGCCACGGAATCTTCCCCACCTTCGCGTAGCGCGCGCGGGCGACATCCCACAGGCCATACACCCGCCCCATGTTGTAGAGTTCGAAGAGAACCGGAATATTCACCTCGTTGGGGCAGGGGAGGCAGTAGCGGCACCCGGAGCAGTAGAGATCCGCCATCTTACTCAGCCGGGCCATCTGCTCGTCGATGGCGGCTAGCTCCGCCTCGGAGAGCGTGGCGCCGCTGGACGCAGTGGCGACGTTCTCTTCCACCTGCTGCAGTGTGCTCATCCCCGAGAGGGCCACACTGACGTGGGGGTTTGCCAGAACAAAGCGCAAGGCAAGCTCTGGCACGCGGTTGATGCCCGGGATCATCGTGCTGAGCACCTCGCTCGGGGCCCCCAGGCGCCCGCCTCCCACGGGCCCCATCACCACGATGCCGACACCCTTTTCGTGCGCGTAGGCGATCCCCTCTTCCAGGCTGCGGTCCAGCAGGTTGTACTGCACCGTGATCACCTCGGGATAGCCAGTGTCTACCAGGCGCTTGAGCGCCTCGTTGTCGTCGTGGAAGGAGCAGCAGATGTGCCGGATCAGGCCCTGTTCCTTCGCTTTCACCATCCACCGGCTCACTCGGGGGAGAACGTGCTCCTCATAGCGCTCCCAGGAGATGCCGTGGTGGTTGTAGATATCGATATAATCCGTCTGCAGGCGCTCTAGGCTCTCCTCGAGGTGGTGCCACCACTGCGCCTCATCGGTGCCGTAGTCCGGGTTTTTCGTCGAAACGATGATCCGGTCGCGCCATCCCTTGAGCGCGTCGCCTACGGCGCGCTGGCTATCGCCGTTGCAATAGCCGACGGCGGTATCCACGTAGTTGACGCCCGCCTCGAATGCCCGATGAAGCATCGGCACGGCAAGCTCGCGGTCAACTGTCCCCTCGGTCATCCCGCCCTTCATCGGCAGGCGCATACATCCGAAGCCCAGCTGCGATACTCTCAAGCCGGTTCGGCCTAGCATCCGATAGATCAAAGCAATCCCTCCCGGAGATAGGTTTCGGCACCTGTTGGGCTCGACTCCTGGCGGCTCCGCCTGAAGAGGCCCGGTGGGGCGACCGGATCCTTGATCCGCAAATGACGCGCCTATGGGCCACGCGGGGCTGCCGCCGCAAGGGTCGGGCATGGCCGGTAGCACATCCCCCAGAGAACCAGGTGCTGCCCCCAGACACGGGGAATTGACAGATGCACGGTGTCGTGATACGATATGACACGCTTTGCCATGCCTCGATCTGGGTTGCCAAGAACGTTCCAAGCAAGGCAGAGAGCCTCTGGTCTGTGATGCAAGCAAAGCGATCCGAAGGGACACCGGGATGCAAGTGGATGGAAGATGGCTGAAGCACACCCTCGACTTTGCGTTGAGCGGTGGCCGCCTGAACCTCGAAGACGCGACCGCGCTGCTGGAGATCCCCCTCGGCACCGAGGAGTCCCGTGCCATAGCGGATGCTGCCCACGCGCTGGCACTTCGGCAATCGCGCCAGGGGCGTATCTGGACGGCGATTGGCGTGGACTACTGCCCCTGCCCGCAAAACTGCAGCTTCTGCTCCTTTGGATCCGACTGGGGGATCGTCCAGGACTCGCATGAGTGGACCGAGGAGCAGGTCGTGGATGCCGCGGCGCGCTTTGCCGCGGAGGGCGCGTCCTGGATCACCATTCGAACCACCCAGCACTACCCCCTGGAGCGCGTGTGCAGCCTGGCGAGGGCGATGCGCGAGCGCATTCCGAACTGCCCCACGCTGGTGGCGAACGTCGGCGAGATGTCGTTGGAGCAGGCGGAGATGCTCTACGACGCCGGGTACAGCGTGGCCTATCATGTCTTTCGGTTGCGCGAGGGCACCGATACGGGCATCGACGCTGAAGAGCGCCTGCGGAGCCTGGAGAACATCCGCCGGTCGCGGCTAGGCCTGGCGTTCCTAGCCGAGCCGATTGGTCCGGAGCACACGGCGGCCGAGATTGCCCGCGAGATGGTGCGCGCGCGCGACCTGGGCGCTGTGATCATGGGCGCGATGGCGCGCGTGCCGGTTCCTGGCACCCCCAAGGCGCACCTCGGGCAGATCCCAGAGGAGAAATTGGCGCGCATCATCGCGGTCAGCCGCCTGATCGGTGGCGAAGTCGCCCAGGAGATCTGCGTCCACCCGCCCTCGGATGCTGCCGTTGCCGCGGGCGCCAGCGCCGTTGTGGTCGAAACGGGTGCCGTGCCTCGCGACAGTGAGGAGATCCGCAAGGAGTGGCGCGGGCTCACTATGGCCCAGGCGAAACAGCTGCTCGGTCGGCACTATCCCTCTGTGGCCGGCGCCTGACACGAGGAGGTTCCAATGGATAAGGCCCGCTGGCTGGGTGTTCTCGTGGCAATCGCGCTCGTTGCCGGCCTCGCGCTGCTGACCCGCCGGGAAGCTCGAAAAACGACCCAAGAGGTGCAGCGCGTCAGCGTGGGCACCTGGAAGACGGCGCAGACGATCGCGCCTTTTGGCTACCAGCGTTTCCTGGAAGGCCGGTATGAGGTGGAGGTGCTCCCCTTCACCAATCCAGGAGACCAGAAGACCGCGTTGTTGGCCGGGTCGCTGCGGATGTGCGGGACCACCCTGGTACACGCGATCACCTCGGCGTCGCGCGGCGAGCCGGTCGTCGTCGTGGCCGCGCTGTGCGACAAGTGCAGCGCCCTGGTGGTCCATAAGGACTCCGAGATCCACGATCCAGCCGACCTGCGTGGCAAGAAGATCGGGTATGTGCCCTCGACGATGCATGACCTCCTGTTGCGCGAGACGCTCACGCGCGCCGGCCTCGACCCGCTGCGCGACGTGAAACTGGTGCGGATCGACTTCTTCGATATGGGCCAGGCGCTCTCGACCGGGGGGATCGAAGCCTTCCTCAGTGGCGAGCCGTTCCCGACGATGGCGAAGGTGGAGGGTTACGG
The DNA here is from genome assembly GCA_012512265.1 of Armatimonadota bacterium. GTDB lineage: Bacteria > Armatimonadota > JAAZEB01 > JAAZEB01 > JAAZEB01 > DUUU01. The sequence goes on along the minus strand of JAAZEM010000121.1, from coordinate 3,412 downwards.
CCGGATCCTCAGCTATCCCTACTTCGACGACTCTATCGGTACGCTCAACGCCGGCATGCTCGTCACGCGAAACGAGATTGAGGAGGATCCGGAGCTGGTCCAGGACCTGGTGACGGCGCACGCGCTCGCCACGGAGTATTACAATGCATACCCCGAGGAGTGGCTCCGCGCCGCGTCTGAGTTCGGTACCCCACTGGAGATCCTGAAGAATGCCGCGGAGAACATCGCGCTTACCTGGAAGATGGATGAGAAGTACCTTCAGGCCGCGCGCAACCTCGGGAAGCAGATGCTGGCGCTGGGGATGATCACCCAGGAGCCGGACTATGAGCAGCTTTTCGACCTGCGCTTCCAGGAGAAAGCCGCCCAGGCGGTGGCCGCCCGGAGTGGAGAATGGCGCAGCCAATAGCCATCGAGAGACCGGAAGCGGCGGCACCGCGCCGCCTCGACTGGCTGCCGTTCATCCTTCCTGGGGTGCTCCTCTCGGCGTGGGCACTCCTCTCCCATACAGGCCATGTGCCTGGATATGTGCTCCCTTCGCCGGGCCGGTTGGTGCTCAGCGCCCTCGACTTCGTGCTTGGGAAGTGGCACCTCGACGCGTATAGCGGCACCTTCCTGCAGCACGCGGCAGCCAGTCTCCAGCGCGTCGCGCTCGGGTTCGCTCTGGCGGCGCTCGCCGGCGTCCTCTGCGGTCTGCTGACTGGGTGCAGCCCGCATGCCCGGCGCCTGCTGGACCCCTCGGTCCACGCTGTGCGCGCCGTGCCGGGTATCGGGTGGCTACCGATTGCGATGGTCTGGTTCGGTGTGGGCACGCGTACGGCGGTCTTCCTGATCGCGCTGGCTGCCTTCTTTCCGATCTATGTGAACGCCGCCCTGGGAGCGCGCACCGTCCGGCCCCTCTGGCTACGAGCCGCGAGGATGCTTGGGGCATCGCAGCGCGACCTCTTCCTGACGGTCACGCTGCCCGCCGGGCTTCCGGCAACGGCGGAGGGACTGAGGCTGGGGTTGGGCGTCTCCTGGGCCTACCTGGTCCTAGGCGAGTTGACGGGCGTGCCGGATGGCCTTGGCGCCGTAATGATGGATGCCCGCATGAATGGGCAGGTGGAGGTGATTCTGACCTCAATGCTCGCGATTGCGGGCATGGGCCGGCTGAGTGATCTCCTTCTCGTTGCCCTCTTCCGGCGGGTGCTGCCGCTGCACCCGCGCTAGAGGGGGAACACCGATGGACTCAGCGTTTCTACAGAGCTGCCATATTGTGGTACACCAAGCGGGCAAGTATTACCCGGGCCATGGAGGGGGCGAGGGCCTCTGGGCTGTGCGCGACCTGACGCTCTGCGCGCGTCCTGGCGAGTTTGCCGCGGTCGTTGGCCCCAGCGGGTGCGGCAAATCCACGCTTCTCTCGCTGCTCGCGGGCTTCGAGCAGGCTACCGAGGGAAAGGTGATGCTGGAAGGCCGGCCGGTTTCCGGTCCGGGCCCCGACCGCGGGGTCGTCTTCCAGGAAGATGCGCTCTTTCCCTGGCTGACCGTCCTCGGAAACGTCTGCTACGGGCTGCATCGGCGGGGCGTCTCCCGCCCGGAGGCGCGCGATGAGGCGATGCGCTTCCTCCACCTGGTCGGCCTGGAAGAGTTCGCCGATTACTACCCGTCGCAGCTCTCGGGTGGGATGCGCCAGCGCGTTGCCCTGGCGCGGGTACTCGCCAACCGGCCGCGCGCTCTCCTGATGGATGAGCCGTTTGGCGCTCTCGATGCGCTCACCCGCATGGAGATGCAGCAGCTCCTGCTGGATGTGTGGCAGAAGCTCAACGTCACCGTCCTCTTCGTCACGCATGATGTCGAAGAGGCGATCTTTTTGGCTGACCGGGTCTACGTCATGACGGCGCGCCCTGGGCGCGTGCTCCGGCGTGTCGAGGTGGGGTTGCCCCGACCGCGCACCCCGGATACCTACACCGACCCGGCGCTCACCCGGCTCCGGCACGAGGTACTCGACTTGCTCCTCGAAGCGCGTAATCCTTCCGTTCTGTCGGATGCCATCTACCCCTACTGAGGTTCCACTGGAATCGCGCCCTTATCGGGCAAATGGACAAAACAGCCAATCGGAGACAAACTATGCAAAAACGACTCAGTGTCTGCCTGCTCCTCGTGCTGGCGCTCAGCGCCGGCCCCTCCTGGGCACAGGTGACCGCCCCGTGGCAGCCCTGGACCTGGCCCAAGAAGTTGCAGCTCGGCCCGGTCAGCTTCTATGCCGCGCAGCGCGTCAGCCTGATCGACGATGAGAAAGCGAACTCCACCTACTTTCGGAACTACGACCTGTTGCTCTATACCGATTGGAGGATGAGCGAGAAGGAGCAACTCCGGGTTTATGCTCTCAACAACCCGGTGCACAAGAGCCATCCCCAGGTGAAGTCGCCGTGGTGGCTGATCTATGCCTACTACGAGCGCGACCTGGGCAGCGGCTTGCTGCGAGTGGGGAAGGTGCCCTTCCCGTTCAACTATCAGAACGGCTTCCCGGAGTGGCACAGCCAGGTTCGCCGGGTGACGCGAGTTTGGGATTACGGCATGACTTGGTCGAGCAAACCAAAGGACGGGTGGCAATGGGATATCGGGTGGGTCACCGATGGAACGACCACCTCGTCGGATATCGACCGGATGAATGAGCCGGCGTTTGTAGGCCGGATCCGGGCCGGCGTCGGCGAGCGCCTGGAAGCCGGTGTCTCGGGGATGTACGCCCCGAAGCGCACCATCGCGGGCACGGACGCGGATCTTTCGCGCTTTGGCGCGCACCTGCGCTGGCTACCCTCCAGCCGCCTGGAGCTACGCGGCGAATATGTGGACTTCCGCACCTTGAGCCAGGGCAGTGTGATCCGCCCGGCCTTCGTCGGGAAGAACGGAAACGGCTGGGTGGCGGAGGGCCTTTACCAGTTCAGCGGGCGCTTGCAGGCGTTCGCCAACTACAACTCGCTCAACCGCGCGGGGTCTGGCACGGCGGTGAAAACCTGGACGCTCGGCGGGCGGGTGAAGGTGCATGACCGGCTCTACCTGATTCCCGAGGTGTGGCTGGTGGACGATGAGCTGCCGAAGACAGATGCGCTCTATGACGATAACCGGTACATGTTGACCGCGCTGGCGCTCTTCTGAGCGGGCGGCGATACCGCGGATAAAGGGGCCGGGTGCGGATGGAGAGGTGCGGGTCTGATGCCTCTCCAACCCCCCGGCCCCAGCCTTGACGCTGGATCCGCGCCGATGCTATAATGTCCGAGACGAGAACGCCGCGAGTGCCCCGAGGACCCAAGCATGAATCCGAGACGATGGGTGGTGTTGGCCCTTCTGGTGGCCGTTCTTCCGGCGGCCGCCGCGGAGCGCAGCATCACTCTCAAGGTCACCAAACAACGCCTCTCGGAGGTCGTGCGACAGATCT
>JAAZEM010000009.1 GCA_012512265.1 Armatimonadota bacterium | reverse complement strand
TGGAAGGCATCCAGGTATTCGATGGCAACGTTGTGCCAGGTCATCTTCCGGCCCCACTGGTAGCAGTTGTCCTCGAGACAGGTGCGCAGGGGCGCCTCCCCGAGGATGCGCGTGATCGCCTCCGCGATGCTCCCCGGATTTCGGAACTCTGCCAGGAGACCCCGATTCTCGGAGAGGGAGGATTGGGCATAGAGGTACGGAGTGGAGACGATCGCCCGCCCGCAACCGATGGCATACGCCAGCGTGCCACTGACGATTTGGTCTGGGTTGACGTAGGGGGTCACGTAAACGTCGGTGGCGTTGAGATAATTGACCAGTTCTTCGAGTGTGAGGTAGCGGTTATCGAAGCGCACGTGCCGTCGGAGCCCGAGACGGCGCACCCACTCGTCGAGCTCGTTCCGATACACCTCGCCCTCGTGCCGGCGCACCGAAGGATGGGTCTCGCCCAAGATGAGGTAGAGCGCATCCGGGAAGCGGCGAATGATCTCCGGCATCGCCTGGATGACGTACTCCAGCCCCTTCCCGCGGCTCACCAGGCCAAAGGTGGAGATGATCTTGTGCCCATCGAGCCCCAGGTTCTTCTTGGCGACTTCAATCGGAATTCGGGGTACGTTCGGAACGCCGTGCGGGATGATGCGCAGCTTCCGTGTATCCACCTTGTACACGTCGTCCAGGATATCGCGAGCGATATCGAGCATCGCCACCACCACATCGGAGTGCTCGAAGATCGCCTCGACCCCCGCGCGCATGGTGCCCCACGGCTGGAGCACCACCGTGTGCAGCGTGGTGACGATCGGCTTGCGCAGCGCAGCCAGAAAATCGATCAGGTATTCGCCTTCCGGACCGCCGAAGATACCAAACTCATGCTGGATGCTGACGACATCAACCGGCTGGCTGTTGATGTACTCCGCCGCTTCCTGGTAACTTTCCTTATCCTGCTTCGAGATGGTGTGCTTGACGTAACGGTGATCGTAGCGCAGGATGTGGCCTTCCTCATTGATTGCCACCACGCGTGGCTCTGAAAATGGGGTGAACTTCTGGATGGCGGTGACAAGATCACGCGTGAACGTGGCGATTCCGCACTCGGCCGGGGGATAGGTCGCCACGTAGGCGACGTTGACCCGGTTGAGTACCTCGTGCAGGAATCGGAACATTCCTAGATCTTCTACTCTCACTCCTCTTTCTCCAGTCGCTCCAGGTTTCGGCGCGCGGGCTGGTCGTCCGGGAACTTTTCTACGATGGCGCGCCAGGCGCGAAGCGCGTCTGCTGTGCGGCCCATCTTCTCGTAGGTGTGCGCCAGCATGTGCTGCTTGGCCGCAGGGGCCTCCAGCTCGACGCTTCGGCGGAAATAGTGCGCGGCTAGGGGGTAGTCCTTCCTATCGAAATGGAACATCCCCAGATCGAAGAACGCTTCCCAACGCTCCGGGTTATCGCGGATAGCCCGGTGGTGAAGGGCGAGCGCCTCCTGCGGCCGATTCAGCCCCTGGCGCAGGAGCCACGCCAGTGTGTTGAGACCCTCGACAAAGTGCGGATCCATCCGGACGACCAGCCGGTTGATCCGCGTCGTCGTTTCATAGTCGCCATGGTGGAAGAAATGATCCGAGCGTTCCCATAGCCCATCGACGACCTGATCGAGGACCGCAGTTGCTGTCGCTTCCGGGTCTGCCGGCGCGGCGTGCGCCGGGCGAGTCACCACAGGCGTACAGACCAGGGTGGCGATCAGCCCTGCCGCGGCACATGCCACGCGACACCGATGCCTGTGCCCAGCCTCAATGCGCGCGTATCGCAATCGTTGCATCGACGCTCTCCTGAAGCCCCGTCATTTCGAGCGATAGTTCCTGCAGGCTGCGCGTCACCGCGTCGGTAACGGCGCCCGCATGCCGTAGGTCCGCCGCTTGCAGCTTGATCACTTTTGCCTCTGCGGCCTCGAGGCTTGAGAGGACGTTGGCGATCTGAGCTTGCACGCGCGCGAGGCAGAGCGAGAGCTCTTCATAGTCGCGCAGCTGCTCCTCGCGGGCCTGACGTGCCTGCAGGTACTGGTCGCGAGCGAAAAGATCATCCGTGGCGCTCGCCTGCTCCTCCAGCGCCGCCAGGCTCTTCTCTAGTTGTTCCCGATTCTCGCGCTTGAGAAACCGGTCGATTCGCGTGGCGCGCTCGGCCAGCGCACGCAGGCGCGCCACCACCTGATCCGCATCGGCCTTGATGGGGGCCATGACGCGCGCGAGAGAGTGCCCCGCGCCATCCGCCGCCTCGTGGATCCGCCGCCTTGCCGCCTCAGCTTCCCGAAGCTGCCCGGCATACGGCTCCGCAATCTGTTCGGGCTCTATCTCGGCGGCCGTAGCCCACGCTCTACTCGAGCCCCAGACATCGTAACACACCAGGATCGCGTAAACTGCCAAACCAAAGAGGCCAACCGCACGAACGGGCGGATCGAGGGCCATCAGAAGCGAGAGGAGGAGGAGGCCGGCATGTAGCGGCCGAAACGCGGATCGAACAACAAGAAACAACGAATTCCTTCGGGGCTTGCTCTCCATGTCATCCCTCACGGAAGATGGATGCGCAGGGGAAAGAGTGCCCCCAGCGCCTCCGGGCCTCCTCTCGGATTCGTTTCGCCAATAGAGTGCTCTCGCGCGAGGCGTACCACCCCACGGAGCGCACACGGACGCGTTCTGGTGCGTCACACCCTATTATACCATAGGGCCGGAAGGGGCGGCAAGCTCGCTACCACGCATGAAAGGAGCGCGCCCGGATGGGGGTCAGGCGCGGCGTTCGCCCTGGCGTGGGTGTTTGCGCCCGGTCGGCGGCGTGCCCGCGCCCCGGCGCCGGTCTGAACGCTTGCTAGGGCAGGAGAAGCAGCGATGGTCGCGAACAACCCGGAGTGTGAGTACTGTGACCTACAGGATCTGCTACCAGGTGACCCGTGCCCTCCTCTGGATTCTCTTCACAGCTCTCGGGGGTATCCGCGTTGAGGGCCGGCGGCACCTGCCCAGGCGCGGCGCCGCCATCCTCGCGGCTAATCACCTCAGTAACGCCGACCCGCCTGCGATCGCGGTCGCGTCCGCGCGTGGCCCCTACTTCATGGCCAAGGAAGAGCTTTTCAAGATCCGATTCCTGGGACCGCTTATTCGCCTGCTCCACGCGTTTCCCGTCAAGCGTGGCTCCGGGGACCGCGCCGCGCTCCGGCGCGCGGAGCAGCTTCTAAGCCAGGGCGAGCTGGTCGTCATCTTCCCGGAGGGCCGCGAGAGTGAAACGGGCGAACTCATCGCGTTTCAGCCAGGCGCCGCGCTGCTGTCTCTGCGCGCGGGGGTTCCGGTGATTCCGATCTGCCTGAAGGGCACCGATGGCGTGATGCCCTATGGCACCGTCATCCCCCGGCGATCCCCGCGGCCGACGGTCGTTCGCA
>JAAZEM010000120.1 GCA_012512265.1 Armatimonadota bacterium | reverse complement strand
TTGCTCGCATCGCCAGCGCCCGTGAGTTTGGGGAGAGCGTGCTGCAGACGGGACAGTTCCGCCGCGGCCGGCTGTGCGTTCTTCGGGGTTTCACCCCGCCGCGCAATCAGGGAATGACCCCGGGGCTTTCTGGCAGCGCCCTCACCGCGTCTTCGCTTGACTATGATTATTACCTCTCGCTGGCTATCCGGGCGATCCTGTGGGCTGCCGGCAAGGTGCCCGCCGTGCAGATCGAAACTCCCGAGGCTCCCCGGACCGTCCTCCAGCGCGAGAGTGGCGGGCGCGTCCGGTTCACGCTTTCGGCATCCGTGCCCCAGGCGGATCTGAGCGCGCGCTTTGCCTTGCGTGCTCGCGATGGCCATGTCTGGGATACCCGCGAGGAGAAGCTGGCCGTCTCCGGCACGGCGTCGCTCGACTACGTGGTGCCCCGGGTGCCCGCGGGCGACTATTTCGTGGACCTCTGGGTGAAGCACGCCGGGAAGACGGTGAACTGGGCCTCGGCGGCGGTCACCGTGGAGGCGGCCGACCGCCTCTCCGAGGCGAAGATCCCGGAGAGCATCGCCACTGGAGAGCCGGTGACGGGGAAGGTGACGGTGACGCTGAAGACGCCGGGGGCGAAGCAGCTGCGCCTGCGCCAGTATGACAACTACGGCCGGCTGGTAGGCGAGAGGGTGCTTCCCGTGCCGACAGGGGGCGGCGAGGTCGCCTTCTCCCTGCCCGCGTCGCGCCCGCTGTCGCTCCTCCAGCACCTGGAGATCGCGCTCCTCTCTGCCGGGGAGCCGGTCGAGAGCGTGCGCCTTCCCTTCTTCTACCGCGACTTCTTCCCCCCACGCGACGACATCCGCTGGGTGATGTGGGATGGCATGGCGGGCGATTCCTTCATCGGGCGGATCATCGCGCGCGAGTTTCGCAAGGCAGGCCTCGATACCCAGTACACCGGGCTCTCCGAGTGGGCCATCCGCGAGAATATGTGGCATATCCCCTACGTGACGCGCTTCGTGGACCGGAAGACCGACTGGTACCAGGAGAAGCGCACGCGCACCCAGGATGACCTGGTTCGCGACCCGTGCCTGACCGACCCGGCGTATCGCGCGAAGCTGCGCGAAGATCTGCTGCAAGCCGTGCAGCGCGTTACGCGTTTCGGCACCGGCGAGTTCTCCCTGGGCGATGAGAACCATTTCGTGGCCGGGAACTTCGACCTGTGCATGTCGCCCACGTGCGTAGCGGATTTCCGCGAATGGGCGAAGCGCGAGTATCGGGGCGACCTGAACGCGCTCAACAAGGAGTATGGCACCGCCTACACCTCGTGGGAGCAGGTGCGTCCGGCGACGCTCGAGGAAGCGCGCAAGAGCGGGAACTATGCCCCCTGGGTGGATCACCGCCGGCACATGGAGACGGTGTGGGCTGGGATCCACCAATACGCGCGTGAGGTGATCCGAGAGGCCGTGCCCGGGGCGCGCGTCGGCTATGAGGGCTCGGATACCCGGGCCGGCACCTACCATGCCGCCGACTACTGGCAGATCATGCGCGCGATGGACCTGAACAACCTCTACTATCGCGACTTCCAGGGAGCGGCGGTGCGCGACTTCGCCGATCCGGGAACGCTGTATGGCGCCGGATGGTATGGAGGCTACGCAGATAACCGCAACGAGGAGTTCATGCGCTGGTACCCCTGGATGGTCCTCTTCCAGGGCACCAACTCCTACTGGGTGTGGATGGGCTGTGGCTCCGCGGGCGCCGTCATGGCGTTCGACGCATCGCTCTACCCGTTCTTCGCCGCCAACGCGGAGGAGATGCGCGAGATCAAGGGGGGTGTCGGCAAGCTGTTGATGCATGCCGAGCGCCAGCACGATGGCGTGGCGGTCTACTGGTCGCCCGTGAGCGTACACGTGCGCGAGTTCACCCCCGGGATGCCAGAGGCGGACGATGTGCTCAACTCGACCGTGCGCGTGCTCGATGATGTGCAGGTGCAGCCGCGCGTCCTCTCCTATGCGGAGCTGGAGAAGCTGACGCCCCAGCGCTTCAAGCTGCTCTTCCTGCTGCAGGCGCAGGCGCTCTCCGATGCCGAGGCGGAGGCAATTCGGCGCTTCGTCCGCGATGGCGGCATCGTCATCGCCGACCTGCGCCCCGGCGTGCGCAACGAGCATGGGACGGCGCGAGCGACGGGCGCCCTGGATGACCTCTTCGGCGTGAAGCAGAACGCGGATGCCCCCGACCTGAAGAAAGCAGAGCCCGAGCTGCTCCAGCCGGCACGGAAGCTGCCGCAGGCGGTGGTGGATGCCAGCCTGCGCGTGGCGGGCGGGAATGCCACTGGCCGGGCGGGCGAGACTCCGGTGATGATCCAGAACACCTTCGGCAAGGGGAAGGCGATCCTCCTCAACTTCTCGTGGGCCGACTATCTGGCGCGAGAGCGGACGGCAAGAACAGCCGGCGCCGACTACGCTTTCTGGCCAATCAACGAGGAGTGGCGGGCTCTGGTTCGCGTCCTCTGCGAGAATGCGGGTGTGGTGCCGCCGGTCTCGATGGCGCCGTCGCTCCCGCGCACGCAGGTGGTGCGCTTCCGGAGCGGGAACGCCGAGTATGTGGGCGTGCTTGCAGGGCTCCCGCGTGACCCCAACGCCTACACCGCCAAAGAGGCGAAGCTCCCCGCGCCCCGGCAGACGACCATTCGCTTCGGCCGTACGGCACACGCCTACGACGTTCGCGCAGGCCGCTACCTGGGGAAGGTGGATCAGGTGAAGACGCTGGTGCAGGCAGGGCGCGCCCGGCTCTTTGCGCTTCTGCCTTACGCCGTCTCCGAGATCCGGGTCAGAACGTCTGCCGTCTCGCTGGGTCAGGAAACGCGCGTGCGCGCGGAATGCATCACCGGTGGGAAGCCCGGCCGGCACGTCCTGCGGGTGCGGTTCATCGGCCCGGACGGGAAGGAGCGGCGCGAGTATCAGCAGAGCGTCGTCGCGGAGGGGGGCACGGCCGAGCTCTCGCTGCCATTGGCGCTCAACGACGCGCCCGGAACCTGGAGCGTGGTGGTCCAGGATGTCGCCACCGGCGTGACGGGGAAGGCCGCACTGCGGGTGACCGGCTCGCCGGCTGGGAGCGATTGGTCGCAAAAGGCCGAGGGTGAATGGTAAACCCTCGAGTGTCGACTCTGGGGCATGGAATGGCGAGTCTGTGATAGCCCGAACGGGATGATCGGCCCCGGCCGTGATGTAGGGGCGAACCTTTAGTGCTTGCCCTGGTTCCGGGGCCGGCCCGGTGCGGTCCGCAGTGCCCCAGGTTCCGTGACCGGCCCCCGAGTGGGTGACGCGGCCTGGCCCGGGTGGGTGCCCCGCGTTCCCGGCGGTGGGTGACCGGCGGGCATCAAGGAGGCCCATGGTGGTTGCAACAATCTATCGCGTGGCCTGCGGGGGAGGGCCAGGAAGCCCCATCGCGGGGTGGAGACGTGGAATGGGCGTCTTGGTCGGAAGAGTCATTCTCGCGCTCGTGGTTCTGGCGGTTTCGGAGCCCGCAATGGCGGCAGAAAGTACGCTCGAATACCCGCTCTACCGGGTGACCGTGGCGCCGCTCCTCGACGGGAAGATCGAGGGCGACCCGGGGTGGCAGGGAGTGCCGGTCGCCACGGGCTTCTTCCGGCTGGGCGGCGGCTACACCGCGGCGAAACAGACGGAAGTGCGCGCGGCCTGGGACGGGCGGGTGATCTATATCGGGATCCACTGCGAGGAGCCGGATATCGCGGTGATAGAGCCCACCGGCAAGGATGGCGGCGAGCTGTGGGCCGAGGACGGCGTGGAGATCTTCGTCCGCCCCGAGGGGGTGGCCGGGTTTCACCAGTTCATCGTCAACACGGCGGGTGCCCGACGGGCGGCCGGCCTCTCTGATGGCACGCTGGAATGGCAGGCAGCCGCTTCCCGGTCGGCCGATGCCTACACCCTGGAAGTGGCGTTGCCGCTGGCGCTCTTCGGGCAGCCGGTCCAGGCGGGGAGCGTGTGGCGCGGCAACTTCTGCCGCAACATCTTCACCACCCAATCCGGGGGCGACCGATTCACGACGTGGGCGCCTCTCGCGGCGAGCTTCCACGAGTGGGAGCGGTTCGCGCGCTGGCATTTCCGCGCCGAACCGCCCGATCCTGCGGCGGTGCGCCCTGTGGAAGCCCGTCTGAATGGCGCCTACCGCGCTCATTTGCGCGCCGAGGCGGCGCGTCTCTCCAGGCGCGGAAACGAGTACCTTCCGGTGCTACGCAAAGCGATGCGAGTCCCCCGCTTCCAGGACCAGGCGGCTCGGCTCATCGGCGAGTGGGAAGAGGCAGCGCGCCTCAGGCGCATGGGCCGTCTCGCACCAGCGTACGAGCTTCGCCGGGCCGTCGCGACCAGCGAGCGCCTGGTGGAGCGCTCCTTTGCCTTGAAGTACGACTATCTCTTCTGGGAGCTGTTCGAGGAGTGACACGCGACCGGTCCTCTCGCCTTGACGAGCGACCGGTGATAGGGAAAACGCCCGTCGAGGGGGAATGCAGAGAAGAGTGAGCGGCGGTTGTTCGCCAGCATGTAAGGGAGGAGGCAAATGAGGTACCTGCTTCAAGGCTGTGCAATCCTGCTCTGGATGACCATGGCGGCGCATGCGGCGCCACTCCCGCTGGTGGTGGAAGGGCGCTCGGACTACGCGATCTACCACGCGGCTGATGCACCAGATTCGGTGAAGGAGGCGGCCACGGAGTTGCGGGATTATATCCGCCAGGCGACGGGGGCGAGCCTTCCGATCAGCCAGCAACCGCGCGAGCCGATGATCTCGCTAGGGATGAACGACGCCGCGCGGGCGGCGGGTCTCTCCGCCCAGGGGATCCCCCTCGAAGGCTTCCGCATCGTCACGCGCGGCCGGAATCTCTTCATTCTTGGACCGGACACCGCTGGGGACGAGCGAACGCCGGAGGGTGGCACGAGCGCCGGCACCCGCAACGGCGTCTACGCCTTCCTGGAGGAGTGCCTGGGTATCCGGTGGCTGATGCCCGGCCCTCATGGCGACTACGTGCCGCGGGCCACCTCGGTTACCGTCCCGGAGATGGACCGAACCGATGCTCCCTTCTTTCTCAACCGGCGCGTGCCCTACACCCAGGAAAGGCGCGCCGAGGTGAAGCAGTGGTGGGCCCGGCAGCGCCTGGGGTGGAGCCTCACCCTGAGCCACGGGCACAACTGGCACTCCATCCCGCCGGAGGCGTTCGACCAGCACCCCGACTGGTTCGCCGAGATCGGCGGGAAGCGCATTCCGCCCAGAGGCTGGTATAAGCTGTGCGTCACCAACCAGGGGTTGATCCGTGCTTTCGCCGAGGGGGCTATCCGCCGCTTCGATGAGAATCCAAAGGCGACGACCTACTCGCTCTCGCCTTCAGATGGCGGCGGGTGGTGCCAGTGCGCGGCCTGCCAGGCACTGTACGAAAAGGATCCAAACGGCGACCTCTCGGTGACCCCGGCGATCCTCACCTTCTACAACGAGGTGGCGAAACTGGTCGCCCGGAAATACCCAAACAAGCTGCTGGCCGGCTACGTTTACGCGAACTACGTCTTCCCGCCCAGCAAGCCGATCCGCCTGGAGCCAAACCTCTTCCTGGTCTGGGCGCCGAGCTTCGATTACGGCTTCACCCTCTACCGCCCGGAGCTGCAAAAGCAATGGGACGAACTGGTGGCGCAGTGGCGCGCGGTGACGGACAACATCTCCTATTATGACCTTCCGAACTGCGTGCACAACGGTGCGGGCGCGCCCAACCCGCCGGGACTGAAGATCCTGAAGTTCCTCTATCCGCGGCTAAAGCAGGCGAAGATGAAAGGCGTCTACGTCTACGGCAATCCGGCATGGGGACACAGCGGGCCGATGAACTACATTCTGGCCCGGCTGGCCTGGAATCCGGATGCCGATATCGACGCGCTTTTCAACGAGTTCTGCGAGAAGGCCTACGCCGAGGGCGCCGAGGAGATGAAGCGCTTCTTCCATCTGCTCGATGCAGAGACGGAGCGCTTCTTCATCGCGAATACGAAGGAAAGCTATGTCCTCAGCGAGGCGCGCATGCGCGACGTCTACGCGAAGAACTTCCCGGAGATGGAGCGCCTCTACCGTGCCGCTATGGCGAAGGTGCGCGATGCGGAGGCGAAGGCGCGCCTGGAGATGCTCGGGCTCAACCTCTCGGTACTCCATTGGAACCTGCGCCAGCGGAAGATGCTCCCCCAGGCAACGGCGTCTACCTTCCATATGGAGGATGCCGCTTTCTTCGCCCTGCTGAGGAAGCATTCCGACTCACTCGCACTCGCGCCATCGGCCATGTCGGCCAGGCCCGCCGTCGTGGAGCGCCCGCTCTCCGTTCAGGTCCCCGCCAAGCTGGCTCATCCTTCGCCTGTCACTCCGTTCCTTTTCCGGGGCGACCAGCATCTGGTGCTCCGGCCCAATGGGAACGAGCCGGTGAAGGTCTCCTTCCACTCGATCACCACGCGAGGCACGTTGCTCCACTACGCGCTCTTTGCCGCGGATGGTGCGGAGGTAACCCGCGGGCTGGTGGGCCCTGAGACACCGCTCGTGCTCGAGAATCCGGCCTCGCCGTACTACCACCTCTACTTCTCGGCCGGCCACGCCACGTTCGGGCTCGCGGTCGAAGGGGCTGCGTGGGCCGCGAACGGACATATGAGCGACCAGGGGCTGCACTTCCTCGGAAAGGTCACGCCGGTCTACTTCGAAGTGCCTCAGGGTGTGGCCTCGTTCCAGCTCTCGCTGGGGGCAACACCTCCTGGTGAGACGGCGGTTGCCACCCTCTACGCCCCGAATGGGCGCGAGGTGGCCCGGTTTGATTGCACCACGATCCCCGTGGACCGGAAGCGGATCACGGTGCCGGCCGGTGGCGCCGGCTTCTGGAAACTCGTCGTCGAAGAGGCGCCCACCGGAGTGATCGATGACGTCTGGATCCTGGCGAGCCCAGAGATCCCCGGCTTCTTCTCCCTGGCGCCCGACCAGGCGCTGAGTGTTCGCCCCCACTAGCCGGGCGGGCAGAGAAATGGGCAAGGGCGGGATGCGTGGCCGCATCCCGCCCTCGGCCCGGTGAACATCAACCCCTCGTCAGTAAGAGTAGGTCGCCTGCAGGTAGCCCCAGTCCGAGTCCGTGGCAGCCGCTTTCTGTCGGGTGATGTAGGAGCCGGCGAAGAAGTGGCCGTACCCGGCGGAGAGCGCCGTTCGCGGGCCGAGCCGGTAATCTACCTGGAGATCGATCTCGCGCCCGACGTGTCTCCCGGACCGCCCGCTCTTGTCTTGCATCCGCAGCGCGTTGGAGCCATACCAGCCATCTTCCGCCGAGGCGAGACGCATGTCGTGGTAATCGACGGCGACCCGCAGGCGGGGCAGGGGATTCACGGAGAGCGACGCGCGCAGGTTGCGCAGGTTGCGCCAGGCGAAGTAATCCATGATCCCATAGTAGGGATGGGTGGTGGGATAGAGAGGATCGAAGGTCTTGACGACAGGGTCGTCCGGGTTGCTATCGCCGGGGCTGTAGGCATACTCCACGCCGATCCGCGGTGTCCAGGGCGCGGTGAGAGTATAGCCGGCGCTGAGGACCCCAGCGTGCGCCTGATGCTTCCTCCCCTGCTGGCGTCCTGTCTGCCAGGCGAGCTCCGCCATCCAATCCACCCGCCCGGGCGCGGCCGGAGTGCGCACCCGGCCGCCATAGGTCCAGAGGTTGCCATCACGCCAGCGCAGGAGGGCGTAGGCATCCTTGACCGTCTTCTTGCCGCTGCCGGAGGTCATGTAGAGGCCGTGAAAAGAGCCCTGCGGCGGGTTGTTCCTGGGCTGGTAGCCCTTGGTGACGACATTGGCACTGAACAGATCGAGGGTGTAGGGGCCCGCGCGGTGGGTGAGGCGCACGGCGTCGAAGGTGCGCGCGGAGTTGCTCCACCCGGAGTCGCTCACCAGGCGCTTCTCACCAAAGGCGATCTCCTGGCGTCCTACCCGCAGGGAAGTGCCCTCCTTGCCACCTGGGAAGTCCAGGTAGCCCTGGTGGAGCGTAGTGAGATTCGTGACGCGCTGCGACAGATCGCCGGAACGCCGGACATCCTGCAACTGCGCGTAGGCAGTGAGGCCCGGGGAGAGCCGGGCGCCCATGCCCAGGCGAAAGCGGGTGAGGTAGCCGGTCTGGCCATCGTCCTGGGCGGCATCAAAGTCGTTATTGCCTCGTGCCTCCACGCGGTGGCGCCACTCAATATCCATGCGCACTCCGGACGCGATGGGGCCGGCTTGCGCGCCGGCGAGCGGTATCAACAGGGCGAGCGCGGAGGCACTGGCGACCACGCTCAGAAGCACTCCATGGCTGGACTTCTGTCTCATATGACGGTCTCCTCTCCGCCTGGTGCCGCGTGGCGTAAGCGTATGTGGCGTGATGGAGCGCGGGATCTTCCCGTGTGGATGGCGCGCGGAGGACACGCGGAACAGGCCAAATCATCTCCCCAGTATAGCACACGCGCCTGTCTTTCGGTGCCGGGTGAATGTTAAAAGGATGCTAAGCGAGCGGCTGGAGGAGGTCCGCCATGATTCATAGGCGGCATGCGGCTCTAGGCGTGCCTAGAGGCTGTGCTTGGGGAGCAGACGTCACGGCGCTTCAGTGCCATCCGGTCAGTCGACAAGAAGCGGCTGCATCAGGGGTTCGGCCTCTCCTCTACCTGCCCCGCGGCCGCGGGGCCCTCTTCTGGAGCCATCCGCTGTCGGATGCAGCGATCTAGAATGGCGATATCCACCGGCTTGGTGAGGTAGCCATTAAAGCCGGCCTCTCGTGCGCGTTCCAGATCCGGAGGGGCATCGTAGCCGGTGATGGCGAAGGCGGGAACCGCGCGCATGGAGGGGAGCTCGCGCGCACGGCGCAGGAACTCGTAGCCATCGATCCCGGGCAAGCCGATATCGGTGACGATCACCTCGGGATGCTCATGCTGGAGCCACTCGAGCGCAGCCTCGCCGGTCGCTACCGCGCGTACTGTATGCCCGAGGGCCTGTAGCTCCTCCTTGAGAAGCGCGCAGGTGTCGGGATTATCTTCAATCAGGAGCACGCGCGCCTCGGTAGGGTGCTGCGGTGGCTGCGAGGCGGAGGTCTCTCCCGGGCTGGGGATCAACGGCAGTTCCACGGTGAAGCGGCTTCCTGTGCCGGGCCCGTCACTCTCGACCCGGACGTTTCCGCCATGCAGCTCGGTGATCGACTTTACCAGCGACAGGCCGATGCCCAGGCCCGCGGCCCTGCGCCCGGCTACCTCGCCCTGCTGAAAGATGCCAAAGAGTTGCGGGAGCAGGTCGGGGCTGATCCCGATTCCGGTATCGCTGACGGTGATCCGCGCCATCGAGTCCGACTTCTCCAGGATGACGCGCACCTGGCCGGGGGATGGGGTGAACTTGATCGCGTTGGAGAGGAGGTTCATCACCACTTGCTGCAGCCGATCCGGGTCGCCATGCACCCACAGGCCCGGCTGGAGTTGCACCTGTAGGTCGAGGCCGGCCTCTTCCGCATCGCGCTGCTGGGTTTGAACAGCGGCTTGAACGACATTGTCGAGTAGGGTCGGCACGCGTTGCAGGCGCATCTTCCCTCGCTTGACCCGCGAGAGATCGAGGAGATCGTTGATCAGCCGGGCCTGCAACTTGACGTTGCGCTCGATAATGGCCACGGTGCGCTGCACCCGCTCTTCCTGTGGTGCCACGCGCTTGAGCACCGCCGCACCGGCGAGGACGGGCGCCAGGGGGTTGCGCAACTCGTGTGAGAGCACCGCCAGAAACTGGTCCTTGGCCGCGTTGGCCGCAGTGGCTTCCTCGTAGAGGCGCGCGTTCTCGAGGGCGCCGGCAGCGCGCTCGGCGAGGGCGGTGGCCAGCGTCACTCTGGCGCCATCATAGGAGCGCCCCGATTCCGCCATGAAAAGGGCGATGATGCCGAGTAGCCGCTCTCTCGCGCGCATGGGGACCACGAGTGCTGAGGTAGCGCCGATCTCGCGCACCGCCTCCAGATGTTCTGGGCTGGTGGCGAAGGTGTGCAGATGACTCTCTTGCAGTGTTGGGATGACTAGCGGATGGCCTTTACGCAGGCTCTCGAGATAGGATGCCGCCTGGTGGATGGGCGGCGTCGGCATCGCCAGGAGGCGCTTTGCAAGGTCGGCCCTCGCCGGGTTGGCATGCTCCAGGGCGACGCGGTGCGTGTTGCCGCTCTCGTCGATCGTGTAGGCGATGCACCAATCGCCCAGGGTCGGCACGGCGAGCCGGGCGAGCGTGGCGAGCTGCGCCGTCGCATCCAGCGATTCGCTGAGGGCCCGCATCGCTTTGGCCAGGAAGCGCTCGGCCTCTGCCATGTGCCTCTTCGCGGTGATGTCGCGGTCAATACCACGATAGCCGCGAAACTCGCCTGACTTGTCGAAGATGGGGGTGCCGCTTGCTTCCAGGATGACGATGCTTCCATCCTTGCGGTAGTAGTGGTTCTCCAGGCCGGCAAAGGCCTCGTGCCTCGCCGCGAGTGCGCGGAACCGCTGGCGAACGCGCTTGCTCGCTTCCGCTGGCATGAAGTCAAACGGGGTCTTGCCTACCACCTCCGCCGGGTCATAACCGAGGAGATCCCTCACCTTCGGGCTGGAGTAGGTGAAGACGCCCTCGGCATCCACCTCCCAGATCCAATCGCTGATCCTCTCGACGAGCATCCGGTAATTCTCTTCGCTGGCGCGCAGCGCCTCATTGGTCCGCTTCTGCTCCGTGATGTTCCGAACAACGGCAACCGCCTGGCGATTCCCAAGCGGAGACAGCCGCATCTCGAAAACCTGGGGCTCGCCCGCGATCACGAGCGGATACTCGGTGCGCGTCGTCTTCCCGGTCTCTAGCGTCTCCTCAATCGCTTCCTCCACCTGGCGCACCGCGTCCGGCGGGAGGACGTCGCGGATGCGTTTCCCGAGGAGCTCCTTCACGGGGAGGTAGAGATCCGACGGCTTTCCGGCGCGGATATCCAGGTAAGTGCCCTCGGCATCCACGCGGAAATAGAGGTCTGGCAGCGCGCGGAAGGTGGCGTCCAGCTCGGAGGTGCGCTGGCGGAGCTCCTCCTGAAGCCGCTTCAGCTCCGTGATATCGATATGGGCCGCGAGGGCTCCACGGCACTGAGGCACTGGCACCAGCCGCAGGAGGAACCAGCGCATCACCCCGCCACTGGGACAGGGGTATTCTAGATCAAAACCCTGGCGCTTGCCATCCAGGATGGCGCGGAGCCCCTCATAGCACGCGCTGGCGCCCTCAGACCAGGCTCCGACGGCGCGCTGGCACACCTCCAGGTAACTGGCGCCCACACCGGTTTTGGCGGGGTCGCCACCATTCTCCTGTATGAAGCGCTCCCATGCCTTGTTCACCCGGGTGATCACGCCACGTTCATCGATGAGGGCGATACTGGCGGGGACCGTATCGAGGATGAGGCTTGTCGCCTCGTCGCTGGCGCGGAGCGCCTCCTCCATCTGGTGGCGTTTGGTGATATCCATCACGACCACGCCGACGCCCTCTACCTCGCCGGCGCGATTCCTTGCTGGATAGTAGCTCGACAGAAAGTGGATGATCTGCCCGGGAGCCCCGGGGCGCTCCATGGGCAGCTCGAGGCCTACGGCCGGTTGGGCGGTCTCGATGACCTGCATGAGGATCGGGGCGATATGCACGGCCTTACCCGGAATGACTTCATGGATGCTCCGGCCTAGGTGCTCCTCCACGGAGAGGCCATTGTAGGCGGCCAGGTACTGGTTGATCCGGATAAAGCGTAGTTCGCGATCCAGGAAGGCGAAGCCCACCGGTGCAGACTCCAAGAGCAGATCGAGCTGCGCCAGTGTCTCCTCGCAGCGGCGCACGCGCTGTATGGCTTCCGCACTTCCGTCTTCACCCTGCGGCTGGTGTTCCATCATACTCCGCTACCTGCATCCTACACCGTGGCGCAACAGAGCGCCTGCCAAGAAGCAAGCGCCGTCGGGTTCGGGCGAGTACACCGGCAAGATAGGAGTTTATCCCCAGCGCAGGGAGGGCCCAAACCCGTGAGACCACTGGGTCCGGATCAAGCGATGGCCTCTACCTCGCGCCAGGCCTCCTCGGCCCTGGTGACCATGCTATCCACCACGCGAAGCCCATCCTCCCAGAATGCGCGCTGCGAGATATCGATGCCGGCCCCGGCCATCAGGTCGGCGGGGCGCTTCGAGCCGCCTGCGCGCAAGATATCAAGGTAGCGGGGTACGAACTCCTGCCCTTCACGCTGATAGCGAGCATAGAGCGCGATGACCAAGAGCTGCCCGAAGGCATAGGCGTAAACGTAGAAGGGGGTGTGGATGAAGTGGGGCACATACATCCACCACACGCGGTGTCCCTCGCCCATCACCACCGAATCGCCAAACATCGCCTGGATCGACTCCTGCCAGAGGGCGTTAATCCGGTCGATGGGGAGTTCGCCCTCCTCGCGGCGGGCGGTGTGAACGCACTGTTCAAAGCGGTACATCGCGGTCTGGCGGAAGACGGTGGCGAAGATCCCTTCGATCTGCTCCGTCAGGAGGGAGAGGCGGTCGCGCGCCGGAAGATCGCGTGCCAGCAGGGCGTCGAAGGTCAGCATTTCGCCGAAGACGGAAGCGGTTTCCGCAGCAGCGAGCGAGGGATGGTACTCGAGGAAGTGCTGGCCGGTAGCGAGGAGGTCGTGGATGCCGTGGCCCAACTCATGCGCCAGGGTAAGCACGTCGCGCTGCTTCCCCAGGTAGTTCATCAACACATACGGGTGCCAGTCAGGGGCGATCCCCATGCAGAACGCGCCGCCACGCTTGCCCGCGCGCACCTCCGCATCGATCCAGCGCTGGTCGAAAAACCGCCGGGCCAGATCGCCAACCGTTGGGGAAAAGCGGGTGTAGGCATCGACGACGATATCGCGCGCCTCCTCCCAGGGCGTAACACTCTCCTCCGGGAAAAGGGGAGCATAGCGGTCGTAGTGATAGAGCCGGTCCAGACCGAGCATCTCCCGCTTCAGGTGGTAGTAGCGAGCGACCGTGCCGAAGTGATCCACGCACGCATCCAGCATCGTATGCACGGTGTCGGTATCCACTTCGTCGCTCAGGTGCCGCGAGGCTTCCGGGTGGCTGAAGCGGGTCAGGCGGTCATCTACTGCCTTATCATGCGCCAGGGTGTTCGTGATGTAGCTGAAGATCCGGGAACGCTCCTCCAGCCCGGCTGTGAGCGCCGCCGCGGAAGCAGCGCGCACCGCGCGGTCGGCATCATGCTGCTTGTCGAGGATCTCGGAGAGGTTCATCTCCTGGGTCGCACCATGGAGCTCCATCTTGAACGTGGCGGCACCAATCGTCTCGTCGAAGAGGCGTTGGAACGCCGAACGCCCGGTGATCGACTTCTCCAGGAGGATCCGCTCCTCCGGCTCGGTCAAGCGGTGGGGCCGCTCGCTGCGCAGATGTTCCAGATAGTGGCGGTACTCGGCAACGGTGGGGTCTTCCAACAGCCGGGCGAAGTGATCGTCCGGAAGCTCTACGATTTCGAGGGAGAAGAAGAGGAGCTGGCGCCCAATGGCGACTTCACGCTCTTGAACCAGCTGAACGAGCGCGCCATGCGCGGGATCCAGGCTGTCGGCGGCGAAAACGAGCTGGGCGAACGCGCCAGGGTTCTGAACATCCCGCTGGATCGCCTCGTACTCCACAAGCGCCGCGGCGAAGTCAGGCGGGCTGAGCTGCCCGACTTTGCCCCGGTACGCCTCGGCGAAGCGCGCGGCGCGCGCATCCAGACGATCCAGGTCGGCGATGAGCTTTGGGTCCTCTACCCCCACATAGAGATCCGATAGGTCCCAGGTCACCGGTGTGGTCATTGGCCCATCCTTTCCGCAGCCCCAGACGCGGGCTCAGGCGCGAGAGTGGCCCGCAGGAATCGTGCCGCTCTTGCGCGATAGTGACGGCGCGCCCCTCCAGGGAAGGCGCTCGCTCTCCTCACCAGTGTACACGGTGGAATCGCGATCGTCAAGGGCCACGATACGGCGCGCCATCGGCGGCAGCGATACCACGGATGAAGGGCGCCGGCCACGGATGGGGGAGCGCGGCGCCGATACTTACGCCCGCGCGGCAAGGCGGCGAGCCTGGCGGGCGCGTGCCTCCTCGGCGCGAGCTTTCTCCTCCGGCGTTTCGAGGAGGAGGGGGGGAACAGGAACGGGTTTCCCCTCGTCATCGAGGGCCACGTAGACCACATAGGCGCGGTTCGTGAGCACCCGGCGGTCGGTGCGGATCTCCTCGGCCTCCACGCAGACCTCCACCTCCATCGAGGTGCGCCCGACATAGGTGAGGCGCGCGTTCAGCGTCACCAGATCGCCGATATGAACCGGCTCGAGGAAAGTGAGCGAGTCCACAGCGACGGTGACGGCGGGACGGCGCGCATGGCGCATGGCACACAGGGCGCCGGCCTCGTCGATGAGGCGCATCACCACGCCTCCATGCACGTTGCCGAGGTTGTTGGCGTGCTCTGGGTGCATCAGCTGGGTGAGCGTTACCAACGATTCGCAAACACGCTTGCCTTGCACGTGGGTCTCCCTTCGTCTGCTCATTCTACGCCGGCCGGCGCCGGCCTGTCAACGACCTCATCGCGCGGGACGATGCGCGAGCAGGCGGCGACGCCTCATGCGAGTAGGCGGTTGCCCGCGCCGTAGGGCTTGCCTGATGGTTCTGATGGCGGTATAATAGGAAAGACCACAGGCCGGCGGAAGCCGGCACGAGGTGCCCAGGAGACCACTCTTTCACGGATGGCAACACCGAGATGCCTGCCGTGGCGCGCAATTTACCCACCCCATCGTGGCAGGCCGTCGTACGCGCGTCGGGAAGCAACATGGAGCGGTGTTTAGACCGGGCGCGGAGTGGCGATGGCCGGCCTGGGCCGGCCCCCCAGGGTTGATCGGATCGCGCCGATACTCCGCGCATGCGCGGTATCCACTGTTCGCATAAGGGATGGGAGGACGGAGTCTATGGCAGAACCCGTGATCATGACTGCCGCCGGGAAGGCGAAGCTCGAGGCCGAACTGGATGAGCTGGTGAATGTGCGTCGTCCAGCGGTGCTCCTGCGTATCCGCGAGGCCAAAGCGCTCGGAGATCTTCGCGAGAACTTCGATTTTCAGGATGCCAAGCGCGAGCAGGCTTTCCTTGAGGGCCGAATTCAGGCCTTGAAGGAGACGCTTGGGCGCGCGCGCATCGTCAGCGAGGAGGAGATGAACTCCGAGGGCGTCGGAATCGGCTCCACCGTCGAGATGGTTCACCTGGAAACGGGAAGCGTGTGCACCTACACCATCGTTGGGGCGGTGGAGGCAGATCCCGCGAAGGGGAAGATCTCGAACGCTTCTCCGGTTGGCAAGGCGCTCATGGGCCAGACCGAGGGCGCGACGGTGACAATCACCACTCCGCGTGGTGTTCAGCGATACCGCATCCAGGCGATTCGCCGGAACCACGAGACCACTGCCGTCGGTTGATAATCCGGGCGGGCGAGCTGGTCTCGCCGCGCCGGCCTAAACAGCGCGGGCGAAAACACCCGCGCTGCTTGTGTCGCTCGAACGTAACCCCCCGCGCTGCTTGCGGGCGAAGCCCTACGGGCTGGGGCCGGATAGACCCGAAGGGCCTTTGCCGGGAAGCAGCGCGGGCCGCTACACCTGCGCCCGATCTGACCCGCGCATGGTGGGCCCTCCATGCAGTGCCCTCGGCCCATTTCAGCGAGCAGCCGGGTTCCCACGGGGTTGACCTCCACACGCCTGCCGGGTATAATCAAATATATAATATACCGCCCATTGGCCCGCTGGGGCAGGAGGGAGAAGGGTCGGGCAGGCACCGGCCCGGACGCATATGAAGATCACCCACGTGAGGGCGATCCCGGTCAAGGGACGCCATTGGCCGCGCTTCCCGATGGTCTTCGTGGAAGTCGGCACCGACGAAGGCGTGGTCGGAATCGGCGAGGCGCTTGCGTTTCAGACCACCGGCGTCGTGCAATCGGTCGAGACGGTGGGCGAGTGGCTGCTCGGGGAGAACCCGCTGCAGATCGAGCGCCTCTGGGAGCGGTGCTTCCGCCGGGGGGCGGAGCTTTCGGCGCTGAGCGGCATCGAGATCGCCCTGTGGGACATCGCTGGCCAGGTGGCCGGCATGCCGATCTACCAGCTCCTGGGCGGGGCGTGCCACGACCGGATCCGGGTGTACGCCGACGGCTTCTTCCGCGGCGCCACTCCCACGCCAGAGAGCTACCGCGAAAAGGCGGCAGCCGCGGTGGCACAGGGCTTCACGGCGCTCAAGCTCGATGTGGACGACTTCCTCACCCCGGGCGTGCGGAAAGTCCTCATTCGCTGCCATGGCGATGCTCTCGGCCGGGGGATCACCAACGCCGAGGTGCGTCGGGTGGAGGAGAGCGTCGCGGCCATCCGCGAGCATCTCGGGCCGGAGGTTGACCTGGCGCTCGACTGCCACTGGGCGTTCGATCTCCCCGGGGCGTTGCGCCTGGGTCGCGCGCTCGAACCGTATCACCTGATGTGGTTCGAAGACCCCATCCCCTCCGGCAATCTCGCCGCGTTGGCCAGACTGGCCTCGGAGCTCTCGGTGCCCATCTGCATCGGCGAGGCGCTCTGCACCCGCTTCCAGTTCCGCGAAGTGTTCGAGCGCGGGGCAGCCAGCATCATCATGCCCGACGTGGCGCGCGCCGGGGGCATCCTCGAGATGAAGAAGATCGCGGCGATGGCAGATACCTACTATATCCCTGTCGCGCCCCACGACATGGTCGGGCCGATCGCCACGGCGGCCTCACTGCACGTCTGTGCGTCCATTCCGAACTTCCTCATCCTGGAGCACCAGATGAACGACGTGCCCTGGCGTGATGAGCTGACCGACGAGCCGTTGGTTGTGCGAGACGGGCAGATGGAGCTTCCGACGCGGCCGGGGCTGGGCGTCCGCCTGAATTATGCCGCCGTGGAGAAGTACCGCGCGGAGTAACCGGCATCAGCGAACGGGGCTTCAGGGCTCGCGGATCCGAGGCACAGGATGGCGACCGCATGGCGGGCCTCTTCCTCCTGCTATGCAGGGCGCTTCTCTGAGGCCCGCGGGAGAGTAGCATGGAACGTGACGTTGTTCCCTTCATCGTGAACGGCCAGCCGGTGCGCACGGGCCGTTCCTTCCCGGTAATCAACCCTGCCACGGAGGAGCGCATCGCGGAAGTGGCGAACGCCGATAGGGCAAGTGTCGAGGCGGCGCTGGCGGCGGCGCGCGATGCCTTTCCCGGGTGGGCGGCCACGCCAATTGCAGAGCGCCGGGCGATCATGGATCGCTGCTGCGCCGTTCTGGAGCGGGAGAAGGAGCGCCTGGTCGATCTTCTGGTCGCGGAAACGGGAAAGCCGTACGACACCGCCGCCTACGGATTGAGCTGCCTGGTTGGCTCGCTCCGCTTCTTCTCGGAAGAGGCGCAGCGCGTGAGCCAGGAGGTGATCCCGGATCCCACGGGCCGCTTCCTCCACTACGTCCTGCGCCAGCCGCTCGGCGTGGTTGTCGGCTTGCTCGCATGGAACTACCCCCTCCTGAACCTGGGCTACAAGCTGGGCCCGGTGCTCGCCTCGGGGTGCACGGCGGTGATCAAACCTTCGCGGCATACCCCACTGGCGACGCTCGCCGCTGTGGAGCTACTGGCGGAGGCAGGCGTGCCCGCCGGCGTCGTGAACGTGATCACGTGCGATGACCACCGGGTCTCCAACGCGCTCCTCGAAAGCCGCATCCCGTCGCTCATCACGATGATCGGCTCG
Source organism: Armatimonadota bacterium (assembly GCA_012512265.1). Classification (GTDB taxonomy): domain Bacteria; phylum Armatimonadota; class JAAZEB01; order JAAZEB01; family JAAZEB01; genus DUUU01. The sequence goes on along the minus strand of JAAZEM010000120.1, from coordinate 10,557 downwards.
ACGGAGGCGGGCGTGGAAGTGATGGCGACGGCGGCGACGAGCATCAAGCGCTTCTCGCTGGAGCTCGGGGGGAACGCGCCCGCGATCGTCTATCCGGATGCCGATCTCACCGATGCCGCCATCCGCATCGTCAACCTGAAGTTCAGCAACGCCGGCCAGGTGTGCGTTGCACCCAACCGCTGCTTTGTCCACGCGAAGGTGTATGAGGAGTTCCTCAGTCTGGCCGCGGAGCGCGCCGGCGCGATCACGCTCGGCAGCGGCAAGGGTCCCATGCCGATGATGGGTCCGCTGATGACCGCCGAGGCGCGGGATGCCGCCCTGGAGCTGGTGCGCGAGTCGCTCGACGCGGGCGCGAAGCTGGTGTGCGGCGGCCGCAAGCCGGAGCAGCCGGCGCGCGGCTACTTCATGGAGCCGACGATCCTGCGCGACGTGCGCCCGGAGATGCGCGTGGCCCGCCAGGAGATTTTCGGCCCGATCCTCGCGGTCATCCCCTTTGATGACGAGCAAGACCTCCTCGCCATGGCGAACGACACGGAGCACGGCCTGGCCGCATTCGTCTTCACAAGCGACCTATCCACGGCCCTGCGCGCCGCCGAGGGCCTCCAGGCGGGGAGTGTGTGCATCAATGAGCCGCACTTCGGGATCCACCTGCCGCACGCGGGCCAGAAGCAGAGCGGGGTTGGCATGGACCGCTCGTGCCATAGCCTGGAGGAGTACCTGACGGTGAAGCGGGTGAGCATCCGCAAGTAGCCGGCGCCGGACGGGTGGAGGAGTGCCATGGGCGACACAGGGGGCTTTCGATTGCTGGTCACCGCGCTTTCGCCGCGGGTGACGGCCCCGGATATTCTCGAGGAGTTCGAGAGGGCCGGGATAGAGGTGATCCTGGCGGAGTGTACCGGTTCGCTCTCGGAGGAACAGCTCTGCAAGCTATTGCCCGGGAACGATGGAGTGTGGGCCGCGCCGGATGCCTATACCGAGCGCGCGCTGGCTGCGGCCGACCGGCTGAAGATCATTGCGCGCTGGGGCGTGGGGATCGAGACGATTGACCTGGCGGCGGCGACGCGCCGAGGCATCGTCGTCACCAATACGCCCGGTGCCACCACGGAGAGCGTGGCCGACTACTCCTTCGGATTGATCCTGGACCTGGCGCGCCGCCTCACTGAGATGCACAACGCCCTGCGCGCCGGGCGCTGGGAGCGGCTTTGGGGCGTCGACGTGTGGCGCAAGACGCTCGGCATCATCGGCTTCGGGCACATCGGCCAGGGGATGGCGAGGCGCGCGCGCGGCTTCGAGATGACCACGCTCGCCTACGACCCCTACGCCCCGCCGGAGGCCGGCGCGGAGCTGGGAGCCGAGAGGACATCGCTGGATGACCTGCTGGAGCGCTCCGACTTCGTGACCCTCCACGCCAGCCTCACCCCGGAGACGCGCGGGATGATCGGCGAGGCGGAGCTGCGCCGGATGAAGCCCACCGCTTTTCTGGTGAACTGCGGGCGCGGCGCGCTGGTGAAGACCGATGCCCTGGTGCGGGCGCTGCGCGAGGGCTGGATCGCGGGCGCGGCGGTCGATGTGTACGACGTGGAGCCGGCACCGCACGACCACCCACTCCTCTCGTTGCCGAACTGCCTGACGCTGCCGCACAGCGCCAGTTTGACGCATGAGTGCGCCCGTATCATCAATCGGATGAATGCCGATGACCTTCTGGCCGTTGCTCGTGGCGACCGCCCGCGTTTTGTCTGCAACCCAGAGGTGTATGAAGCCGGAAAGGCGTGAGTATGGGAAAGCGTTGGAGTGCGGGGGCGCTTGAGGATGACACAGGGGCCCCCATACTCCGGGTCCCGTCGCTTCAGGCGCTCGCCCTGGAGCGAATCCGCGATGCGATCCTGGAGGGGCGGCTCCCGCCGGGAACGCCGTTGCGGATCAACGCGCTGGCGGCGGAACTGGGGATGAGCCCCATCCCGGTGCGGGAGGCGTTACAGGTTCTTGCCACCGAGGGTCTGGCCGTGCACCTGCCACACCGGGGCATGACCGTCAGCCCGTTGAGGGCGGAGGATGTGGCGCAGACGTATGAGGTGCGGGCGGTCCTGGAAGGCCTGGCTGCTCGCCATGCGGCCGGGCGGTTGGCGCCAGCGGTGATGGCGAACCTGCGGGCGTTGCTCGCCGAGATGGAGACCACGCACGAGTGCCAGGATCATGAGGCGCTCCTGCGGCTGGACCGTGCCTTTCACGCCTGCATCTGCGAAGCCTACCCCAACCGCTGGGCCAGCGAGTTCTTGCGCCAGATCTGGAACCACGCCTATCGTGTTCGCCGTACCTACCCGCGCTCGAAAGCGCGGCTCCGCGTGGTGCTTGGCGAGCATCAGGCGATCCTGGCGGCATTGGATGCTGGCGATGGCGAGCGAGCCGAGAACCTCGTGCGCCGCCACCTGGAGGGCGCCCGCGATGACCTGCTGGAGCGCCTGCAGAGCGCCAGGAGCGCGGCCGCGTAGCCGGCCGGCGATTCTCCTCTCCGGGAAGGCAGCGGTCATGGCATGGCCGGGGGGAGAGCCAGCTGGCGAAGCGCGCGTGCCCGGAAGAGACACCATTCGCCGTGCCTCAGCAGAGACACTTCTATGGAGATCAGGCGCGATGGACGGCCCATCTCTCATTCGCCGAAGGAGTGGGTCACCGTGACGTGCGCACTCGCGCGCGCCTGGATCGAGGCATGGGTGCCTCGCACAACCCTGGACTGGGAGCCCAACCGTGTCTGTGTGCAGGATCGAGTTGCTGGGCGCGTTGCGCGTCCACTGCGCCGAACGGGAGATCACCCGATTTCGCACTCAGCGAACAGGCGCGCTGCTTGGCTACCTTGCCCTGAGTTACCCTCGCGCATGTATTCGAGACCACCTGGTCGAAGCGATCTGGCCGGACGCCGAGCCTGAATCGGGCCGGCATAACCTCCGGACCGCGCTCTCTTCGCTGCGCCGCCAGTTGGAGCCACCGGGGGTGGAGCCCGGCAGCGTTCTGGTCTGCGGGCGAAACCTGGTAGCCCTGAACCCCGATTCGGTAGCGACCGATGTGGCTCACTTCGAGAGTGCGTTGCGTCTGGCACTGAGGGTGGGCAGCGCATCCGAGAAGGTGCTGGCCTGGGTCGAGGCGATCGAGACCTACCGCGGCGAGCTGCTTCCGGGGCTCTCGGATCTGTGGGTCTTTGGCGAGCGACAGCGCTTGGCGGGGCGCTACTTCGAGACGGTCGAGCGGGTGGTGTCCTACTTCGAGCGGCTGCGTGACTACACCAGCGCGTTGGAGTATGCCTATCGAGCGGTGCGCATCGACCCGCTGCGCGATGAGTCGCATCGCGCTGTGATCCGGATCCAGATCGCGGCGGGACATCCGGACGATGCGCTGGCGTATTACCAGGAGTGGGAGCGCGTTTCCACTCGCGAGCTAGGATGCCCTCCCGCGGAGGGGACGCGCGCTCTGGTGGAGGGGCTCGAAGAGGCGGCCCGGCGCACGCGCGTCTCTCTGGCCGGCCGGGAGCCTGTCGGCATTGCTCGCGAGCACGACGGCCTGCCTTTCCCAGGGAGCGACGCCTCGGAGGCCTCGCCCGCGGTGCATCCCGACCGAGGCGAGCCAGAACCGCTCCCCAACGATACGGTCACTTTCCTCCTGGCCGACATGGCGGCGTGCGAGGTGGAGGGTGGGATGAGGCCGGAGCCCAATGAGGCGCTCGCGGAGTGCCGGCTGATCGCGCGCGCAGAGCTGGAGCAGCATGGGGGATGCGAGCTTGACGGCGAGGGAATCGTGGCGGTCTTCACCAGCGCGACGAGCGCGCTCCGCTGCGCCATTGCGCTCCAACAGGCGGCCAGGGCGCGACTCTGGCCGCTTCGGGTGGCTCTCCACACAGGGGATGCCACCCGCGTGGATGGCCCGGACCCACACGGTACCCCGGCCTGGCGCCAGGTGTGCCAGGTGCTACAGGCGGGAGGACGCGTCCTCCGCGCCATGCACGCGGGGCAGATCGTGTGCACGGAGGAGACCGGAATCCTCCTCCGGCGCTCGCAGTATCCCCCTGTTGAGCTGGCAGAGCTGGGGGCGTACTATCTCGCTCCCGGCGGTTCCCCAGAGCGGCTGTTCCTGGTGCGGGATGGGGCAATGCCTGGCGACGCGCTCCCGCCATTGCGCGCCGAGGCGGTCGTGACGCCGGAGCTGCCTGCGCCGCTCACCCGCTTCTATGGCCGGCGCGAGGAGATGTGCCGGTTGCGCCAGCTCCTCACTGCTCCCGATGTGCGCCTGGTGACGCTGACCGGCTCCCCTGGAATCGGTAAGACGCGGCTTGCCCTGGAGGTCGCGCGTGATCTCCTGGAGGCGTTTCGGGGCGCCGTGTGGTATGTGCCACTGGCGGAGATGCACGACGCGGGAGGTCTCCTCGACGCGCTGACAGATGCCCTGGGGTTGGATAGTTCATTCGGGGGCGACGCGCTGAGCCGGATTGTCTCCCATCTCGCCGGCCGGCGGGCGCTGTTGGTGCTGGATAACCTGGAACAGATGGGGAGCGCGGTGGGGCCGGTGATCGCGGCGCTCCTTACCCGCGTGCCGCAGGCGACGTGCCTGGTCACGTCTCGCTGCGCGCTGGCGATACCCGGGGAGCACCAGGTCGTGGTCCATCCGCTCCCGGTGCCAGCCGGGGAAGAGGAGCCGCAGGATCTGCTTCACTATGCCAGTGTCGAGCTCTTCCTGGACCGGGCTCAGGCCGTGCGCCCCGACTGCCAGGTTACCTCGGCCAGTGCCCCGACCATCGCCGCGTTGTGCGCACGGTTGGAGGGCATCCCACTGGCGCTGGAGTTAGTGGCCGCCCGGGCCGGAGTGCTGTCGCTACCCCAGATGCTCGCGCGCCTGGATGGGCTGCTGGACTGGCAGGCCAGCCCCGGCGCGTGTGCGACAGAACGCCACCGCTCGCTGCGCGCGGCGATCGATTGGAGCTACGGGCTTCTCTCTCCCGAGTTGCAGCGCGCGCTGGAGCGGCTCTCGGTTGTGCGCGACGGGTGGAGCCTGAGAACCCCCCAAAGCGTCTGTGGCCAGGGCGAGTCGCTTTCGGAGAAGGAGTGCCTGAATCTGATTTGGGAGCTGGCGCGCCACTCGCTGCTCATCGCTGAGGAATGCTGCGGCGAGATGCGCTTCCGGATGCTCGGGGTGATCCGGCAGTATGCCAGCGAGCGCCTCTGGATGCGCGGGGCCGCCGAGAAGACGCGCCGGCGCTACGCGGAGTGCTTCCTCCGTCTGGCGTAGGAGACCGGCCCTGAGAGATATCCCTCGGTCAGGCTGGTGGCTCGCGACGGTTTACGCCCAGAACTTGCGGTCGAGGCTGCGGTACTGGATGGCCTCGGCGACGTGGGCCACGCGGATCTCGTCGCTCGCATCCAGGTCGGCGATGGTGCGCGAGAGCTTCAGAATCCGGTCGTAGGCGCGGGCGGAGAGGCCTAACTGCTGGATGGCGGCCTTCAGCAGCTCACGCCCGTCTTCGCCCAGCTCGCACCACTTGCGGATGTGCCGGCTTTGCATCTGCGCGTTGCAGTAGAGGCCCGTCTTCCGAAATCGCTCAGTCTGGCGTTGGCGCGCCGCTTCGACGCGCGCGCGAATCTGTGCGGATGACTCACCGACCTGGGCGGTAGCGGTGAACTCATCCAGCTTCAGGCGGGGCACCTCGATGTGGATGTCGATCCGGTCGAGCAGGGGGCCAGAGATCCGCTGGAGGTAGCGCTGGATGAGCCCGGGCGAGCAGGTACACTGGCGCGTGGGATCCTGATAGAAGCCGCAGGGGCACGGGTTCATCGCGCTCACGAGCATGAACGACGCCGGGTAGGTGTAGGCGGCGGCCGCGCGCGAGATCGTCACCTGGCCATCCTCCAGGGGCTGGCGCAGGACCTCCAGGGCGTCGCGCCGGAACTCGGGAAGCTCGTCGAGGAAGAGGACCCCTCGGTGGGCAAGGCTCACTTCTCCGGGGCGGGGTACGCTGCCGCCTCCCACGAGGCCAACGGTGCTGACCGTGTGGTGCGGGCTGCGGAAGGGACGCGTGGAGACCAGCCCGGCGTTGTGCGAGAGAAGCCCGGAAACGGAGTAGAGCTTCGTCACCTCCAGCGCCTCTTCAACGCTCATCGCGGGCAGGATCGTCGGGAGCCGGCGCGCCAGCATCGTCTTGCCCGACCCGGGCGGGCCGACCATGATCACGTTGTGCCCGCCGGCCGCGGCCACCTCCAGCGCACGCTTCACGTGCTCTTGGCCTTTCACCTCGGCGAAGTCGTGCTCGTAGAGCGGCTGTATCAGGTGGCCATCCGGTTGCTCCACCACGAAGGGAGAGACGGCGTCCGGGTTCTCCAGCAGGCGCACCACCTGCGCCAGGTCGGTCGCCGGGTAGACCTGGACCTCGCCGACCACGGCGGCCTCGCGCGCGTTCGCCTCGGGCACGATAAGCCGCTTCTTCTTCGCGTCGCGGCACCCGATGGCCATGGGGAGGACGCCGTTGACGGGGCGCACGGTGCCATCGAGCGCCATCTCGCCGATGAACGCCCACTCCTCCAGGCCCTCGCTCTTCACCTGCCCGGTGGCGGCCAGGATGCCAATCGCGATCGGGAGGTCGAAGGATGGGCCTTCCTTGCGCGTGTCGCCCGGCGCCAGGTTGATGGTGATCCTCCGCCCGGCAGGGAAGTTGAGCCCCGCGTTCTTGATGGCGGCGCGGACGCGCTCGCGGCTCTCCTGGACCGCGGTGTCCGGCAGGCCAACGATGGTGAAGCCGGGGAGCTGCGCCGGGACGATATCCACTTCCACCTGCACGATGTAGGCGTCGATCCCATGGATGGCGGCACTTTCCACACGAGCGAGCATGGGCGTGTCCTCCTGGAGCGCGATGATTGGGCCGAATCTTCGCGCGCCTGGCGCGGATTCCTTCCATCGGAACAGGGCGCGTCTCCAGGCGCGGCGGAGCAGGGCGGGTGAATGCCGGAGGCGTTGGATCGATAGGCATGCTCCATGCATCGTTTCTCGCGGCGGCGCGGCATCTGGCCGCTAGCGGAGGGATGCGATGCGGATTGGGATCATCGGTGCAGGGATGGTGGGCGGGGCGTTGGGCAAGCGATGGGCCGGCCTGGGGCACCAGGTGCTCTTTGGCGTGCGCGATCCGGCTGCGCCCAAGGTGAAGCAACTCCTTGCCGACGCCGGGCCCAACGCCTGCGCCGGCAGCATCGCGGAGGCGGCGGCGTTCGGCCCGGTCGTCGTCCTCGCGGTGCCATGGAGCGCCGCCCGCGAGGCCATTCAAGCGGCGGGAGATTTGACAGGGAAAATCCTGATCGATCCGACCAGCCCGATAAAGCGCGATCTCAGCGGCCTGGATGTGCCGGAAGGCTCTTCGGCCGCAGAGCAAATCGCCGCCTGGGCCCCCGGGGCGCGCGTGGTGAAGGCGTTCAACACTGTTTCGCACACGGCGATGACCGACCCGCGCTTTCCCGAGGGGAATGCCTCGGTCTTCTACGCCGGCGATGATGACGAGGCGAAGCGTGTTGTCGCGGATCTGATCTCCGAGATCGGCCTCACGCCGGAAGAGTGCGGGCCCCTGGCGAACGCGCGGCTGCTCGAAGTGGTGGGCCTCCTCCGCATGTACCTGGCGGCCCATGCTCCCGCGAGCGTTGCTGGCGTGGCGTTCCGGGTCCTCCGCCGCTAGGGGGAGAGCGCGTGACGGATCGGGAGCGTCGTGGCCCCCGATCCGTCACGCATGCCGGTGAAATCCGCTGGCTGGCTCCGCGTTATGGCGTGGCCCAGGTGCCGTTTCGGAAGATCGGCACGGTGCCGTCTGCCGTCTCGCCATCGATCTCCAGATCGCGCGAGCCCACCATGAAATCGACGTGCGCAATGCTATCGTTGACCCCGTGATGGGCGAGCTCCTCCTTGCTCATCGACGCGCCTCCCTCGATGCAGACGGGGAAGCCCCGCCCGATCGCCAGGTGGCATGAAGCGTTTTCGTCGAGGAGCGTGTTGTAGAACAGGACCCCGAGTTGCGAGATTGGGGAGTCGACCGGCACGAGCGCCACCTCCCCGAGGTAATGAGAGCCCTCGTCTGTCTCGATGAGGCCCTTCAGCGCGTCCAGGCCGGTGCTGGCGGAGAAGTCGACGATCCGGCCATTCTCGAACCGGAGAGAGGTCCTGAATCAGGACGCCGTTGTAGTTGAGGGGCATGGTGCTCCGCACGGTGCCATGGACGCCGTTGCGGGCCGGCACCGTGAAGACCTCCTCCGTGGGCATGTTGGGCACGAAGCAGACGCCTTGCGCGTTGCGCGAGCCGGCGCAGCTCAGCCACTGGTGGCGCTCGGGAAGCTCGATCACCAGGTCGGTGCCTGGCGCCCGGTAGTGCAGCCGGCGCAGGCGCTGTCGGTCGAGCGCCTCCGTTCGCTCCGAGAGCCGGGCGAGATGCTCGCGCCAGTTCGCCGCCGGATCTCCCCCAGAGATGCGCGCGGCCTGCAAGAGGGCGCGCCAGAGCGCGTCCACGCGCTCAGCCTCGGGGAGCTGGGGGAACACCTTGTTGGCCCAGGCCCGCGTGGCCGCGCAGACGATCGACCAGCTGACGCGCATCGCCCCGGTGTACTCCATGTAGGGGGCCATCGCGGCCATCATCGCCCGCTGCGATTCGGTGACGCGTCGTGTCTCCACGCCGTCCAGGAGGTCCGGGTCGCGCGCCGAGACGCGCAGGAAGGCAGAGCCCTCTGCGGCGGCATCCTCGAACCAGCGCGCGAGGGGCGCCGGAAATGTGCGCAGGGCCTCCTCCGACGCGCGCTCCAGGGTAAGCCGGGTGAGCCATTCGTCCTCCCATAGCACGTGGACGCGGCTCGCGCCGGCATCATACGCCTTGGTGGCAAGCAGGCGCACGAAGTCCGCGCGCTCGATAGGCGCTCCCGCCGGGCCCCCGATGAAAAGCGTCTGCCCGGGCTGGAGGTTCACCCCCACCTGAATCGCCATCGCGGCGTACTGCTCGATCTGAGTCTCCAGTGTTCCCATCCATCCTCCTCCCGCCGGCTCTGGACACGCCAGAGCCGCGCCCGGCAGAGCGGGGTGGATGCCGGGCAACGCTAGCTTACCGCAGAAGCGGGCGTCTCGTCAACACTCGGGAGAGGCGCGGGGCATCTTCGCGGGGGCGGATCGGTGAGAGGGGAGTGCCTCGCCAAAGGGATGGGCGGGAGACGGGGCCGGCACCGGCCCCGCCGGCCTGCTGATGAGACCTACCAGTTCACCAAGACTCCCGCCTTGTTGGCGGCATCTCGGACGCGCTCGAAAGACTCGGCGCTGAAATCGATGGTGACCTGCTCGTCCCAGTTGTCGCCGTTCCAGATGTGGCCCACCTCATGGGCGATGCGCCCGGAGAGGTTCGTCTCGCCGGAGTTGTAGAGCTGTTCCCAGACTTTGCGCCACTGGCGCGCCGAAAACGTCATCTCGATATCCTCCCCGGGCTCTATACCCCGGCGGGGAGACCCCTATGCGCGCTTTCCGGCGAGCTACTGCATGGATGCCAGGTAGGTCTGGGGAGAGGCCATGAAATCGTGATATAGCTGATAGTGCTCCGTCTCCTCGTAGGCGATGGCCTGGATCGGAGAGGAATCCAGGCTGTAGAGCGTTGCCCCTGGGCACGCGAGCAGGATCGGAGAGTGGGTGGCGATCAGGAACTGTGCATGGCCGGCACGGCCCATGGCGTGGAGCAAGCGGAGGAGCTCGATCTGGTTCCGAGGCGAGAGCGCCGTTTCTGGCTCGTCGAGGAAATGCAGTCCGCGAAGCTGGTAGCGTGCCCCGAAGTAGGAGAGAAGCGATTGGCCGTGCGACTGGCTGATCAGCGACTTCCCCCCGTAGTAACGGAGCTGGCCGGGGTCGTTGGCGGCCACCGCTTCGGTCATCTCGGCAAAGGTGCGGAAGATGCGCGCGGAAAAGTAGGAGCCGGGTACGCTGCCATGGGCCCACTCCACGCCCATGAAGAGATGGAGCTTCTCCTCATGAGGGTTGTGCTCCAACCGGGTGGTGTACTCCGACGTCCAGATGTGGATGCCGCACCTGCGGGCGACGGCCTCCAGAAGCGTAGACTTGCCGGAGCCATTCTCCCCGACAAAGAAGGTCATCGGCGTCGCGAGCGGAATCTCCCGCGTCTCGCGCAATGCCGGCACGTTGAACGGATACTGGTCTACCGCCGGATAGCAGTCCGGCAGCAGGCGGATCTTCTTTAGATGCACCGGGATGAATGCCTCCCAACCAAGGCTCACACATCAGATGCGGCCTCTTGGAGTATAGCCCAGGCAAGGCGGTCGTGTCAATGCATGGCCAACGCCCGCGGCCTCTTTTCGCGCAGGAGAATCATCGGTGTCGATTGTCGTTAAGGAATGAGCGGGTAGTTGGGCCGGGGCGTGGTGAGCGCCAAGTAAAACAGTACAAAGATGTGGTAGGTACCCGGTGCAGGGGTGGCGAACATGACCGCATGCAAGACAAGGCGCCTATCATTCGGTTATTGCTCTACTCGCAGAAGCTCGTGGAAGCGGGCCTGAAGCGGGGTGA
>JAAZEM010000119.1 GCA_012512265.1 Armatimonadota bacterium | reverse complement strand
CGGGCGCATCCACGCGACGGCCGCCGCGGAAACTGGCCTAAAGGAGGGCACTCCCGTCGTCGGTGGCGGCGGGGATCAGGCCGCGGGCGCGGTGGGCAGCGGCATCGTCTCGCCAGGGGCGGTCTCGCTCTCGCTGGGCACCTCCGGGGTGGTTTTCGCCTATGCCTACGAGCCGGCGACCGATCCGGCGCTGCGCACGCACACCTTCTGCCATGCCGTGCCCGGAAAGTGGCATGTGATGGGGGTGATGCTGAGCGCCGGCGGCTCGCTCCGCTGGTACCGCGATCACTTGGCGCAGCACGAGGTGGAGGTGGCCACGCGCCTGGAAGTCGATCCCTACGAGCTGATTTGCGCGGAGGCAGCCCGGGCGCCACTCGGGTCCGAAGGGCTCCTCTTCCTCCCCTATCTCACCGGCGAGCGCACACCCTATCCTGACCCACACGCGCGCGGCGTCTTCTTCGGGCTGAGCCTGCGCCATGACCGGCGACACATGGCGCGCGCCGTCATCGAGGGAGTCTCGTTTGGATTGCGCGACTCGTTTGAGATTTTGAAGGCGATGGGCGTGCCCATCGGCCAGGTTCGCGTCTCCGGGGGCGGCGCGCGCAGCGCCATCTGGCGCGAGGTGCTTGCCGCCACGCTCAACACGCCGCTCTTCCAGGCCACCACCGAGGAGGGCGCTGCGTTCGGCGCCGCGCTCTTGGCCGGGGTCGGCCTCGGGCTCTATCCCTCCGTGCCGGAGGCGTGCGCGCGAACCATCGCCGCGCGCGAGGTGACGCCAGCACCGCCCGCGGTGGAGGTGGCCGCCTACAATGCCTACCACCGGATTTACCGGCAACTCTACGCGCAACTCAAGGATCTCTTCGACGAGACGGCGCGCATTGTACAGGAAGAGTAGGCATGACCAATCTGAATCAGCGACATCCCCAGTTCACGGAGGTAGCCGCGGCGTATGATGCCCTCATGTCGGGAGTGCCCTACAAGCGGTGGGTGGATTATATCGAAAAGCTGCTCCGGCGGCTGCGTGCCTCGCCGCGCACCGTGCTCGACATCGCCTGCGGCACAGGCAACGTCACGTTTGCCCTGGCCGACCGTGGTTACCAGGTGGCCGGAGTGGACATCTCCGAACCGATGCTCAGCGTGGCTCGCGAGAAAGCACGCCAGCAAGGCCGCGACATCCCGTTCATGCATGGGGATATGCGCACCCTCTCGCTGCCTGATCGCTATGACCTCGCCGTTTGCCTCTACGATAGTATCAACTACTTGTTGACGCTTGAGGATGTGACGCAGGCGTTTGCTTCCGTCCATCGCGTGCTCCATCCGGGCGGGCTCTACATCTTCGATGTCAACACGATCTACGCGTTACGCGCCGATCTCTTCACCCAGCGCAACCTGGATCCAGGCGCGCGCGTCCGTTACGACTGGCGGAGCAAGTATAACCACGAGACGCGCATCTGCGAGGTGGTGATGGACTTTTGGGTGCGCGAGAACGGCGAGACCAGACACTTTACGGAGGTGCACTACGAGCGTGGCTATTTCCTGCGGGAACTCGTGGATGCCCTGACGCAGGTTGGCTTCCGCACGCTGGCGGTCTACGAGGCCTACACCTTTCATGAGCCCCGGCTTCTCTCGGACCGCGTCTACTTTGTCGCCCGTAAGCAGCGAGCGCGCAAGGAATCGGATGCGGGGGAGATGGTGGTCCCATGTCTGGATGGAATCTGAGTAGTCATCGTGGAGTGCGGCGCGCGGCGGTGAAGCCGGTCCGCGCGGCCAATGCCCGGCGCAGAGCAGGTCGGGCCGTCCTCTGGGGCGTACCCGTGCTTTTCCTTCTCCTGCTCGCCGCCACGTCAGGAAGAGCGCAGGACGCTGGCGCCATGATACCGACGCCGCAACCGGATCCGGCACAGCCGGCGGCGGAGGCGATTGTGCCGCTTGAGACAGAAGCGCCGGCGCTGCCGCTCCTGCCGGCGTCTCCGGCCGCATCGCGCGTGCTGGGCGTAGTTGATAAGCCCGAGCTGGTCTTCCTGCTTCAGAAGGCGGGCCTCGATGCCCGTCCGCTTAGCTACGCGCAGCTGGAGGTGGGCGCGCTCGATCTCTTCGGGCTGTTGATGATCGACCTGGAGAAGCCGCTGTCGGTGGCGGCCGCCGCCTTCGTCTCCGATTTCGTGGCGCGGGGCGGGCGGCTGATCGCCTGCTCATGGGGCGCCGCCGTGGCTCCCCGGCGCCAGGCCGCTTTCCCGGCCTACCGCCTGCTGGAGGCGCTTCAGGTGCGCGTCACCGGCTGGAGCGCGGATGGAAACGCCTACCTGCGTGCCGGCGACGCGGCGCCGCTCTTCCGGGCGCTCCCATCCTTCCTGGATGTGCGCATCCGCGCGACTCCACTCATAGAGCCGCTGGCGTCAGGACGTGTCGGCGCCTATTGGGTCTCCGAGGATCTTTCGCGCCGCGGTGGCTCCGATGTGCGCTCGCCTGCCATCGTGCTTGCGCCCCGCTGCGCCTACTTCGCGCCCAACGTGCTCGCCGAGGCGCTTCACTCCCGGCAGATGCTTCGGTTGCTGATCAACGCGATCAGCCATCTCGTGCCCGGCCTTGCCCCGGACCCGGCACGCCTGGCGCTGGCAGAGCTGGAGGTGGTGCTGGGCGAAGCCCGGCGCGTGGCTGCCATATCGCAGGATCCGGATGCCCCCGGGCTCCTTGCCGTTGCCGAGGGGAAGTCCGTGACGGCGCAAGCCCTCTTCACTCAACCCGCCGGGCCGCTCGACGCCACAGCCGCCTTGCAACCGCCCGTGACAGGCGCCCTGTCGCCAGAGGGCGAGGCGGGCGCCACTGGCAACGGGGTGGTGGATGCCGCCAGCGCCGGTGCCCCCGAAGCCGCTGCGCAGGAGGGCACATCAGCGCCGGCTGTTCCCAGCCCGGACGCAGGGCAGACGCTCGCGGCGATCGCGGAGGCGATCGCCGCCTCAGAGCGGGTTGCTCTTCTCCAGATCCCCTGCCGCACCGTGGAGGCCCGCGGCGTCCTGCTCCCGAGGCGCGTCCTGCCGCCCTCGCGCTTTGCCATTGGCAAGCTCCTCGACTCGCTCCAGGCCGCCGGCATCAACCTCGTCTTCGCCGAGGTCTACTCCGCCGGGCAAACGTTGAGCCCCGGTCCGCACCAGGACCCACGCTTTGCCGGGCACAACCCGCTGGCTTCGCTGATCGCTGAAGCCGGCCCGCGCGGCATCGCGGTACACGCCTGGATATCGCTGCTCACCGCGGGCGCGCCCGGTCAGAAAGGCGGAATCCTTTCTACGAACGCGCGCTGGGCTGCGCAGACCCGCAACGGCGGGCGGTATGTCTCAGGCGGCGAGCAGTGGCTTTGCCCCTCGCAAGTCGAGCCGCGAGACACCGTGGTCCAGCGGATTCAACAGGCTCTGGCGAACGTGCCGATTCAGGGGGTGCTCCTGGACGGGGTCGATTACGGCGGCCTGCCCGAGGCGTGCTACGACCCGAACTGCGTGGCCCTCTTCCGCTCAGACACCGGGCGCAATCCTCGCGAGGCACTGAAGGGCGAGTGGGAGCAAGAGTGGCTGCGCTGGCGACGGGGACGCATCGACACGCTGGTGCGCCGTGTTGCGCGCGCCGTGCGCGCCCAACACCCCACGGTGCCGCTCCACCTCGCCGTCACGGCAGCCTCCGCGGATCCGAGGAACAACTCGCTGGCCGACTGGCGCGCCTGGATCCGCGAGGGGTGGATCGACGGCCTCTGCCCGCATAGCGGCACCGGAATCGCGCCCACCGCACGCAAGAGCACGGAGCGCGTGCTGCGCCTGGCGCCCGGTACGCGCGTCATGCCGATCGTAGATACGGCCCGCGTGCGCACGGCTCGCCACGCCATGACCCTGGTAACCGCGCTGCAAGAGGGCGGCGCCACAGGCATCCTCTTCGATCTGCCTCAACCGATCACCGGCGCCTGGTGCGCCGAGTTGGGCCGGGGCAGCTTCCGACGGACGGCGGCCCTCCCATGGTAAAGGCTGGCCTGGGCACCCGTCCGATAGGAGGCCGGTCGTGAACGCCACCCTTCGGGCTCTCAACCGGCCCCTCCTTCCAGGCGCTCGTGTCTACCTGGTTGGCGGGTGCGTTCGCGATCTGCTTCTCGGACGGCCGATCAGGGACCTGGACCTGGTCACCGATGGGAACCCGAGGCGGCTGGCCTCGATGGTCGCCCGCCGGACGGGTGGCGCGCCCTTCTTGATGCACGCGGAGCTGCGCGCCTACCGCATCGCCCCTCGTGGCAGCACGGATGCGCCGTGGGTCGATGTGCTCCCGCTCACCGAGAGCATCGAGGAGGACCTGCGCCAGCGCGATTTCACCATCAACGCCATGGCGCTCCCGGTGCCGTTCGACGCCGGGAACCTGGAGCAAAGCCTGGTGGATCCCTGCGGGGGTCTCGCCGATCTGCACGCCCGCCGGCTCCGCCATACCCATCCCGACATCTTCACGGCCGACCCGGTGCGTCTCCTGCGCGCGGTGCGCATCGCCGCCGCCCTGGAGTTCACTCTCGACCCCGAAACCGAGGCGCTCGTCCGGCGTGATGCCGCGCTCCTGCCGCAATCCGCGGTCGAACGGATACGTGATGAGCTTTTCGCGCTTCTCGAGGTTCCGGGAAGCGCCACGTGGGTGCGCCGCATGGAGACGCTCGGCCTTCTCGCGCCGATCCTGCCCGAGACGGTTGCCCTGAAGGGCCTCACTCAGAACGCCAACCACCACCTGGATGTCTGGGAGCACACGCTGGAGGCGATGCGACAGTGTGAAGCCCTGCTCATCGGACCGGAGTTGCCGGAGGATCTGCGCGCCGCGGTCGCGGAACAGCTCCGGCAGCCGATCTGCGCCCCGCGATCCCGGCTTGCGCTCCTTCTCTTCTCTGTTCTGCTCCACGATATCGCCAAGCCACAAACACGCGGGGAGACCCCGGAGGGGATCATCACCTTCGCCCGGCATGATGTGGTGGGAGCCGAAATGGCGGGCGCCATCTGCCGGCGCTATCGCCCGAGCAAGCGAGAGACGAAGCGGGTGGTGACGGCGGTTGGCTCGCACCTTCGACCCGGCTTCCTCTCCGTCCACGAGCCCGTGGCGGCGCGACAACGCTACCACTTCTTCCGGGATATGGGCGACGCCACCGTGGAATCGCTTCTCCTCTCGCTGGCAGACCGGCTGGCGGCGCGCGGTCCGTGGGCCACCGATGCCCAGGTAGAGCGTCACCGTCGGTTTGTAGAAGAGATGCTCCGCCTCAGCCTGGAGGGAGCCACCGTGGCGCATCCCGTCGTGCCCATTGGCGGGCGAGAGTTGGCGGAGGCGGTCGGATGCCCGCAGGGCCCGCTCCTGGGCGATTTGCTCGATGCCCTCAAAGAGGCCGTCGCGGTTGGGGAGGTGAGCACGCGCGGTGAGGCGATCCTCTTCGCGCGCGGGTGGCTCTCCAGTCGCCGCAAGCGCCAGGAGTCGGAGGCGCCCCCGGCACGCGGGCAAAGCGACGCCGTCTGACACCGGCCGCCCGCCCCTCGACCGGGTTCGCGGATTCGGGCGCGCTTGCAAAAGGATTCGCCGTATGCTATAATACATCCAGACTAATTATCGCGTGATCGCGTTGGCACCGAGGAAGAGTGGGAGAACTCCCACTCTTTGGTTTTAGGGAGGACTGGTATCGAGCACGCTTGCTATCGGGTTTGGTGCGAGTAGTCGGGAGAGCGCGAGTCGGAGGTACTGGATGGTAACAGCCGAGTTCATACATGCACTGCGGCAGATTGAAAAAGAGAAGGAGATCCCCCTCGACAAGCTCCTGCCTACGATCGAGGATGCCCTCGTCTCCGCGTACAAGAAGGATTACGGGGGCACAGGAGCGGTTCGCGTGGTGATCGACCAAACCCGGCCGAGCGTGATGGTCTTCGCGGAGCGCCTGGTCGTCGAGCACGTCGAGGAGCCCGCCAACGAGATCTCCCTCGAGCAGGCACGCAAGCAGAACCCGCAGGCCCAGGTAGGCGATGTCATCGAGGTCGAGGTCACCCCGGATAACTTCGGGCGGATCGCGGCGCAGACCGCGAAGCAGGTGGTGCTCCAGCGGATCCGCGAGGCGGAGCGCGACGCTGTTTTCGACGAGTATCAGAACCGCATCGGCGAGGTGATGACCGGCATCGTCCAGTGGCGCGAGGGTCGCAACGTATTCGTCAACCTGGGCAAGGTGGAGGCGCTGCTTCCTCCCAAGGAACAGGTCAGTGGCGAGCCGTATCGGTTTGGCGACCGGATCCGCGTCCTGATCCT
Source organism: Armatimonadota bacterium (assembly GCA_012512265.1). GTDB lineage: Bacteria > Armatimonadota > JAAZEB01 > JAAZEB01 > JAAZEB01 > DUUU01. The sequence goes on along the minus strand of JAAZEM010000119.1, from coordinate 7,328 downwards.
GGACGTGCGCAAGGCGGCGAAGGCGCCGATGGTGATCGTCTCGCGCACCCACCCGAACCTCCTGCGCCGGCTATTCGAGATGGAAGTGCCCGAGATCTCCGACGGGATCGTGGAGATCAAGTCGGTGGCACGCGAGGCAGGCGCGCGCTCGAAGATCGCCGTGGCCTCCAACGATGAGAAGGTGGATCCGGTCGGGGCGTGCGTGGGCCCGCGTGGGTCGCGCGTCCAGAGCGTGGTTCAGGAGCTCTATAACGAGAAGATAGACGTCGTGCGCTGGAGCGACGACATTCGGGAGTACGTCCGCGCCGCGCTCAGCCCGGCGAAGCCGTCCTCGGTGCAGATCACGGACCCCGAGCGCAAGTCGATCCTGGTGATCGTGCCAAGCTCGCAGCTTTCGCTCGCCATTGGCCGTGAGGGTCAGAATGTTCGCCTCGCTGCCCGGCTGGTGGGGTGGAAGATCGACATCCGTGACGAGGCTCGCCTGGCCGCGGAGCAGGCAGGCGCTCAACAGGTAGCCCCGGAGACCGGCGGGCCGGAGGACGAGTAGCCACGGGCGCGGCGTTCGTGCCGGGCGCGTGAGAAGCCATGGCGGAGGAGATCAAACGCAAGGTATCGATCCGGACGTGTACGGGGTGCGGGCAGGAACGCCCGCGCCACGAACTCCTCCGGATCGTGCGCACGCCGGAGGGCCAGATCGTGCCGGATCGAACGGGCAAGCTGCCCGGACGTGGCGCTTACCTTTGTCCCAAGCGAGCGTGCGTCGAGCAGGCGATCAAGAGGAAGCGGTTGGCGAAAGCATTGCGGAACGCGGTCCCGGAAGAGGTTATGATGCAGGTGGAGCAGTGGCTCGATGGTTAGGCGTGACTGGGTGGCCCCGCGCCAAGGAGCGGCAGGGCATCGGTCGGTGCAATGTACAAGGAGGGTTTCGCCTATGAAATCCTGACCATCCAGCCACCCGCCATGAGTGAAGCAGAAACTGGGGGGTGGTTTTCAGTTGGCTCAAACACGAGTAGTCGATCTGGCAAAGGAATTGAATGTGCAGCCCAAGGAGGTAGTCTCCGCGCTTTCGGAGATGGGCATTCACCTCCGCAACTACCAGGCAGTCACCCTGGATGATGCAACCGCAAATGCACTGCGCAAGATAGTTCTCAACCGCCTTGAGGCGGAGCGCGCGGCCGCCGAGGCAGCCGCCGCCGCTGCGGCTGCTGATACTCCCGCTGCGCCCGCCGCGACAGTAGCCGCTCCTCCAAGGAAACCGGCCGAAAAGAAACCCTCTGAAAAAGCAAAGCGCCCGCCTGCGCCCGCAGCGCCTGCTCCGGAGCCCAAGCCGGCGGCGCCCCCGCCCCCTCCCGAGGTCAAGGAGATCGAACTGGGCGACTCGATCACCGTTCGCGAATTGGCCGAGAAGCTCAAGACCGAAGCCGCCGATGTGATCACGCGCCTGGTTTCGATGGGCCACCTGGCGACCGTGACTCAGACGCTCTCTCAGGACGTCGCCGCGAAGGTGGCCAAGCAGTACGGCTACACCATCAAGGCGGCCAAGGCCCCTGCACCGGCCGCAGAGGCACCGCGCCGGCACACCGTGCAGCGCCGTGTCGTCTCGCGCCCGCTGCAGCCACGCCCGCCAGTGGTGACGATCCTCGGACACGTGGACCACGGGAAGACAACGCTGCTGGATGCGATTCGCAAGACGGATGTGGTCTCGCGAGAGTTCGGCGGCATCACCCAGCACATCGGCGCCTACCAAACGGAGATCCAGGCCCAGGACGGCCCGAAGCGAATCACCTTCATCGATACCCCTGGGCATGCCGCGTTCACGCAGATGCGTGCCCGTGGCGCGCAGGTGACGGATATCGTCGTCCTCGTGGTGGCCGCCGATGACGGCATCATGCCCCAGACGATCGAGGCGATCAACCATGCGCGCGCAGCCAAGGTGCCGATCATCGTGGCGGTCAACAAGGTGGATAAGGAAGACGCCGACGTCACGCGCACCAAGCAGCAGCTCATGGAGCATGGTCTCGTCCCCGAGGAATGGGGCGGTGAGACCATCGTCGTCGAGATTTCGGCGCTCGCGAAGCTGGGAATCGACGACCTCCTGGAGATGATCACCCTGGTCGCGGAGATGGAGGAGCTGCGCGCGGACCCGGGCGCGCCCGTGGCCGGCACGGTCATCGAGGCGAGAGTCGAAAAGGGCCGCGGCCCCGTGGCGACGGTGCTCGTGCAGGAGGGCACCCTGAAGGCGGGCGATATCGTCGTGGCCAACACGGCCTGGGGCCGCGTGCGCGCGATGACCGACGACCGCGGGCGGCGGATCAACAAGGCTGGTCCCGCCACCCCCGTCGAGATCGTCGGCCTCAACTCCGCGCCCATGGCGGGCGACCGCATTGAAGTGGTCAAAGATGAGCGCGAGGCCCGCGATATTACGGAGGCGCGCATCCTGAAGGAGCGCGAGCATCGGGCAGAGGAAGCCCGCCCGCGGGTTTCGCTGCAGGATCTCTTCAAGCAGATGGAGGCCGGCGCCGCCAAGGAGCTGAACCTGATCATCAAGGCAGACGTGCAGGGCTCGGTGGAGGTGCTGCGCGAGTCGATCCACCAGCTGGGTTCCGAAGGCGATGAGGTGCGCCTGGAGGTGCTCCACGCGGGCGTCGGTAACATCGGCGAATCGGATATCATGCTGGCGAGCGCGTCCAACGCGGTCGTGATCGGCTTCAACGTCCGCCTGGATCCCAAAGCACGGCGCCTGGCCGAGAGCGAAGGCATCGATGTCCGCCTCTACAACGTCATTTACGAGTTGATGGATGATGTGCGCGCGGCCATGAAGGGCATGCTGGCCCCCGTCTTCGCCGAGCGGATTCTGGGGTCTGCCGAGGTGCGCGCCACCTTCCGGTCGCCGCGCGGCGCCATCGCCGGGTGCATGGTCACCGAGGGTGTGGTCCGGCGCGGATCCGAGGTGCGTGTGTTGCGCGGCAAGGAGACCATCTTCACCGGGAAGCTCTCTTCGCTGCGCCATGTCAAGGATGACGTGCGCGAGATGGCGGCCGGCTTCGAGTGCGGTATCATGCTGGATGGTTTCTCCGACTTCCAGGAAGGGGATATCATACAGTCGTACGTGGTGGAGGAGGTCCACCGCGCCTGAGAGGGCGCCGGAAGAGGCGTATCGGCCGAGCGCGGCGTCGGGCATGTTGCCCTGCCGCGCTCGGCAGGCACTCGGAGCCGTTTCGCGGGGGAGAGGATGATCGTCGGCATCGCCCGGATCGAGTTGGAAATCCCGGGGAGCAACTCGCTCAAGGATCGGCGCCAGGTGGTCAAGAGCTTGGTCGGCCATCTGCAGAGCAAGTTCCACATCTCGGTTGCCGAGGTAGACGATCCGCAGGTGTGGCGGCGCGCCAACATCGGTGTCGCGCTTGTCGGCACCGATACCGCGTTCGTCAACCGGGTTCTCGACAAAGTGGTCGATGCCGTGCGGGGCGACCCGCGCGTGTCGATCATCGACTATGAGATTGAGATGCTGTGAGAGGTTCGTGCCCGGCCAAGCCGGGATCCGAACCCGTGGTAAGGGGAGAGCGTGGCAACTACGAGACAGCGTCGGGTAGCCGAGCTGATCAAGGAGGAAGTCAGCCAGATCCTCCAGCACGAGGTGAGTGACCCGCGCATCGGATTCGCCACCGTGACAGATGTCGAGGTGACTGCGGATCTTCGCGAAGCGCGCGTCTTCATCAGCGTTCTGGGCGATCCGGAGCAGGCACAGGAAAGCATCGCCGCGCTGCAGCGAGCGGCCGGCTACATCCGGCGGCTCCTGGGGCGCCGCGTCGATCTGCGCGTCATTCCGGAACTTACCTTCGCGCTCGACCGTTCTCTGGAACGAGGCTCGCGCGTTCTCCAGCTGCTGCATGAGCTGGAGCAGGAGCAATCCGGGAAGGCAAAGGCGGAATGATCGGGGATCCCCTGGAGATGGCCGCGGAGGCGTTGCACTCCGCGGCGAAGGTCCTGCTGGCCTGTCACGTCAACCCAGATGGCGATACCATGGGCAGCGCGCTGGCTCTGGGTCTGGCGCTTCACTCCGCCGGCAAGGAGGTGACCCTCGTCTGCGCGGATGAGGTACCCCTCCCCTACCGCTTCATGCCAGGATCCGACTCTTTTCTCCGCGCCGTTCCCGAAGAGGCGTTCGATGTCGCCGTCGCGCTCGATTGCGATGGCGAACGCCGCCTGGGCAGCCTCGCGCCCGCAGTGCGCCGCGCTCCCTGCGTGATTGAGATCGATCACCACACCGGCACCGACCGCTTCGGCGATATCGTGGCGGTAGATTCGACAGCGGCCGCCACCGCGGTCCTCGTCTATGAGCTGATCCGCCTCCTGGCACAGCCAATCACGGCCGACATCGCCACCAACCTCTTCGTCGGGATCATGACCGACACGGGCTCCTTCCGCTTCGCGAACACGCGAGCGCGCTCCTTGCGCATCGCCGCCGAGCTCGTGGATTGCGGCGCGGATCCCTACCAGATTGCAGACCACGTCTATGAAACCCGCTCGCGCGGGGCCACGTTGCTCCTGGGCCAGGCGCTCAACTCGTTGAGACTCTACCAAGAGGGGCAGATCGCCACGGCCCGCCTGACTGCGGAAGATTTCGAGAGCGCGGGTGCCAGCGACGCCGACACAGAGGGGATCGTCAACCACGTGCGGGCGATTGCGGGCGTGCAGATCGCACTCCTCCTCCGCGAGATCAACGGCAAGGTGCGCGTCAGCCTGCGCTCGCGCGAGCCGGTTGATGTCGCCGAGATCGCGCGCGAGTTCGGCGGTGGCGGCCATCGCGTCGCAGCCGGGTGCACTATCCCCCTGCCCATCGCTCAGGCGGAGGAGCGCCTGCTGGATGCCGCCCGACGCGGGCTTCAGCGGGCACACTCCAGCCCCCGCCCATAGGCTTCCCATGGACGGCATCCTGATCCTCCACAAGCCGGTCGGACCGACCTCACACGATATGGTCTCGCGCGTGCGCCGGTTGCTGCATACGCGCCGTGTTGGGCACGCCGGCACCCTGGACCCGCCGGCCGAGGGCGTTCTGGTCCTCTTTATCGGTCGCGCCACTCGCCTGATCGAGTATACCGCCGACGCCGACAAGGAGTACGTCGCCGAGTGCTGCTTCGGCGCCGCCACCGATACCCTGGATGCCAGCGGAACGGTCACCGCCACGGCGGATGCCTCGGGGCTGACGCGTGAGGCGCTGGAGGAGGTGTTGCCCCGCTTCCGAGGCGTCATTCAGCAGATCCCCCCGATGTACTCCGCGGTCCACCACGAAGGGCAGCGGCTCTATGAACTGGCGCGCCGGGGCAAAGAGGTGGAACGCCGCCCCCGAGACGTGGTGATCCATCAGCTCGAGTTGCTGTCGTTCGAGCCGGGAACGACGGCGCGCGCTCGGCTCCGGGTCGTCTGCTCCAAGGGAACCTATATCCGCGCGCTCTGCGCCGATCTGGGCGAGGCACTTGGCATCCCCGCGCACATGTGCGCGCTCACGCGAACCCGCGTAGGCCCCTTCCGGATTGAGGACGCCGTGAGCCTGGAGGAGCTGGCAGAGGCCGCTTCCGGGCCACAGGGTCTGGCCGGCCTTTTCCAGACCGGCTTACTGCGCCCGCCGGACGCGGCTGTGGCGCACCTGCCGTGCGAGCAAGTGAAGGGAGACGCCCTGGTGCGCGTGCGTCATGGAAACGCCATTCCCGTGCGCACTCCCGCGGAGGAGGATCGACCGGTTCGCATTGAGAATAACGAAGGCGAGTTGGTTGGGATCGGGCACTACGAGCGTGTTGCCGACGAGTGGCGCCTGCAACCGGATAAGATCATGGAGTAGCCCTCCCCTTGGGAGGGCGCCAGCCCCTGCAGAGGGAACTGGACACTGCCGATAATAGCACTAGGAAACCGGAGTTGGCCCGCGCCCGCCCGTGCATGACGGCGTGCCCGTGCCAGTATCTCGCGGCAAGGATGCTTGCGGGCCAGCGCAGGTTCTGCCCACAAGCCCCCGCACTTGTCGCGCCGTGAAGCTGAACGCAAAGCGCATCTCCCCGGGGGCCATGCCCTCGGGCACCATCGCCTGCTTGGAGGAGAAGTTGATGAATTCTGCCCTGCGTCATCGGATAGCCCTTGGCATTTGCCTGACTGCCTGCGGCACGTTTCTGCTTGCCGGATCCCAATCGGGCCACGCCGCCCCTGCCAAGCGCACCACCGCGAAGCCGGCCGCGAAGCCAGCCGCGAAGCCGGCCGCCGAGGTCACGATCAAGAGTAAGGTCTCTTCGTTCACTAACAGCGTCCTTCTGCTCACCAACGGGAAGAGGTTCCGGCTGGATCCGATCAAGACAGCCGTGATGACGCGCCGTGGCAAGACGCCGCCCACGCAGTGGCGCGCAGTGATCTTGCCAGGGGACGAGGTTACAGTCGTCTACGACTCGAAGAAGGCCATCACTCGTTCCGTGAGCATCGCGCCCCCATACCAGCTCCCCAACGGGGAGTACGAGGTGCTTGGACAGACGACCTACCTCTACAGCAACCCGAGCAATCCCGCGGAAGAGGGCAAGGAAGTGCCCCTCCTGTGGGTCAAGTCTACCGACCCGAGCAAGAAGGCGCGCTACGTGGTGGAGTTGAACGACGCGACCGCGCTGCTCGGTGACGGCATCGAAGCGGGCACCGCCGGCAGCCAGGCAATCAAGCAGATGCTCCAGCCCAAGAGCATCATCCAGCTCCAGATGTTCACCTCGGTGTTCCCCACGGTGGATAAGTACGGCGATCCCGAGAGCCCGACCGCGGTGAACGGCGTCGTGAAGCTGATCAAAGTCACGCAGGCGCCAGCGGCCACCGAGAACTGAGGAGTCTACCTGCCGTCCCGTTGTGACGGTGGCGTCTTATTGGGATAAGGGGAAGGGCGAGCCCACCCATGCTTGCCCCTCCCCTTTTGCTGTTTCCACGCAGTCTCAGGATGGCCCGCCTGGCTCGGGTCGGAGGCGCTCGGCGAGGCGCGGGTCCAGCATGGTAAAACGGAGGCCCGCTCGGGCCTGATTGGGATCCACCCACACCTTTTCCGCCTGGCACTGATAGGTTTGTCCGCTCTCCGGATCCGCCAGTTCCAGCTCGACGCATTCGGGGATCTCCGTGGCACCGGTGATGTGGATGGCCAGGCCACCACGGCTGATGTCATCCACATAGTGCCACCGCCAGCCCGCTCGCCCGCGAAAGCGCACCAGCATCACCGAGATGAAGCGAGGGTGCAGGCGCCGGTCGTGAGGAGGCGGGCCGGCCTCGTCGAGATCCAGCGTCTCCCCGAAGGACCATGCCTGCGTAGTCGGCCG
>JAAZEM010000118.1 GCA_012512265.1 Armatimonadota bacterium | reverse complement strand
GAAACGGACCGGCTGGGTAAACCCCGCCTGGAGCAAGCTCAACCTGGGGCGACAGGGCGGCCCGTCCTGCCCCAAACCGAGCGCATCGCGCGCCCGGGAGACCGGTGCGCCCAGACAGATGATCGCCGCCCCGCAAGGGGTACAGAACTCGGCTTATAGACGGACTCCCTCCCACGCAGGTGACGTGGGGCGGCATCGAGATGGCTGCTTCCATCTCGATCAGATACGCTTCCGGATACCTCCCTCTCCACGCTGCCGCACTCCGGAATCGCCCCACCTCTCCAGCTCCTCTCAAGATAACGGGAGAAAGGCACTCCCACGAAGCCGCGGATCTGCAGCGGATCAAACTGAGCGGTTATCGGCCCTGGCGCGAATCCGCTCGTTGGAGGGCGCGCTTGCAACCAGCAAGCACCCGCTGCCCCACCTCCGGGAGAGGGGCCACCGCATGCAGCCAGTCCCGGGATTGTGAGGTTGAGAATGCAAGTCTGTGTCATCGGCGGAACAGGCCACATCGGCAAGAACCTGGTCCAGATGCTCCTTGGCGAGGGCTACGCGGTCACCGTCATTACGACGGGCCGGACTCCCATCCCCGCCGGGTGGGAATCGGTGAACGTCATTCAGAGCGCCTATCGGCGCGGCGACGCGGAGTGGGCGGCGTTTCTGCGCGATCTGGCGCCCGAGGTGCTGGTGGATATCCTCGGCGCCGATGTACCGGGCATCTATGAGGCGGTGAAACCCTCGTGCCAGCACCTGGTGGTCTGCGGATCACTGTGGATGTTCGGCGAGCCGCGGGTGGTGCCCACGCCTGAAGAGACGCAAAACCCGTGCGGTTTCGAGGGCTACGCCCGGCGGTATGAGGAGATGCTGGCTACGCGGGAGCGCGCCCAGGCGGATGGCATCGCGTTCTCGGCCGTCATGCCTCCCAACATCTGCGGTCCTGGCAAGATCCCCCTCGACGGGCACGGCGGGCGCAGCATCGAGGTTCACCGCTCGCACCAGCGCGGCGAGCCGGTGACCCTACCAGAACCAGGCCAGACGCTCATAGGTCCGTGCGACGCCTGGGACGTGGCTCAGGGTTTCTTCCTATCGATCCAGAATCGCGAAGCGGCCGCCGGCGAGATCTTCAACGTCGGGTCAGCGTATGCGCTCACCGCCCGGCAGTTCATCGAGGTGTATGCCGGCATCTACGGGGTGGAGATCCCGATTGAGTGGGTTTCCTGGGAAGAGTATGCCACGCGCGTCTCCCCAAACCCGGGTGCGAACTACCATTTTAAGGGGCATATGTGCCCGGATCTCACCAAGATCCGCACGAAGCTCGGTTACGTCCCGCGCTACACGCCCGAGGAGACGATGGAACGCGCCGTCGCCTGGATGCGCGCGGAAGGAATGCTCTAAGACTTCTACCGGGCAGCGCCCTGGGGGCGCTGCCCGGAAGGAACGTCCTCACAGGCCAGCACACCCCCAAAAAGTCGTATTCTCGATCAGCCCGCTTGCCTTCTGCCACTTCACGTGGCCATCTACGTAGAGGCAGTTCGCGCCCTCCGAATGCCGGTTGAGGAACTTCCAGTCGCCGGTGCTGCGCCCGCTGCTCAGCTTGTCCTGATAAGGATGCGCAGTTGAATGGCTCGCGACCGGACCGTAGTAAGCGTACCACGAGTCAGCATCCACCACCATGCCCAGCTCGGAGACCCGGTTGAACTCAGATAGGGAGCGCTGGCCCAGACCGCTGCTGTTCTCCACGAAGACGTGGCCGTTCATCAGCACGGCGTAGCTGCAGTTATCTGGATTGGTCGGGTCCTTCTTCGTGTCGCTCGGGCAGAAACGCACATCCGCGTTCTTCACGTACGGCTGGATCAGCTCGTGCCAGCGCCTGCGATCCTCGCGTGTCGGCTTATCGATGTAGGGCGGTGGCAGAACCTCATCGTAGTCCTGCAGGTACATGCCGAAGCCAATGCCCAGCTGTTTCAGGTTGGACTGGCAGGTGCTCTTCCTCGCGTTCTCGCGGGCACGCGCAAAGACCGGGAAGAGGATCGCTGCCAAGATGGCGATAATAGCGATCACGACGAGCAACTCGATCAAGGTGAATCCACTGCGTCTCATGGCCCATCCTCCTTAGCAACAGCTCGCGCGGTTTTGGCGGCTCCGCGAAGGACGCATCCCAACGTCACCCATGGGCACCGCCGCACTACGCTTTTACCTGGCCATCGCGCGATTCCTGCCTGGACGGGCGGTATCGGGAAACAGGGTTGCTTGACACGCGTTCGTCTGGGAGGCGACCGGGAGCCGCCGGGCCTGCTATGGCGCGCCGATTTGCGACGCCACCGATCCGTGATGAGGCCGCGAGGTCCTCAGAACCGCGGGGAGCCGGGCGCCCCGCGACAAACGCCCGGCGGGCTCCACTCTCCTGCGCAGTGATCGGGCTATCCGCCGACAGTCTGCTCGCGGGGCATCTCCTCCAACACCAGGGTGAGCGTCTGGCGGCGGCCATCACGCAAGATGCCGAGCTGAACGCGCTGGCCCACATCGGCCTCGCGGATCAGCTCCTGAAGCCGGCCCGCGCTCGTGAGCGGCGCGCCATCCAGCGATACGATGATATCGCCTGAACGGAGCCCGGCGCGTGCTGCCGGGCTGTTGGCTGCCACGGCGCTCACGATCACGCCTTCTTCGACCGGCAGGTCGTAGGCACGTGCGAGGTTCTCGGAGATCTCCGCGTAGGAGATTCCCATCCACGGCACGATGATTCGCCCGTGGCGGGTGACGTCGTCCACGGCGCGCATCGCCGTGTTGATCGGCACCGCGAAGCCGATGCCCCCTGTGCCGGCCGGGCCCCGAACTGCCGCCGTGTTCACGCCGATGGCGCGCCCGCAGCTATCGAGGAGCGGCCCGCCACTGTTCCCGGGGTGGATCGCCGCGTCTGTCTGGATCAGATCGCGCAGAGGCGTCCCCGCGCCTGGAATCGCCCGATCCAGTGCGCTCAACACGCCCACGGTCACCGTGCGCTCGAAACCGAGAGAGTTTCCGATCGCGATCGCCTGCTGCCCCACCTGGAGCCGGTCCGAACTGCCAATCGGAACGACTGGCAGGTTCCGCCTTTCCACCTGGAGCACGGCGATGTCGATGCGCGGGTCCGCCCCCAACACCCGCGCGGGAATTGGATCGTCGCCTAGCGTGACCACATCAACGCGATCGGCTCCCGCGACGACATGGTGGTTCGTCAGGATCAAGCCGTCGCTTCTGACGATGAAGCCCGATCCAAAGCCAGCGCGCCGCAGCTCGCTACTCCCACTCGGGCGCTGCATATTCACTATCGTGACCACCGCGGGGCCCACCGCACGTGCCACCTGGATGACGTTGCTCTCGGCGCCACACAACCCGCCGGGGGTCGTTGGCCGGACCGGGGGCGTTTGCGTGCCGTTCTGCTGTCCATCTGCCGGGGAGATCCCCGCGATGCGGTGAACAGGCACGTGATACCCCACCGCGCCGCAGGCCACTCCCGCCGCAAAGACGAGCAAGAGCGCGAGAACGCGCTTCCTTATCTCGGCGCGGGCCGGGTGTCGCTCGCTTCTCAGCTCTTCCATATCGGCTCCTCTTCACTCCCTCCAGGCCGGCACCTCCGCGTTGGCGGGCCGGAGGAAGCTGTGTCGCCCTCCCCATTGCCTGGCGTATACCCATATTCACGGGCCAGTTCGACGCGCTCGGGAGCGAGGTTGGCCGACCTCCCGGTTCATCGGCCCGCGCAGGGAGAGGGATGGGCGCTCCGCCACGGCCTGAACCTGCTTTCAGGCGCCACCTCACCCCGGGCAGGACTCGCCATGCCGGTGCACAATAAGAGGGCAAAGAATACCAGGGCACAAGAGGCCCATCGCTAATCGGGCTCGCCCATCTGGAGGTAGGATATGCGACATCTGCTCTTACTCGCCGCGCTGGTCCTCCTTGTGATTCCCGTCGCGGGCCAGCAGGAGATGGTATTTGAAGCGGAGGATGTCAGCTCGCCCAAAGCGGCCTGGGGCGAGAACATCACGCCAGAAAACCTCTGGAACCTATGGAGCAAGGATACAGACGCGGACAAGAAGTGGTCCGGCGGCAGAGTCCTCCAGTCTCCCAGGGTGATGGCCGACCGGGAGACGCCCGAGGAGGGGGCCCCGGTGCTGCACACGGTGCTCACCGGCATCCCGAAGGGCAAGTGGCTCGTCACGATCAAGTTCGGGAGGGGACTGGCCGTCTCGCTCGATGGCAAAGAGTGGAAGCGCCTCTCCGATCTGGGCGGGCGCCTGGGCCAATTTGAGATCCGGGACGGGCGCTTCGAGTTCTGGGTGGATGACCGCTACGCTGACCCGAACAACCCCGGGTTCACCTACTACGATTGCATCACGCTCACGCCCTGCCCGCCCGAGGTGAACGGCGTCATGAACGGCGACTTCGAGTTCGGTAGCGATATCCGCTCCAGCGGGTGGTCGTTCTGGTCGCGCGAAGGTGTCACCACGGTCGATCTGGCGCGGGAGGGCACCAAAGGCACGCGCTGCGCGAAGATCGTGAACACCGGCGAGCGCGACTGGTACCTCGCCAACTCCGGGCGGACCAAAGTGAAACCGCGCCAGACGTGGATCGCCACCGCCCGCATGAAGTGCGTCGACACCGCCTCTGCCACGCTCCATGTCTTCGGCGTCTCTCAAGGGAAGGTGACCTACTCGGCGCTCGCCACGGATGGCGTGTGGGGGACGACCGACTGGACGGAGGTACGCGCCGTGGCCGAAATTCCGGCCGATGTCGACGAGATCTACCTGCGGGTGAACGGGTACGGCAAGGCCCAGGTCTGGGTCGATGACGTGGCTCTCCGCCCGGGCCCGCCGGTGCCGGCACCGAAGCCAAAGCAAAAGGTAAACGGGTGGGCGAAAGAGCGTGTTTGGGAAAAGCTGGATCGCGGCCTCGTCGCCATGCCTACCGAGGATGGCAAGGTCTACCTGGGCTGGCGCCTGCTGGAGAGCGACCCGGAGACGGTGGCGTTCAACGTCTACCGCGCCTCGGGGAAGGCAGCCCCGGTGCGCCTGAACCGCGCGCCAGTCACCCAGACCACCGACTTCATCGATGAAAACCCGGCGCTCGATGCCGAGAGCGTCTACACTGTGCGCCCGGTGGTCGGAGGCAAGGAGGGCCCGGTTGGTGGCGAAGCGCGCCTGCCTGCCAATCCGGAGGCGAAGCCCTACCTCTCGATCAAGCTCCAGGGCGACTACACCTTCCAGAAGGTGGGCGTGGGCGACCTGAACGGGGATGGCCGACTCGATTACGTGATCAAGACGCCGCAGGACAATATCGACCCGGCGCACTCCTACTGGACGCCCAGCCCGGACACCTACAAGCTGGAGGCCTACCTGCACGACGGCACCTTCCTGTGGCGCTACGATATGGGCTGGGCCATCGAGCGCGGCATCTGGTACTCGCCTTATGTCGTGTGGGACCTGGATGGCGATGGCAAAGCGGAAGTGGCCGTGAAGGCGGGAGAGGGTGACCCGCGCGGGCCCGATGGCCGCGTCCACCGGGGTCCGGAGTACTGTGTCATCCTCGACGGCCTTACCGGCAAGCCGCGGGCGCGCGTCGAGTGGCCCAAGCGCGAGGCTTTCGGCGGCGGTCTGACCGGATACAACTATGCCAGCCGCAACCAGATGGGGATCGCCTACCTGGATGGAAAGACGCCCTGCCTGCTGCTCGCCCGCGGGACGTACTCCGTGATGCAGCTGGTCGCCTATCAGTTCCGTCGGGGCCGGCTGCAAGAGCTGTGGCGCTGGGACAACCGCGAGGAAACTGTGGGGAACTGGCGCGGCCAGGGCGCGCACTGGATGCACAGCGGCGATGTGGATGGCGACGGCCGGGATGAAGTGGTCCTTGGCTCGTGTACCATCGATGACGACGGCAAGGGCCTCTGGACGACCGGCCTGGGTCACCCAGACCGCTGCTTCCTGACGGATATTGATCCCTCGCGCCCCGGCCTGGAGATCTTCTACCACATCGAGCCGCGCCAGAAGGAGAACGGGCTTTGCATCGTGGATGCCGCGACGGGTAACATCCTCTGGGGCCTGAAGGAGCAGACGTGGCACGTCGGCTCGGGCATGTGCGCCGATATCGATCCGCGCTACCCCGGCATGGAGTGCTGGGCCGCGGAAGACCCCAAGGGCGACCCAACGGGCCAGCGCTACCACGGCAACCCGCCGAAGTGGCTGGTCACCGCCAAGGGCGAGATCCTGGCGCGTGATGAGAAGGTGCCATCGACCACTGCGATCCATTGGGACGCGGATGCCCTGCGCGAGATCGTGGCCGGCCGGCGCATTCTCAAGTACAATGGTCAGGTCGTCTTCGACGGCCTGGAGGGCCACCAGGCGGTGTGGGCTGATGTGATCGGCGACTGGCGCGAGGAGATCATCACCTCCGTTCCGGGCGAGCTGCGCATCTATACCACCACGATCCCGGCAACGGACCGGCGCGTCTCCCTCGTCCGGGATCCGATCTACCGCTACGACCTGGCCCACCTAGCGATGGGATATGCCCAGGTGCCGTGCACCGGGTATTACATCGCCCAGAAGGGCCCAGCCGTGTGGATGAGCACCTCGACCACCAGCATCCGCGCCGGCGAGCCGGTGCAGGTGAAGGCGATGCTCTCCGCGCCCGCGCGCGAGGCCGTGGAAGGAACGCTGAAGCTCACCGTGCCGGAGGGCCTCACCGCCTCCGCGACTGAGGCGCGCGTGAAGGCCGCGCCGGGCGAAATCGCTGAGGCCACCTTCACCATCTCGCTGGCGCAGGCGCCAAAGCTGCTGAGCGGCGCCAAGGTCTACCCGCTCACGCTCACCCTGGAGGGCGCCGACCGGCTCTCCACCGTTGCCTCGCTGCGCGCCGAGGAGGAGCTGCTCCGCGACGTGCCGATGGTGCAGGCCGAGGACGTGGCCGCACAGGAGGGCGGCGAGATCCAGGTGCGCGATGACAAGCCCAACGTGGTAGGCCGCTCGTTCTCCCACTGGGACAACGCCGGCCACCGGCTCACCTGGAAGATCCAGGTGCCCGCCGAGGGAGACTATCTGCTGGTAGTCCGCTACTGCACTCCGGTGACAGTCCAGCGCGAGGTGCAGATTGACGGCGGCGCCCCGATCAAGCAGAGCTTCGTGGGCACGGGCGGCTTCAGCAGCACCGTCAGTGACTGGGCGCACGGCACCGTGCGCGCGTCGGATCGAAAACCCCGAGTGTTCCGCCTCAAGCCAGGCGAGCACACGATCACCATGACGAACCTGGATGGCCGGGGGATGAACCTCGACTACCTGGCGCTGGTGCCGGCCGGGAAGTGACCGGCGTCGCCATGAACGCCGGAAGCGGCGCCCTGCTTCTGGAAGCGGGGCGCCGCTTGTGACGAAAAGAGGAGATATGAAGCTGGACCTGACCGCCGCGCACCTCCTGATGGTAACGGGCGGGATCTGCGCGGGCGCCCGCGAGGGAGCCGGGGAGATCGCGCCGTGGCCCGGGGAAGCAGGGGAGTATCACGGCTACGAGCGCCACGATTTCACGCTGGATGGCTGCGCCTGCACCGTGGTCCTTCCCACGGCGGCCCTTCCCGGGCGGCCCTGGATCTGGCGCGCGGAGTTCTTCGACGCTTTCCCGCAGATCGACCTGGCGCTCCTGAAGGAGGGCTTCCATCTCGCCTACATGAACGTGGGAAACACCTTCGGTTGTCCAAGCGCCATGGCGCACTTCGACGTCTTCTACGAAACCCTGGTGAACCGGCACGGGCTGATGGAGCGGGTTGTCCTGGAAGGGCTCAGCCGCGGCGGGCTCTACGTCTATCATTGGGGTGCCAGCCACCCGGACAAAGTGGCGTGCATCCTGGGCGACAACCCCGTCTGCGACATCAAGAGCTGGCCGGCCGGCAAAGGCAGGGCGCCCGGCAGCCCCAACGACTGGAAGAAGCTCATCGCGGACTACGGCTTTCGCGACGAGGCCGAAGCGCTGGCCTACGACCGCAATCCGCTGGACTGGGCGATTCTGAAGCCTCTCGCCGAGCGGCGCGTGCCTCTGCTTCACATCTGCGGCGACGCGGATGAAGCGGTGCCCTACGAGGAAAACACCGCGATCCTGCGCGAGCGCTACGAGCAGCTAGGCGGGCCGATCACGGTGATCATCAAACCTGGCCAGAAGCACCATCCCCACGGCCTGGAGGATCCCGCGCCGGCCGTCGCCTTCATCCGAAAGGCAGTCTACGGGGAGTAACGCGGTAGGAGAGAGAAGAGTCGCACGGGGCGCGGCGAACTTTGCCGCGCCCCGCGCCCAATAGGACCCGTTTGCTCAGGGGTACACCCAGGTGATGGCGTTCGTCACCGGCTGGTCCAGCTTCGCGTCGCCATCCGGGAGGTTGCAGAAGTTGCGATACTTCATCTTGTCGAACCGGTCCGCCTTCACGTGCCCATCCGCGAAGAGGAAGTTCGCCATCCCGCTATGCCGGCAGCCGTACTGGAGGTTCCCCGCGTTGAACTGGGCGATATCGCGCGTCCACAGCTCCTGGCCACCTGCCCAGCGGTTCTGGCTGTCCCACATCACCGCCAGCTCCGAGGGGCGCACCAGGGCGGCATCCGCGCGGCCACACCCGGGCGGGCTCTCCCTGTTCGACGCATCGTTATCAATGCCCGCGTAGTTGTAGCTGTAGGAGACTTTGAAGATTCTCCCCTGATACTGCGCCGGGATGGGATTCGGCACGCCTTTCGCCACGTTCAGCTGGTTCAAGGGATCGCTGGGACACGCGAAGATCCCGGTGTTCTTAACGTAGGGCATCAACACGTTGCCCACCCAGCCCACCCAGCGGGAACGGCCGAGCGCAACATCGATATCGGAAGTATCAGTGCCCGGTGTATAGGGCCACGTCTCGTCATAGTCCTGGCGGTACTGCTGAAAAGCCAACCCAATCTGCTTTAAGTTGCTCTGGCAATTCGCCTTGCGCGCATTCTCCCGGGCACGCGCGAAGACCGGGAAGAGGATCGCTGCCAGGATAGCGATAATGGCGATGACCACGAGCAGCTCGATAAGAGTGAAACCGGGACGCAACTGTCTGCGTATCTTCATTGCTCTGCCTCCTTGAGTCGCGGCGCGCCACCAAGTGGAACACTGGCCTTCCCCCCTCGGATCTCTCTTTCGGCTGGGAAGCGCGCGCTCCCCTTCCCAGGCTGCACTTCACCAAGGCCAGGAGACGCAATCCGAAGGGAACGTGAACAGAAAGCCGCTAGACTGCCTATCACTCTACCACCTCTGCGAACGTCTGTCAACAGCCCGTTCGCTCAGTTCCCACCCCCTCTGCACCGGTTGACAGGACGCTCGCCCGCATGGTACGATCTCTCGACCGTTGAGACCATAGCGAGGCATTCTATGAGGAGCAGGAGGATGCAAGTGGATTGGCGTGATGAGATTGCCGGGGCACTCGATCAGCTACGCGAGAAGCGCCCCCTGGTACACAACATCACCAACTACGTCGTGATGAACTCGACGGCAAACGCGCTGCTAGCCTTGGGCGCCTCGCCGGTGATGGCGCATGCGGTGGAGGAGGTCGAGGAGCTGGTAGCGCTCTCCGGCGCGCTCGTCCTCAACATCGGCACCCTCTCGGGCCCCTGGATCGCGGGGATGTTCCGCGCGGGGCGGCGCGCCTGTGATCTGGGCATCCCGATCGTGCTCGACCCCGTCGGAGCCGGAGCCACGCGCCTGCGCACCGATACCAGCCGGCGCCTGCTGGAAGAGCTCCATCCCTCCGTGCTTCGGGGCAACGCCTCGGAAATTCTCGCCCTGGGCGCGGGGGAGGGAGGCGCGCGCGGGGTGGATGCCGCTCACACTGTGGACCAGGCCCGGCAGACGGCGATCCAACTGGCACGAGCGCATGGCATCGTCGTCGCGGTAACCGGCGCGGAGGATTTCCTCACCGATGGGCAGCGCACGGCGCGCGTCGCCAACGGGCACGCTCTGATGGCCCGCGTCACCGGCACCGGCTGCGCCGCTTCGGCGATCACCGCCGCTTTCTGCGCCGTGGAGCGTGACCCCCTGAAAGCCGCCGCGGCAGCACTCGTGGTCTTCGGACTGGCGGGTGAGATCGCCGCATCGGGCGCCCCCCGCCCTGGCACCTTCGGAATCCGCCTGTTTGACGCCCTGGATGAGGTGACGGCCGAGCACGTGCACGAGGGCGCGCGAATCAAGGTGGAGGAGGCCGCGGAGTGAGCCGCTCGCCCGACTACTCGCTCTATCTCGTCACGGACGATGCACTGGCCGGCGGGCGGAGCATCGAGTGGATCGTGGCCGAGGCGGTGGCAGGCGGGGTCACGTGTGTCCAGCTGCGCGAGAAGCATGCGGAGAGCCGCGCTTACTACGAGCGCGCCAGGGCTCTGCGCGAGCGGCTCCGTCCCCTGGGAATCCCGCTCATCATCAACGATCGCCTCGATATCGCACTGGCCGCCGGCGCCGATGGAGTTCACCTGGGCCAGGGGGATCTCCCCTGCGTCGAGGCACGGCACATCGCCGGCCCCAACTTCCTCATCGGCATCTCCGTGAGCACCACGGCGGAGGCACAGGCCGCCGCGCGAGACGGCGCCGACTACCTCGGAATCAGTCCGATCTTCGACACGCCAACTAAGACGGACACGCCTCCGGCCACGGGGATCGACGGCCTGCGTGCCATCCGCGCCGCCGTCTCCCTTCCCCTCGTTGCCATCGGGGGGATCAAGGCGGAAAACGCAGCGGCCGTGGTCCGCGCGGGCGCAGATGGCATCGCCGTCGTCTCTGCCATTATGGCGGTGGCGGATCCCCGTGCCGCCGCGCGGGCGCTGGCGGATGTTGTGGCTCGCGCACGCCAGCAGGTGTAATGGCGCCACGTATCTGGTAAGGGGCGTCGCTGCTGCAAGGGGCAGCAACTCCTCGCGACGCCCCGCGTTGGGGGAAGGGGAACCCGTGAACCAGATACCTGGAGACCAATCGAATCCTGATGACCCGCTCTACCCAACGAAGGACGAGGTCGATGCCGCCTGGCTGAAACTGGTCGTACAGCCAGCGTTACTGGAGGAGGTTAGGAGAGCCCTTGCGGACCGCGCCCAGCAGGGCGGGCGCCAGGAGGCACCGATCCGCGCCAGTCCGAAGGAGCGGCCATCGCCGTTGATGTGGCTGCTCCGCTTGTTGAGCAGGCGGTGAAGCGCTCGCTGCATCAATCGTGCGCGGCCTTGACGGAGAAGGCGTATTTTCGGATCGCGCTGAGCATGAGCTCGACCAGGAGCGCCTTGGTGATCAGGCTATCCATCTTCTCGCCGGGATCGAGGCCCAGGCGGGCCAGCTCGCCATCGTACACTTCCAGGAGGACCAGGGTACGAGCAAGGGCCATCGAGGCTTGCTCGTTCGCCGCGGCGCGCACCTTCGCCTCGTCGATGAAGAGACCGAGCACCCGTTCCAGGCCGCTCTCCGAACGCACCGTTTCGGAGTTTTCGGGCGAAAAGAGGCTCTCTATCAGCTGCATCAGCCCCTTCGGATCGGTCAGGTCTGGGAAGACCACTCCCATCTCGAGCGAGTAGCGCTTCACCGTCTGCGAGATCACCGGGTGCTTTGCCACTTCCCGTAGCGTCTCCAGGTAGGATGTCACCATGCCACCCCCGTTCGACCTGAAGGCCATCAACCAGCCTGGGGCTCGGCCTCAGATTGCTCCGCGATCAGTCTATCCGCTTCCTGGAAGACCTCCAGCACTTCCTCCCGGTCCGGGAGTGGCCCCAGCTCCGCCGGGCCCGGGGCTGGCTCGCCATCGCTGGTGCCGGTGTACATCGCCGACTCCAACTCGCCCGGCAATCGTTCAATTCGCTCTGGTCCCGTTTCTGGTTCCTGGGTGTTCCGCCCTCTGGTATTCGCCATGTCACTCTGATTTACCCCGGTTTTGAGTGGCGAAAACCGCATCTCCCACACCAGAGCCCCCGGGTTTTATCCCCCTTTGCGGGCGGGCGCGCAGCGAGGCGGTTACCTTCAGGCTTGCCTACCCGTTTCCTGGCGCAACGCATCGATCCGCGCGAGGAGAGCATCCACATCCACCGGCTTGTGGAGAACCGCGGCGGCGCCTTCGTGGCGCGCCTTGGCCTCCAGATCATCATCGATGAAGCCGGTAAGCATCACAATCTCTCGGTGACCACGCGAACGGATCCGGCGCAACACTTCGATGCCATCAATCTCCGGCATACGAATGTCGAGGACCACCAGGTCAAACGTTTCGGAGGATCCAATACGCAACGCCTCCGCCGGATCGCACACGGTGCGTACCTCGCATCCATAGCACTCCAGGACATCCCCCAGAACGACGCAAGCATCCTCTTCATCGTCTACCAACAGCACACGGCATGGCACAGACATCGAGACTACCCCACAAGCCAGACCAGTGTTCCCTACGGTGGCCTCCTCATCGTGGCACGTTCCATTACCAGGCGCTCCCCCTTGATCCCGGTGGGCGCAAAGCCTCAGAAGCAAAATCCCGGGTCGGTCTCCCAGGCGCACCTGAACAGGGCCGCGTGCGGGCGAACCGCGGGGGCTCGCCCACACGCAGGGGATGAACGGACATGAAGCCGTGTTAGAAGCGGAACCAGATATCGACGGTGATCTCGGCGTTCTCCGGCACGCTGATGCCCTCCGCGTACAGCCACCCGACCGGCTGAGAGTAGGTCGCCGCGGTGATCTCAGAGGAGGCGCGCCGCCCATCGGCCAGCTCTAGCTCGATCCAGAAGCGGCGCACGCTGAAGCAATCGTGCCGCGGGTTGCGGATGGCGAACCGGTTGCGCACCCCGAGAGAGCGGATTGCTTCCGGGGTGAGCCGCACACCCACGCGCTCCTCGAAGATACCGTTGGTCTCGCTGCCTCCCGCCGGGGCCATGTGCCCGAGGGAGATGCCGTTGAGCACCGCCTCCGTCGCGTACTCCCCGGTTCCGGCAAGCCCCTTGCCGTCGTAGCGGAGCCATCCCGACTTCGCCTGGCGCAGGTCGGCCACGGTCAGGCCGGTCGCGGGATAGGGCGCCGGGAGCCGGCGGTAGGCCTCCGCGTCCGGATCGAGGATGCGGTAGAGCTTCGGTGCCAGCGTCTCGATGCGCATCTCGGCCCAGCCGGCCCAGTCGCCGGAGGAATCATCCGCCGGGCCCACATCCGAGATCAGCTTCAGGCGGATCTTCTTCCCCGCCCAGGGGCTCAGGTCCGCCTCGATTGGCGTCCACTCGTGCTTGGTGACCAGCTTCTCGGCGACCACCTTCTCCTGGCCGGCCTCATCGACGACTACCAGCTTGTAGAGGATGCCATCGCCGTCATAGCTGCCGTCGCCCTTGCCCACCACCGCGCGGAAAGCAGCCGCGGGCGTGGCTGGAAGCGTCACCGGATCGTAGAGGGCAAAGCAGTATCCCGTGCCACCGATATAGGGTGGGTGCATAAAGATTGCTCTCTTGATCACCTCTCCAGAGGTGAGATCCCGGTCGGAAACGGCGGCCCTTGTCTGCCCAAAGTCAGTCGTCTCCTTGCCGCCGCGAAGGCACATGCCGGCAGTCCACTTCTCCGGAAGCTCCACCAGCGGCGCCACGGCGCGCAGCGTGCATAGTCCGCGCTCGAAGCGCTGGCTCAGCTCGCCAGTGCTTACCTCAATCGCCAGCACATCCGCCGATTCTTCGGCCGGCTGCCCAAGATCGACGCTGACGGTTCCAGGCGTGCGCGGCTCCAGGCGGACTCTCTGCTCCTTACCCGCCATCTTCACGAGGAACTGCGCAGGCCGCGGCATGTTGCTCGTCAGGGTGACGCGCACGGTGTTCCCCGCCAGTGTCGCGTCCGCCTCAACCAGGGGCACGACGGTGAAGTCGATCCAGCTGCCTTCCTTCTGCACCCAGATCCGCTGGCCCGGAACGGCATCGGACGGGATCAGCACCTCGTGGCGCTGCTTTCCGCGCACCACCACGCGCTCGCCAGCGAAGACCTCCGCCCGGTCGCTCGAAAGCGCCACGGGCGCCGCCTTGCCCGCGGTGAGGAGGTAGCTGAAGGCACCCTCCACGGGAATCACGTAGGTGAGGCCGCGCGACGTGCGCAGCTTCGCCGGCCCGATCGGCTTGCGCTCTCGGTCGAGCGCCACGGCGCTCGATGCCTGAATAGCAAAGCCGCAATCGGCATCCTTGTGGAGGAGAACCTCATACTGGCCCTTGCCCAGAATCCGGCAGATACCGATGCCATTTCCGCCCGCCTTCGGGAAGCGCGCGAAATGGCCGCGGCCATCCACGTAGATGTAGGCGGGGGTCACGGCGTAGTCACAGCGGCGCCCGCCTGGATCGCTGCTGATCACTTCGATCGCGCCATCGGCGGTCCACCCGCAATAGCCGTTGGGCGGGAGGTCCAGCTTGCGGCCATAAGCCGTAACGACCATGCGCTCGGTGGGGCTGCCGTTCACCACGGTGACGGTGCCCTTCGAGTAGCGCGTGACGACCTGGGAGCGCTTGTAGGCGCCCGAGGCGACCGCCTGAGAGGTGTTCAGCAGCTGGCCGTTTGCGTCGGCATAGCGGATCTCGGAAGCGCTCTCCAGGCAGTAGCGGCTATGCAGCTGCTGGAGCATGTAGTAGCTGCGAAGCGCGTTCTGGATGCCGCCCTCGAAGGTGAGGAAGCCGGGGTGGCCAAACGCCACCGTGGCCGCCAGGAAGCGGTCGAGCCAGGTATCCGCATCAACCTCCCGCATCGTTCGGAAGCCCTCCTGGGTATAGAACATCGAGGGGCTTCCCATCCCAAAGTTGCAGCAGAGGTCGTGCATCTTGCGGAGATCGAAGTCCACCAGCCAGGGGTTCTCGGCGATGCGGTAGTTCTGGTCCTGGGCGTAGTTGCCATCGGTGAGGCCACTATAGAAGGAGTGGTGGTTCCCCTCGGAATAGACGGGGCCGTTCCATGCCTTCTTCTGGAGGAGCATGATCTCGCCAAAGGCGTAGAAAGTGGCCGCCATGGTGCCCGCCCCGGGCACGCGAGCATCGTAGTCCACGCGGGTCCAGGGGGCCACGGCGGTATGCACGTCGCAGTAAGCGGTGCTAAACCGGAACTTCTCCTGGATCTGCGGCGCCAGCCGCTCGCAAAACTCCACAGCACGCGCCGGCTTGGGCGCGTAGCAGCGCATCCATGCGTGCTGGAGCTGGTTATCGGAAGTCCGGCTCACCATATCGGTGTGCCAGTACTCATTCACCGGTGCGAAGTCGGTGAAGTTGTTGTAGGGGCCGTAGACGAATCCCAGGGTATCCTGCATCAGGCGGGCGTAATCATACTGGCCCTTATCGCCCCCCTTGCCAGGCGCGGGTTTCGTGCGGAAGGTGAAACTCTCGCCGCCATCGCGCCACCCCGTCTCATGGTCGGTCACCACCACCTGAGTCATCCCCCAGCGGTGACATTCCGTCCAGTAGCGCGCGTCATGCTCACGGTTGCTGGCGCCGTGGGCCCGCCAAAGGCGCGTTCCAGTGATGTGCTTCCAGGGCGATTCTGGATTGGGGATCGAGGGAAGCATCTCCTCGTAGAAGGGCGACAGGGTGATGAAGAAGCGGTCGTAGCAGTCGTTGCGCTTGCCATCCGTCTTGGGATTGTAGCGCGTCCCACCGTTGTAGAGGACGCCATCCGCGGTGATCTCATTTGCCGCCCACATCGAGGAGGCGTTGGAGAGGTACCAGTCGGTGTTCCCCGTCAAGAAGAGGGGCGCGCTCGCGGGGCCCGAGACCGCCACGGCAGGCCGCCCGCCCTCGGCGCGGTAGTACGGATTCGTCACGAGCCGCGGGTTCTCCAGGCCAAGGGCACGCCCGTAGCGCACCTCGCCCACCTGCCCGCCCAGGCAGATGGTATCGATCACCAGCGACTTGTTCCAAAGCCGATAGGCGTAGGTCACCTCCGCCGAAACCCCACCCACGGCGACGCGGTAGCGAAGCGTGGGGACGTTGTTTTCGACACGCGCCGACAGAAGCTCGATCTTCTCCGGGGCCTTCGGGCCATCCGGCGTCTGCAGATAGACCCCACCGCCCATGCACGGCCGGATCACGGGGCCCGGCTTCCCATTCGCGGGCGTCCACTGCGCCGTGATATCGCTCCACGTGCCCGTCTTTGGCTCCAGGCGGTAGGTCAGCTTCCCATCAGAGCCCACGTAAGAGAAGACGTAGGCCGCGCTCTCCGCTCTGAAGTAAGTCTTGAACTCCTTGGCCAGGTTGTCCGGCAGGATCGTCTCCAGGCGATTCGGGAAGGGGAGCTTCTTGTTGGGATCGGTGTTGGTGCCCACCGACTGCCCGGGGAACATCGGGATGCCGCGCTGGGGCCGCGGCTCGAACTTCAACGGCGCGAACTCTTCTTTGTAAACAGCCAGGTTGTCGAAGTAGAGGACGCGGTCTTCCTTGTTCCTGCCGCCGGTGATCGCGATTCCCTTGAAGCGGGCGCCCTTCTCAGCGCGCGCGATCTGCTCCGGAGTCAGGCGCTTATGGAGGAGATTCCACTCCTTCCAGTCCACATGATAGAGGTAGACACCGAACTCCTCCCCCTGGGCATCCTCGAAGAGCGCCGTAATCCCAACGGAAGGGGTCGTGACGTCACGCGCGTAGCCCCAGGTGTTGCCATAAACCCAGAGGGTGACGGCATCAAACGGGCGCGTGATCGGGATCGGCTGTGGAGGCATGATCCGCACCTCTGGGCCGCCGCTGGCCGTGGCCCGGTAGGTGAGCTTGGCGACGTACTTGCCCCACAGCTGCTGCTCACGGGTGCGGACCAGGCTTGCCACGGAGTTGTGGCCTTCCACCTTCCACCCCGAAATGTCCTCAAAATCGACCAGGGGTGGCTGATGGTCCTCTGTTCGATTGGCCCACTCCATCTCATAGGGGCGCTTGCCGACCACCTCCTCGGCGGCGATGACCGCCGTGGTCGTCAGAAGCAGCGCCATCAGAATGCGTATCATCACTACAGCTACCTCCAGACATACACCGCAAGGGAGAAGCGACGCTGGGCGCCCGGCCACGCCTTGCTCTGCGCGTGGATACCTGGTCTCTGGAGCATCCCGCGCCGGCCCCAACTCCAGGATGCCCCTTCTCACGAAGCGATGCGTGCGTCTATCCCCCCACAACCCCGAAGTAGTGCGCAAAGAACGCCTCGGAGTCGACGCTGACCGCGATGCGGTGCGGTTTCTCCTCGGAGTTGGGATTCCATGTCGTCAGGCCGCCCAGTCGCTGGCTGGTCGTCTCCACTTCAACCAGGCCCTCCTGATAGCGGCACAGCCCTTCCTCGAAGATCACGCTGGCAGCAAGTGGGTCGTGGAATGTGATCCGCGGGCTGCCGCGGAACCAGACCTCCGCCATCTCCGCGACGATGCTGAGCGGGCCGCCGGCCTTCTGGAAGCGGGCGCGGCATTCATCAGCGCCAAGTATGCAGCGGGTTGTCACTTCCAGGCCAATGGAGGTGAAGCGCGGCGGGCGAGCGCGGTAGGTGATCGCCGTGGCCACCGGGTCGCAAAAGGCGTTCCACTCGCGCGCGCCGGGGCCGTGCCCGTTCCCCGCGGTGAAGACGCCGCACATCAGCACCAGCTCCTTAAGGAGCGATGGGATCTCCGGATCCGCCGCGAAAAGCAGGCCGAGGTTCGTCATCGGGCCGATCGCCAGAAGCACGATCTCGCCCGGGCGTTGCCGGATCGTCTGGCGCATGAACTCGAGCGCCGCGCCTGGCGGGAAGTCGGTGCGGTGCGGGCGCGAGGCGACCGCCTCGTACTGCGGCACGTTGGGCTGGCCCGGCCCGAAGAGGAGCGGTCCGGGGGCGCCGGCATGAATCGGCACGTCGTCGCGCCCGGCGGCACGGCAGATCTCCGCGGCTAGCGCCGCGCGCTGGACCACATTCCCCGTCGCCGTCGTCACGCCAACCAGCTCGCAGCGCGGCTGGCGGAGCAGGTAGGAAAGGCAAACGGCATCATCGATGTCGCTGCCAATATCGGTATCGAGGAGAACCGGTATACGTTCGCTCATGGGACCTCCCGTGGCTCAGGCCTATGAAAGAGTGCGCTTCGCAAACCCGGTTCGATAACGAACCCTGGGATGCCTGCACGCCAGGCGTGCTTCAGTGTTCGACAAGCGCCTGGCGGATTCATGCCAGGGAGGTTGCCACTCGGATCTCGGGCGTAGGGGGTCTGGCGTGGAACAGCCCCGGAGAAGCGACGAGCACTCCATCTCCTGGAGACGATTCGCGCCGACGCTCCTCCGGGGCGCTTCGCCCTGGCTACGGCACGAGCACCTGGCAATCGGCGAGCATGAACCAGCCGGCATCGCGCGCGCGGGATTCCCCGAGGGTCTCTATGCGGAGTTCATTCTCGCCCTGCCTCAGCACGCCCGCGGGGATGGCCAAGCTTTCGGTGGACCAGCCGCGCTCGCGGAACGGGTTCGGCCCCTCGAAAAGCACGAGCCCGTTGAGCGAAACGCGCACGGGAACGGCTCCGGGCTTATCATCATCCTGGGCGGTGAGCACCAGCTGGGCCGCGCCCTTCGGCGCAGCCTTGAGGTGAAGCACCGTCCACATCCGCGGGTGCTCGGTGTTGGTGCCGTAGATCCAGATCGCCCTCCGCGGGGGACACAGGTAGCCATACTCCTCGGGGCCGCGCGCGCCACGGAACCCCTCGAGCTCCAACCGCCAGCCGCCGGGGATCTCCGTCTGCAGGTAGCGCTGTTGCTCTGCCGCCAGTGTGCCCGCCGGATCGGTGGCCAGACGCTCGATCACCGGGTCCAGGTACCACGGTTTTCGTTCCGGCTTGATCCGGGCCACGCGCTGCAGCCATTCCTCCGGGGGCAGGCGGCGGACAAACCCGCCAAGGCGCATGGTACGGGCGATCCGCGCGAACTCCGCCAGGCGCCGGGCAAAGGCATCCTCGCTTACCACCAGCCGGCCATTGAACGGGTTCCGGGCGTTCAGGTCACCAAACAGCACGCACAGCTTTTCGACGCGCACCCGGTAAAGAGCGGCGCGGTCGTCCCGCGCGGCCTCCTCTGCCTCGCCCAGGAGCTTCAGCGCCGTCTCGGCATACTCCGGGGTGACGAAGTGCGTGCTGGGGCCCTCGCACATCTGATGGATGGGGCGCTCGTCCACCTCGCGGTGCATGAAATCGAAGTAGGCGCGCACCTTCGGCGCCGCCGGGCCGTAATAGGCCCTCATGAATTCATCAATCAGCGGCTCCACGGGGGTATCTGGATTCCACAGGAGGTGGCTCTGGACGTAGATGAAGAGGTCCTGGAAGTTGCGCGGCGTGCCGCAGTAGAAGATGCCGCGCACCCCGCGCGTGGCATAGAGCTCCAGCTTCCGCTTCATCGCGTAGAAGCTGCCGAACGGCTCGTAGATGTTCTGGTAGCCGGTCGGGTAGTCGAAGATGTACATGTTCTTGGGGCACTTTTCGAGCCACCCGAGGAGGTCCTGCTGGCTCTGCGTGTTCTTCTCGCAGGTGAGGTCGTGGCTGCTGCACCCGGTGCGCGGGGGATAGGGGCAGTACTGGACCATCACATTCGGCTCGGGGAACACGCGCGTGGGCGGGGGTGAAGTGGCGTTCGTGTAGGCGAGCGTGAGGATGCGCTTATCCGGGTACTTGCGCGCCACCTCGCGCGCGATGTGGTTCACGTAGTCGAGAAGGCGGTCGGTCATCACTCCCGGAGCGCCATCCAGATGCTTGCACTCCTCGCACTCGCACCAAGCGTGGCCATCGCCCTGCGAGACGCCGAAGAAGGTGCGATCCGGCTGCTTCTCGATGAGCGCGAGGAGGCGCTCGGCGGAGATCCGGCGCACGTCCGGATTGGCCAGGCAGAGGTGAACGTCGAACCGGTGCGCGTCCGGGTCCCGGGTGAGGCGCCGGCCATCCTTCTGAAGCGCGAAGTATTCGGGGTGCTCCTTGTGGTAGGTGTCGTAGGGGAGCAGGTACTCCGCCGAATGGACGATATTCCCCGGCTCGCCAATCGCGCGCGGGTCCATGATATCGTCCTTCGGGGTATGCCCCAGCTTCAGGTTGCCGGTGAGGTTGCGAAACTCGAAGAACGGCTTCGCGGAAAGGGTGCACTCGGGGATCACAAGCGTGTCTCGCCGGGGGATCGTCTCGCAGTTAGGCGCGTAGAAGCGACAGCCCAGGTGGCGGAGCAGCGCATACGCGCCATAAACCGTCCCGACATCGCGCCACCCGCAGATCCCCGCGCGCCCGCCGCGCACGCGCACGACATAGCCATCGGGCGCCACGGCGTTAAGCTCCTTTTGCGAGATGAGCCCCGCGGCCACCGCGGCCTGTCCCACCAGGATCGTCCCGGCGGGGGCTCCCTTGCCGCTCGCCACCCCGCGCTCCAGGCGCCGGCCGATCATCTCCTCCAGAATGCTCGCCAGCTCGTCGGTCGCCAGTGTCTCGCGCGCGGTCGGGTTGGTCCCGGTAAGGATCGCGGTCGCGTCCGCTCGCGGGGCGAGAGTGATCCGGCCCGGGGAGCGCGCGGGATCGGGCGGCTCAACACGGACGACGAACCTCGCGACGGTCTCGCCCCCCGCGCGCGCCGGGGGCGAGCTGAAAGACCACACGCCGCGCCGCGAGGCATAGCGCTCATGGCGGGCATCAAAGGGGTAGACGGTGCCAAAGTCGAGCGCCTCGATGACGATCTTGCGTGCCGGCGTCTTTAACGTGAACCCCTGGCCCGACGGCGCCAGGCCGCCACGCACCGGCGTCGCCGGTATGGGCTCACGATGCGTGACCAGGCCCGCGGCATTCCACACCTCGATCACGCCGTCCTTGGTGAGGGGTTCCGGGAACTGCAAGAGCGAGCACTCCACCGGCCCTACCGGGACGCCATCCTTCACCGAGAGCCGGATCGTGATCCGTGCGGTGTTCCCATCCAGCTCCAACCGATAGGAGAAGGGGCCGTTCTGAAGATCGGCGGTGAGGGTCGCCGTCCGGCCATCGGGAGAGACCTCCACCGTCCCCTTGTTCCACGCATCAGTGGAGCTGAAGACCGCTCCCTGATACTCCGGGGCGAAGACGTGAAAGTAGGAGCCACCCGAGATCACCTCGCCGCGATGCGTGAGGGCGAGGCCCGTGGGTCCCAGCGTCGCGGTCCAATCACCAGACTGAAGCGTCACCGGGGCGGCTGGCGCCGAAATCGCAGGCGCCGCGAGAGCGACAAGCAGCAGAAACATGGCGAGCGAGTGCGAGAAGGTCATGGCCGTCACCTCCCGACGAGAAGCTCTCGCGAGGCGCGGGCAACCAGGCCACGTGAGGGCTTCGCGTTGCTCTGTTCCTTCGCGTTTCCCGCGGCGTTTCCTGTGTCCGGCGGCATCCGGGGCCCTGGCGCGCTCACCCTTTCCGGCCGACGACGATGAGCCGGCGCGAGGAGGGGGTGTAGTCGCTCCCATCATGGTCGCCATAGGCCGCCTCGAGGGTAAGGCCGGCCTTCCGGAAGAGCGAGCGAAACTGCGCCCAGGTGTACCAGCGAATCGACATCGGGTAGCGCTCCTCGCGGCCATCCTCCTCGTGGATCCACACCGATTCCAGGCGCTGAGTGCGGGCGTTCCAGTTGGTGAGTAGGACCCAATCGCTCTCGGTCATCACCGGACGGAGGCGGCGGAGGACAAAGTGTCGGTTCGGCTGCTCGATGATGAGGCGGCCACCCGGGCGGAGCGCGGCCACCATCCCGCGCAGCACCCGCAGGTTCTCCGCGTCGGAGAAGTAGCCGAAGCTGGACCACCAGTTACAGACCGCGTCGAAGCCTTCCCGGAGCGGGAGGCGGCGCAGATCCGCCTGGCAGAATTCACCTTTCAGGCCCTCTGCCTGGAAGCGGGCGCGGGCACGCTTCAGATAGTCATGATTGATATCCACCGCGGTCACATGGCAGCCGGCGCGCGCCAGACGCACGGCGATGCGTCCCGCCGCGCTCGGGGCATCGAGGACCCGGTCGCCCGCGCGCAGCCCCAGCAAGCGGAGAATGCACTCTGCCTCCGCGTCGCTCCCCTCTTCTTCCTTCACGTAGATGAAGTCATGCACCTGGATGAACCAGTTGTCGAGCACCGCCATCGTACTACCTCGCCAGCCCTTCGATCGCTTTGGCCACGGCCTCGCGCGCGGCGAGGAGGGCGTCCGGGTCCGGAAGGATCTTCGTGGAGTAGCGCCCGCCGGCGTTCGGGATCGAGACGAGCGCGCGTGCCTTCTCCAGGGCCTTCTTCGCGGCATCCAGTCCCTTCGCGCGCGGGCCGGCTTTTGCCACGAGCTGGCGCAGCAGATTGAGATACTCGTAATCTTCCACGCCTTCTCGGGCCTGCTCCAGGCGGACCGAGGTCACCGGGCCATCCACGCCGATCAGGTGTCCCGGATAGGCGAGAAAGCCGTCGCCGTTGGGATAGCGCACCCAGGTCGTCTTGCCCGGCTCGCCGCTCTGGCGGATGTAGCTATGCCAGCCGAATTGGTACGGGTTGTAGGTGAGCCAGTCGATCCCCCAGAACTCGTAGGCTTCCACGTCGTAGTGGAAGCAGTAGTGCGGCAACAGGCGCTCCACGGCCAGGTACGGCGTGTCGGTGCACATCTGGCCGTCCGTAGTCCAGCGGACCCGGGTGCCGGCCTGCCGGAGCTCCGCGATCTTCTCCGGCTTGACGATCCCGTAGTGGCCGATGCCCCACAGCGAGAGGTATCCGTCCCACTCGGGCACGTGGTGCCACGTGCTGCAATAGATCGGGATCTCGGGGTCGACCTCGCGGATCATCTCGCACAGCGCCTGCATCTGCGCGATGATCTCCGGGCGGGAGTAATAGGGCTCATCCGAGATGTAGAGGACGAGCTTCTTGTGCCATCCCTTCGCCTTCACGTGCTCCCAGTAGGCTTTCAGGCACGCCTGGTAGGCACGCTTGTACTCGGGCCGGAGTTTCCGCCGGTCCACGCCTTCATACGGGTAGTTGCCCTCATACGGCTTCTCGCCGAACTTCTCGGCGGGCGGGTGCCCCCACCCAAACAGTGTGAAGTGCGACGGCATGTACGACGTGGGCAGCTTCAGGACGTTGAAGTAGTAGTCCGCCGCCTTGTCGTACTCGGTGAAGTCGGTGATCACCCGGCCGTTCTCGTAGCGGATCACCGGGTTGGGCAGGATCCGGTCCGGGCAAAGGCGGCGCTCGGCCATGAACTTCCAGAACTCGCGCCGCTCCTCGTCCGCGCTCTTGCCGGGCGTCGTCCACATGGGCCCGCGGCGCACATCGTAGATGGCCCCGACGTGCGCCTCATCCGGGAGGGTGAAGCTCCACACGTGCACCGTGTAGGGCACCGTGGCAATCCGCTTTCCGCCGGCGACCAGCCGAACCTCCCCGGTGTAGTCCCCGGGAGCGGCGTTCTTGGGCACCGAGAAGGTGATCCAGAACGGCTGGGTTTTGTTCGGCTCCAGGTCGAAGGCGTCTCGCGGGAGAAGCGGGTCCGGCCACATGCCAACCCAGCCATCCGAGGCGCCAGTGCTGGTGGGGAACTTGCGGTGCCACTCGGGCGTGTTGCTGCTATAGTAGCTCGTCTTGTGATCCACCGGCACGTAGCCGACGACGGCGACCTCGGGCGCGGGTAGGCGGGCGCCGGTGCGATGAGCAGGCGGCGTCACCTCGATCCGGATGCCCTGGATCGCGGCCGGGCCGCGGACAGCGAGCTGCAGCGGCTCCTTCTCGTTCCGGGCGGCAGAAACGCGCACCTGAGCAGGCACCCGCGGGGGCACGTCCTCTTGAAACACCTTCACCAGGGGATTCACGGGCCAGATGGCCAGGCGGGTGGTTATCGGGGCCTCGCGCGCCTCGAGCGCGCCCGTTTCGGCCGGGGTGACTTCGGCGAGAAGGACGCCGTCGTGCCACACCGTGCCGCTCGCCAGCATCGTCAGGTGGAGCTGGAAGTTGGCGATATCGTCCGGCATCGTGAAGAGGCCGGAAAGCGAGGTCCAGTCGTTCGTCCCGGTGAGCGCCGGGCCAGTGGCGGCGAATTTCTGGCTCTCGCAGTGCTCGCCGGCCATGTTCCGGTAGTGGGCATGAAGCTGCACCGAGCCGTTGCGGATGTCGCGCGTCTTTAGCCATGCGGCGTAGAGGTAGGTGCGTCTCGGTTTCACCGGCACATCTTGGCGCCAGCCGGTCCAGGCCAGCTTCGAGTCGTGCGGGATCTGCATGCGGACGCACCGTTTCCCGAAGAGGCCGGCCTCATCCAGGCCCATCCGGGTGCCGGCGGGGCTCTCGCTCTCGGCGCCGCCGGGCCATTCGTCGGGGAGCGCGGTCCCCTGCTCGAAACTGGCGTTGCGCGCCAGGTTGCGCGGGCCATCCAGAAGCGCCTCATAGCTGGCTGTGGTGCCCGGCCGGATCCGCGGATCCGCGGAGAGATAGATGAAGTAGGTGCGTTCGGTCCGCGCGGGAATGTCTCCTTCGATGAGCACTCCCTGCCCGAGGAGGCAATGGGGCACGACGCGGTCGCCATCGGTGACGCGAATCGCCTCGGGGCGGATCTTGCCGCGCAGCCGGGCCATGAGCCCGGAGAGATCCACATAGGCAAGGTGGGCGTCGCGCGCCTCGTCCGAGAAGTTGCGCACGCGGATCGGCACGCGGTGGCTCCAGATGATGTCGTCCCGCGGATTCTCATCAAACCACTTCGCGTCCGCGCCGGCGCGACGCAAGGAGAGGCGTTCCGGCTTGCCGGCGCGCGCCAGAAGGCGCGGCTTCTCCGTGCACTCCAGGCTCACGTCGTCAAACCAGGCGGTGCCGGTGCCGCGCAGCACCGTCCCGAGGCTGGCGCGGTTTGCCTCCGGGGGCGCGGTAAACTCGGCGGTGACTTCCCTCCAGTCGTAGGTCCCCTCGCCACCGCTTAGCATCGGCGCGATCATCATCGGGTTTTGCGCGTTGCCGACGTGGATGTACCAGCCGGCATGGCCGCGCACGTTCTCGGCCTTCACCCACGCGCGCATCACGTACTTCGCGCCGCCGATGATGTGGATATCGCGCTGCCGGGTGGCGATCCAGGTCGGCTCGGCACCCTCGGCAACCACCGTCTTGAGGCAGCGTTTCCCGGAGCGCGGGTTCTCGGTGGTCCAGAACAGCTGGTGCTCGGGATCCTGCCGGTCGTGGATCCAGTGGGCCGGCGTGTCGCCGGTGCCCTCCTCCACGCTCCCGTTGCGCACGCCCGCCGCAGCGTTCAGAAAATCGGGCACGGCCCAGGCCACCGGATTATCAAAGTAGAGGTAGTAGTGCGCCGTCCCGCGCGCCGGGCACTCCGCGGGAAGCGTCAGCGTCGATCCGGCGGGCACCGAGCCCCGGGTCACCAGGGAGCCGGCGGGGCTGGTGACGGCGAAGAGGAGCTCCTGTCCCGCGGCGTTGCACAGCCGGATCTGAGAGACGGGCACGCCGGCGAGATCCGCCTCGCCATCGCCCTTGCCCACGTGCAGGACGACCGGCTCGCCCGCCGCGTCGCGTTCCATCTCGTTGTAGATGGTGACCGGAATGCGCTGGCGCCATAGCTCACCGTTGCCCAGGTAGAGCGGGTGGTGCCAGCTTTGGGCGTCCGCCCCAACGATGGAGAGGAAGAAGAGAAGCGCTGCGCAGTGCTTGATCATCTTTGGACCCCCTTGCCGAGTCTGGTTAGACCCGTGGAGCAGCATTCCTGCCGGTGGGGATGGTAGCACCCGCTGGTCAGCCCCGGCGCGTTTGAACACCGGCGTCAGTGGCTAAACTCCCGTTGGGCCAGGCAGCACGCGCTGCCGAGGAGGTGTGCATGGCCGACGAGCCGAGACAAGACGACCGCCCGCGAGGGAGAATGGCAATGAGATGGCCGGTAGAGATCCGGGTTGTGCTGATAGGCGCGGCGGCATTGGTGCTCTATCACGCGGTGGGTGGCAGTTGGCCTGGAGCGGCCCTCGCCATCACTTTCATGCTAGTCTACCTGGCGATCCTGGGTCTGGAGCGGGTTGTCCGGAGGTAAGCCCCCGTGTGAGCCGGGATGTAGGGGAGCATTCGCGCACAGAGGCCCGATGCGCGGCAGGCCCCCCGCGTGCGCTTTGTCCCGATCTAAGACCTGGCCCATACGGGGTAAGCTGAAAGCGGGCCGGGGTAAAGAAAAACCCCGACACCGCATGGTGCGGCACGCATGATCCACCCTCCGTAAGGGCGCCTCTCTCTGCGCCCGCCCGTGGCCCTCCTGAGCTCTTACGCCGGCTCCTCTCAATGCAGAGAACGCTCTGCTTCCTCCGAACTCCCCCGCCCGTGTTTGCGATTCCCTGACCGGTGCCAGGTAGACCCGGGCAGGAATACACCGCCCTCTACTGGAAGAATCTGGCGGCAAGCAACCCCGGGATCGGGGAGAGGGTGGGAGTTGAGATGCCGCAGGAACGCGATGAGATAGAGGAAAAGATCGACGAGTTCCTGGAAGGGCGCCCGCGCTCGAGCTACCTGGCGGAGCTTCGCGCCGCGCTGGCAAGGCGCCTGGAGGGGACCCGCGCTGCGCTAAAACAAACGGAGGATCCGAAAGAGCAGGAGAAGCTGCGCAAGGAGATCGCCGAGATGGAGCGTCAGGACGAGGTGCTGGCGCGCGAGGAGCTGATCACCGAGTTCGTGGAGGACTCGGTGCGCGCCACGGTTTCCTGGTCGCTCCTCAAGCCAGAGGATGACGAGGGGGAGGCATGAGCGCGCCCCCCAAGGCCCGGCTCACCTGGCGTTCGATCCTGCTTGGGCTGCTACTCATCCCGCCCAACTGCTACTGGATCGTCCAGATGGAGCGGGTGCGCAAGGGCCCCTACGTCACCAGCATCTCCCTCTTCGCCAACGCGCTCTTCGTGCTGGTGCTCCTGGCGCTCGTCAACGCCGCCATCGCCCGCCGGTACCCGAAGCGAGCACTGAGCCCCGCGGAGCTGCTGGTCACCTACTCCATGGTCGCGCTCGCGTCCGGGCTATGCGGCATGGATTTCGTCCAGGTGCTGATGCAGATCATCGGGTACGCCGCCTTCTTCGCGCGTCCTGAGAACGCCTGGGCTGACCTTATCCTCCCGCACCTGCCGAAGTGGCTCACCGTGCAAGATACAGAGGCGCTGAAGGGCTACTACTCCGGCTACTCGTCGCTTTACCAGTGGTCGAACCTGCGCGCCTGGATGGTGCCGGCGCTGGCGTGGACCGGCTTCGCCGCGGTGCTCCTGTGGATCATGCTCTGCATGAACGTGGTGTTCCGGCAGCAGTGGATGGCGCGCGAGCGGCTCACCTTCCCGATCGTGGTGCTCCCTCTGGAGCTGGTCACCCCTGGGTTGCCACTCTTCCGCAACCGCCTCATGTGGGCCGGGTTCGTGCCCGCGTTCGTGATCAGCCTCCTGAACGGCCTGGCGCTCTTCTATCCTTCACTGCCCCACCTCAACGTGGGCCAGTATGACTTCCTGCAGCGCATACTCCAGTCGAAGCCGTGGTATGCCGTGGGCTGGACGCCGGTCACCTTCTATCCCTTCTGCATCGGGCTCTGCTTCCTGCTGCCCGTCGATCTGCTCTTTTCGTGCTGGTTCTTCTACTTCTACTGGAAGGCGCAGAAGGTCCTCTCCAACGCCATGGCATGGGACGCGACGCCGCGCTTCCCCTTCATTGATCAGCAGGTCTTCGGCGCGCTGATCGGCCTGGCAATCGCTCTGATCTGGACCTCGCGCGGCTACCTGCGCCAGGTGTGGCTGGCCGCCCGAGGAAAGCCCTCGGAGTTGAGCAACTTGCAGGAGGCCGTCTCCTATCGGGCGGCGATCACGAGCATCGGAATCGGCGTTGTGCTCCTGGTGCTCTTCTGCCGGCTCGCCGGGATGTCGTGGGGGATCGCCATCGGCTTCATGCTCCTCTACCTGCTGATCTCTTTCGTCGTCACGCGGATCCGCGCCGAGCTCGGCCCGCCGGTGCATGATTTCCACGGCGTCAGCCCTGACCTGATGATCCCCTCGGCGCTGGGGACCGTGGGCGCGCGCCCTCAAGACCTCTCCATGATCTCGCTCCTCTACTGGTTCAACCGCGCCTACCGCTCGCACCCGATGCCGGTGCAGATGGAAGGGCTGAAGATGGCGCAGATGACCAGTCTCGACAGCCGGGGAATGGTGAAGGCGCTCGTCCTGGCCGGGATCGTGGGGATGGTGGCGTCGATCTGGGCATTCCTGCACCTGGGGTATTCGCTGGGCACGGCGGGCAAGTTCTGGTCGGGCTACAGCTATGGAACCCAGATCTTCGGGCGGCTGCAAAGCCAGATCACCGCGCCGGTGCCGCCGCAGATGATGGAGCGCTGGGCGATGCTGTTCGGCCTGGTCTGCTGCACCGGGCTCTCGGCGATGCGGGTGCGCTACCTCTGGTGGCCGTTCCATCCGATCGGCTACACGATCTCCGGGTCGTGGTCGATGAACCTGGTCTGGATGCCGATGCTGATCGCGTGGGTCCTCAAGGGGAGCATCCTGAAGTGGGGCGGGCTGCGGCTCTACCGAACGCTCCTCCCCTTCTTCCTGGGCCTCATCCTGGGCGATATCATGATGGGCTGCCTCTGGAGCCTGATCGGGATCGCTCTCGGGGTGGAGACGTACTCGTTCTGGGGCGCCTAGCGCGCATTATTCATCAGAATAATGAAAAGAAGTCTCTCTATCAGGCGTGGCCCAGGTTTGTGGGCACTGCCCTCGAAAACACTCTGCCGCCGGGCGCTTGTGGCGGCAACGGAGTGCCACCAGGCAAGAGACTTCTCTTGAAGTATTCTGGTGAATACTTCGAGCTAGCGCGCCACGCACGCGGGGAGCGGCGCCGACCCCGTGGAATCGCGCGAGGGGGGCAGATGCCGCCGGCGCGTGCCGGTGCATCACGCCAGGGGGGTCTCGATGGAATGGACAGCGTTCAAGGCGATACGCGCGCCCTACTCGCGTGAGGTATGGGAGCTGACGCTCGAGGAGCTGGCGGCATGCCCGCGCTGCTCCGGGACGACCTTCCTCATCCCCTTCCCCGCCGGCGGCGCCTCAGCCGCGGGTCTGGAGGGCGCCAGCCCGCACGAGCTGCCCCCGCTCGATGCCGCCATTTTCCTCTGCTTTAACGAGGATTGCCTCAGCATCTACGTGATCATCTTCAGCGAGGAGCGCCGGGAGGAGTTCGAGGCGCTCATCCCCTATCTCCGCGAGGCCGGGCGCCGGGCG
This sequence comes from Armatimonadota bacterium, assembly GCA_012512265.1. Classification (GTDB taxonomy): domain Bacteria; phylum Armatimonadota; class JAAZEB01; order JAAZEB01; family JAAZEB01; genus DUUU01. The sequence continues at coordinate 43,806 of JAAZEM010000118.1, read as the reverse complement.
CTCGGCGATGCGTAAATAGGTGCGATCTTCGCAGTCACCCTCCCCTTTCCTTCCCTGCAACAATGGGCGTCTCTCTCTCGCCGGAAACGCGCCCGCGAGCTGTCGCGTCCTGGCATTACACCGGGATGCCGCGTTGAAGGCGCGCGCCGTTTGGCGCGTGGTTAGGAGGGGGAACGTTGTGGTCATGAGAGCAGCCAGTTGGGTTCTGATCCTCGCGGCGGCTACTTGGATTGCATCGGCTGCCGCGGAAACACCATCGCAAGCGCGCGCGCCAGCGTCGCAGAACCCTCCCCGCCTGGTGGTCAACGGGCGGATGGTGCAGACGGATATCGCCCCGCGCATCATCCAAGGGACTACGCTCGTCCCCATCCGGTTTATCGCGCAGGCGCTAGGCGCGAACCTCACCTGGCAGCCCGCCGGGCGCGAGGCGGTGATCGATTACGAGGGGCAGCGCGTTGTCGTGCAGGCGGGCGCGGAGACGCTCGTTGCTGGCAACCGCAGCATCCGAACGCGCGTGCCGGTGCAGGTGATCCAGGGGCGCACGATGGTCCCATTGCGCGTCGTGGCCGAGACGTTCGGCGCCGACGTGCGTTGGGATCCGCAGGCACGCACGATCTACATTCGCACAGTGGATCAGCCTGCCGCGCCGCCCAGCCCGGAGGAGCCGGCACAGCCAACGCCGGCAGCGCAAATACAACAGTCGGTGGAGGTGGGCCTGAGCACACCGCAAGCGGAGTATCCGGCGGGCGCGCCCATCGAGTTGACGCTCCGCATTCGAAACAGGGGGAGCGAGACGGTGCGCCTGCTGATGCGCACCGGCCAACTCTTCGATTTCATCGTCCAGCGCAATGGCGAGGTGGTGTGGCGCTGGTCAGAGGGCCGGGCATTCACCCAGGCAGTGACGCAGTTGGTGTTGTTGCCAGACGAGACGCGCGCGTTCACCGTGCGATGGGACGGGACGGACAATACCGGTGCTCGCGTGCCGCCGGGAAGCTACACCGTCACCGGCAGGGTGACCCATGCGCTGGAGGTGCCACTTCAGGATACCCGGGAGATCCGGATCACGGCCGCGCCGTGATCCCCGGCAGGGAAACGAAATAAGGAGTCTTGAGATGATGGTCGAGCTCGATGCACAGGAATTCCAGGGAGCGATTGGTGACGCGGTGAAGGTGCTCCGCCAGGTCGCCAACGACGAGAGCCAAGACGGCGAAACTCGCGTCGAAGCGGCGGTGGCACTCCTCGAATTCGCCACGCATCTCCATTCCAGCGCGGGACCGGAGGGCTGGTACGAGGAGTATGAGGAGGAAGAAGAGAAGTAGCAGGAGGCCCGGGGTGGTGTTTCAGACCACCCCAGGCCTACCAGTGTGCTGAATACGGACAGGTCTCGGTGGCCCGGGCGCCGGCTATCGTCGCGCGAGGCCTCATGACGCCGCGACGGGCGTTCGGCCATCGGTGTCGAGCACCCGCGAGATCGCGAGGAAGTTCTCGCGCCACCGGTTCTCGGGCACATCCTCGGTGATGCCCACGAGAAGCCGGTCGCCCGGAGCGGCATCGCGTAGGATCTGGCGCGTTGTCTCCTCGATCGTCTCGATTGAGGCGAGGTGGACGGAGGAGGGGTAGTTGATCCAGAGGACTTTATCCGCCCACACCTCGCGCGCATCGGCCATGCTCATGTCGGTGTCCGGCGCGGGAGTAAACGCCTCGATATAGTCCAGCCCAGATCGGGCGACGATATCGGCCCACACGCGGTTGTTTCCATCGAGGTGTGCGCCCAGGAGCTTCCCCTTCTTATGGAGGACCTCGGCGGCCTCATCGTAGTGGGGCGCCACGTACTTCTCAAAACGCTCGCGGCCCATCACATCCGCCGTCTCGTTGCCGCCGTAGTTGAAGGCAAGCGCCGGCGAGTCGGCAAGCAAGGGGTAGAGGCTCCGCAGCTTCTCCACGAGGGCGTCATACAGCTTCATGATCTCGTCGCGGCGCTCCACCCATTCGATGGCGAAGGTCTCGACCCCCATCATGGAGACCATGATCTCGTGCAGCGGCGTGGAGCCCACCGCGCCGCGGAAAAAGCCATCTTCGCCAAAATCGGCCTGAGCCCGTTCAAAGGCGGCGTAGTTGGGCAGAAACTGCCGGTCCTGGATCAGGAAGAGGAGCGGCTTATAATCCTCGGGCGTCTTGAAGATCTTCTCCACATGCCACGACGTGAACCCCGCCGGCCGCGTCAGCGTGCTCAAATCGCCGACTGGCGTATGGTAGATCGTGCGGGTATAGCGCACCCCGTCCTGGGTGAAGATGTGGCTCTCCACGGTGACGTTGGGCGTGATCGTGTTTACCACCGGCACCGTCCGCACGACGATGCAGAGGCCCTCGTTGCGAAGCTGCCGCTCGACGGCGCATTGGGGGATCTTGCTCTCATACACGGTAAAAGGCACCTTGTCCGGCATCTCGCCCCGCAGGGCAGCCTCCACGCGTGCTCTCGGTGTCATTGGCTTCTCCTTTCAGAATGAAAGATGATTCCGCGGGGGAGTTGGGGGGTCCTTCTTCGCCTGGAGCATGATTGGGGAAACCGGGGAGGCGAGACGACGCCCGACTCCCGGCGTGCTATGACGTGGCAGCAGCCAGCACGCGATCGATATCGACGTGCTTTTCGACCAGACGCTGCGCCAGCTGGATCGTTTCGGTATCGTTTGGCTGCATCTTGACGGTGAGATCGTGGATCTTGGAGACGACCGAGTAGCTCTCATCGTCCACGAGCACCACGGGAATCTGGGTGCGCTTCACCAGGCGCATCACGGTGGCATGCGGGAGAATACCGCGCGTGAGCACAATGCCAGAGACGCAATACGACTGCCTCTCGCCCATGACGCAAGAGCTCATGGCGGCAAGAAGCAGGTCCTCCCGATCCCCGGGAAGGATGGCCAGGACACCGGGAGCGAAGTGATCGAGCGCCGTATGAGGCGACATGGTGCCGATCACGCAGCGCTCGATCTTGTGGTCGAGGGAATCGCCGCCGTTGAGGAGCCGGCCTTTCAGGCCATCCACGACCTGACGCACCGTCGGGTTAGAGAGGCGTGGCCGGAGGGGGATCACCCCGAGGAGATCGACGCCGAAGCGCGCCAGGCCACGGCCGGCATAGTCGCGGATCATCTCGAGCTTTTCGGGAATCGCGCGGTTGATGATCACCCCGATCACCGGCACGCCATGCGCGGCGAAGAGACAGCGGTTGAGCATGATCTCATCGATCGGCCGGCCGATGCCACCCCCGGTCACCAGGATCACCCCCGCGCCCAAGTGCTGCGCTACGCGCGCGTTGGAGAGATCGAAGACGGAGCCAACGCCGGCATGGCCGGTGCCTTCGATCACCATGAAGTCTCGGCCCTGCGACACCTGGTGGAAGGCGGCTGTGATCCGATCCAGCAGGTCATCAGGCCGGGGCGCGTCGATATACTCGCGGGTGAAACGCGACTCCACGGCGATGGGGCTCATCGCCGCCAGCTCCTCCTCGCGGTCCATCACGGCGGCGACGAGCACGGCATCCTCGTCGATCTTCTGGCCGTTGACCTCCATGTAGCGCTGGCCGACCGGCTTGATGAAGCCGACATCGAGCCCGCGGTTCTGCAGAGCAGCCAGCAACCCGAGAGAGAGTGTCGTCTTCCCCTCGTTCTGGTGAGTGGCGGCGATGAAGACCTTTTTCATCCGTCGGTACCCACGGCGTTCTTCTCATGCTCGCGCGCGGAGACGGCCTGAAGCGCGGTGATCGCGACGATGTTGACGATATCCTCCGCGGAACACCCACGCGAGAGATCGTTGACCGGCCGGGCCAGGCCCTGAATAAGCGGTCCGTAGGCCCCCGCGTGCGCCAGGCGCTCGGTGAGCTTGTAGGCGATGTTCCCGCAATCGAGGTTGGGGAAGATCAGCACGTTGGCACGTCCGGCCACGGGGCTCTCGCCCTTGACCTTCGTCTTGGCCACGGAGGGAACGAGCGCCGCATCGGCCTGGAGCTCGCCATCCACGAGCAGATCCGGGGCGCGCTTTCGCACCAGCTCGGTTGCCTGCACCACCTTGTCGACCAGCGGGTGCTTCGCGCTCCCCTTGGTGGAGAAGGAGAGCATGGCAACGCGCGGCTCGGCACCGGTGAGCGCGTGGAACGACTCCGCGGTTTCGATCGCGATCTCGGCCAGCTGCTCGGCGTCCGGGTCGATCACCATACCGCTATCGCCGTAGGCAAGGACCCCGTTCGCGCCGTAGGTGGGATCCGGGAGGACCATCAGGAACCAGGCGGAAACCGTCTTGATCCCGCGCGCCGGACGGATGATCGTAAGCGCCGGGCGGAGCACGTCGGCGGTGGCGTGGATCGCGCCCGAGACGTAGCCATCGGCCTGGCCCAGCTTCACCATCATCGCCGCAAAGTGGATCGGATCGCGCATGGCATCGCGCGCCTGGTCCGGGGTCATCCCCTTGGCCTTGCGCATCTCATAGAAGCGGTTAGAGAACTCCTCAAACCGAGGGTCGGTGGAGGGATCCACAATCGGAATGTCGCTGAGATCGGTACCCACGCGCGCGGCGGTTGCGCGCACCTCTTTCTCACGGCCCAGGAGGATGATCTTTGCAATACCCTCGCGCATCACCTGCCCGGCAGCAATGACGTTCCGCTCCTCCTCCCCCTCGGGAAGCGCGATGGTCAGGCCGGCGCTTTTCGCGCGCGCCTTGATCTGCCCAATGATATCCATCAGTCTTATCTCCTCATCCCACAGCGATCGCCGGGAGTGGCCCCGGACGAACGGGATCACTGAACTACTTTATCATGCTCCCGCGCGTTCACCTGCCGGAAGCCACGATGGTTTCGGGGCGCGCTGCTACAGCCCGGCGCCGGATCCGAGGCGGTGGTAGGCGGCCGTCACCTCGTGGATGCACGCGGCTTCGGCGGGCACATCCGGATTCAGGGCACACACTCCGGTCAAGATCTTCTCGGGGCCCTGTGGAATCCACTCCTCGACGAACTGCGCGTCGGCGGGATGGAGCCGGCCCTCCTCATCGACCGCGCGGAAATGGAGAGCCGCAGCAATGCCAAGCAGCGTGTTTGGCGCGGAAAGGCCGTGGCGCAGGCCGAGGCGCAACGCTCCGACCAGACGATCCTCGGGGGAGAGCTTGCGCGGCAGGTCCCGGCCCACGCGGAAGATCGTATCGCCCAGGGCACGGTTGGCAAAGCGCCTCAGAAGGTCCTCGATATGCTCGCGCTGGTTTGCCTCCGTGAACTCCTCGGGATACTCGCGGATAAGCGCCCGCGCCGACTCCCACATCGCCCCCTCGGCTACCTCGCGCACATCCGGACGCTCCACCGCTTCCCACAGATAGACCATGCGCGGGTCGCACACATAGCCGACGTAGGCGGTGATTGCGTGTCCCAGGTTGTGGATGAACGACTTGCGGTCCACGTAGGCACGCATGTTCTGCTTGGGATCGAGCCCCGGCACGTTCGGAATGGGGCCGCGGAAGCCGCGCGCGTCGCAGATGAGCGTGTTGTAGGCCTCGGCATGGACGGCGAGGGGATCGGCGGCGCGCTGCGCCGCGGTCATGATCGGCACCATCTTGCCGATGCTCGTCTCCACCAGGCCCAGGCTTTCGTCCAGGGGGAAATCACCCGGCAAGAGGGCGGCCACGCCCTCGCGCACCGTGGCAGCCGCCCCGCGCAGGTTCTCGCAGAGGATGATATCGAGCGGGCCCCGGCCCTGCTCCCGGCGCGCGCGGAGCGCTGCGGCGATCACCGGAAAGAGGTGCGGGAGAGCAGCGGGTCCTACTGCCGTGCCGGCAATATCGGCGGTGGTCAACTCGGCGACAACCTGGTCACGGTCGCGGCCGTCCACCGCGCGCACATTCTCTACCCAGATCGTTCCCGGCGGGTCGTCCTTGATCTCAACGCGGTAGCGCCGGCGCTCATTGAGGAGGCGGATGACCTCTGGCACGACATCGGCAAAGACCACTTCATACCCGGCACGCGAGAAGAGTTGGCCGATGAAGGAGCGGCCGATGTTCCCGGCGCCGAACTGTACAAGCTTCATAGTATTCCCTCAGCAGCGTTCGACAGCGATCGCGACGGCGCCACCGCCCCCGAAGCAGAGAGTGACCAGGCCGCGCGGGTGATCATAGCGCTTCATCGCGTAGAGGAGCGTGGTGAGCAGACGTGCGCCAGCGGCGCCGAGCGGGTGACCCAAGGCGACAGCCCCGCCGTGGACGTTGATCGCGGCGCCGGGGAAGCTCGCCTCGAAGAAGGGAAGCTGAATCCCAAAAGCCTCGTTCGCCTCGATGATCGGGAAATCGCCGGGCTGGCCCGCGGCGCGCAGCGCCTCCGAGAGCTCGTTGGCGGCATCCACGGGCGCGGTGAGAAACTCTGGTGCCGGGCAATGCACTCGCCCACACGCCACCACCCGGGCCATAGGCGTCAGTCCCAATGCCTTCACGGCGGCGCCAGAAGCAACGACGACGGCCGCGGCGCCATCCGCAGGCACGGAGGCGTTGTAGCTGCCCGCCGGATCGTCGGCGCACTCCTCGCGCATCGCCGCCAGCTTCTCGTCGGAGACCACTTGGTCGACGGCAACGTCGCCACACGGCGCGATCTCGTCGACGAACCAGCCACTCTCGATCGCCAGGCGCGCTTTGCGGTGGCTCTGCTCGGCATAGGCGTTGATCTGCTCCACGGTGTAGCCCTGCTTCTTGGCAAAGGCAAGGGCATATTCGCGCATAAACTTGCGCTCGGTAGGCCAGAAGAGGCCGTCGTAGCTGACCGAATCCTTGATCTCAAGCGCCTTGAGCTGCTCCGGCTCGGCGCCATCGAGGGCCCAGCGGTAGGCGCCGGCGCGCTTCATGCGCGGTCGCTTTCCCTTCTGGAACTCGCCCGAATTGCGCGTGAACTTGGGACCGAGAAGGTACGGCGCCTGACTGCGCGCCTCCATGCCACCCGCTACGCCGACCTGCATCACCCCGGCGGCAATCGCCTCCACGGTCATATTCACCGCCTCGAGCGCGGAACCGCAAACAGAATCGACGCACCGGGCGACGATGGTCTCGGGGAGACCAGCCTTCACTGCGGCCGCCTTCGCGGGAGCCATGCCCAGGCCGCTCTTCACCACGTTGCCCAGAGTGGCCGCCTCTACGCGCGCTGGATCAACCCCCGCGCGCTCCAGCGCCGCCGCAAGGGCAACCGCTCCCAGATCAACGGCACTGAACTCCGCCAGATTGCCATCAAAGCGCCCGATGGGCGTTCGCGCTGCCGAGCAGATGAAGACGTCTTCCTTCAAGATGAGATGCATTGTTCTTCGATCCTTACGAATAGCGACCGGCACTCCGGCACATCGCCGCGTGCATTCCGAGCTATGATGCGAACCTGGGTCAGGCAGATCCAGCTTCTCGGGCGCCCACTTCCCCGTGGCTTCAGCACCCCCCAACGGGTCCCGGGCGTGGCGGTCTCATAGGAGCGCGGGCCGTGCAGGCGCACGTGCCGGAGCCAAGCAGCCACGGCTCCAGAGGCACTTCTCCGCCGATCCGGAGGGGACGTTACACTTCGTCCCATCGCCACCTCCAGACCAGCTGGCGATGGCTCTTGCTCCCAGGGGGTGTCTGCCGCAGTACAGCCCTGCCCCCATTCTCTGTCGTGCTCCACACCTTATTATACTCCAGGACGCCAGCCTTGGGAAGAGCACCCTGCCGGCACAGCGCAGGCCATCTGAATGCCGTGCCAGGGCGTCCCGCGGCGAAATGGCCGTCGCAGGCGCGCGGAGCAGATGTATCGTGAGGAAGCGTTGGGATTCGCAGCAGCCACTACTGCGCGTGCGAACACTTGGGGTCTAGGACCCGGCGGGGAGATCAAAGAGGGCTTCCAGAACCGCGGCAACACCATCCTCGGCGTGATGGGGCGCGATCTGGTCGGCAGCATCCTTCACCGCGGGCTTCGCGTTCGCCATGGCAACACCCAGGCCGGCCCAGCGTAGAGCGGGCACGTCGTTGAGCGCATCTCCGAAGGCAATCGTCTTCTCCTGGGGGACGCCAAAGTGCCTGGCGACCACGGCAAGTGCCTGGCCCTTATCCACGCCCAGTGGCATCACCTCCAGGTAGTCCGCGAAGGAGGGGGTGATGTAGGCACGGTCTCCGTAGACAGGAGCCAGGCGGCGGTTGAGCTCCGCGATCCGCTCCGGCTCTGCGAAAATGAGGAGCTTGGTGGGAGCACGGTCGGTGAGCTTCCGCAAATCGCCCACGGCATGGAAGGGGACGGCGCACCGCTCCGCGTAGAGCTGCGCCCACCGGTTCGCCTCGCGCACATAGAGCGTATCGTCGAGGTAGTAATTCAGGTGCAGCCCCTCGCGCTCGCACAACGCCACGATCTCGCGAGCAATCTCGAGATCCACCCGCCGGTGCAGGAGAACCTCGCCGGTCGTATCGCATTTGATGAGCGCACCGTTATAGGAGATGATAGGGGTATCGAGCTCAAGCGCGCGCTGATAGGCGAGGGTACTTGCGTGCATCCGCCCGGAGCTGATCACCGCTTTCACGCCCAAGTCCCGACACCGGCGCACCGCCGCCCGGTTGCGCGGGCTGATCTCCAACTGGGGGTTGAGGAGAGTCATATCGAGGTCAAGCGCGATCAGCTCATAGGGCAGGGATGACACTGGAATCCACTCCTTCAGGGCGCGAGCGCACAAAAAAGGCCGCCTTCCACCGAAGACGGCCTCGCCATGGTACCCCGTAGGGGAATCGAACCCCTGCCGCCAGAATGAAAATCTGGTGTCCTGACCTCTAGACGAACGGGGCGCTCCCCGCGCGGACAGCTTATTTTACCATAAGCGGGGGTCTGGGTCAAGAACGTATTTTCCACGCTGATACCGCGGGTGAGGATGCCGGACGCGGCCTTCCCAACCCCCGCTCTCAGGCCGGCGCCTACTCGGCGGCTAGCGTCGCGGGGCCCTCGACGGCTAGGATCTCATCGAGACACGCATCCACCATCACATCGAACGCGGGACTGGTGGAGCGCTGGGCCAGCACGGGATACCGCTCCAGCACCATTTGTCGGGCCCGCTCGCGCAGAGTCTCCAGACGCTCGGGATCGATCCCCTCGCGCGATCGCGGAGCCAGCGGGGCTTCCTCGACGTCGCGAACTGCCGCCCCACTCTCGCCCGCCGGTCGCTTGCGGACGCGCGTCCCGGCCGGCTTTTCATCGGCGCTCTTGGCAGAGGTAGCGCGCGCGGTCGGCTTCGGCCGGCGTGGCTCGGGAATCGCGTAGTCCTCCTCGATTGCCCGGCGCAGGTAGCCGGCCGGGTTACGGCGGATGCGCGGGCTCTCCTCGGCGCAGAGCTGGTCGAAGGCATCGACGTGCTTCTGGATATGCTCCTCGCTGAACCGCGCTGCCAGTTCTTCGGCGGCCGAGCGCGAGATTCCGCGCGCGACCAGCATCTCGACGGTGGGATCGCCCAGGGGAGTGAGCGTTTCCTCGGCATTCATCCGCGGGCGCTTGAAGGTGTAGATGACCTTCTCCTCGCCGTCGCGACGGCGGGCGTAGTTCACCTCGGCCAGGAAGCCCTTCTCGATCAGCTCCTTGTGGGGCTCTTCGAGGCGTCGCTTCACCTGCGAGGGGAACGCGTCGTGAACTGGGAGTTTCTCTGCCAGGCGCATCACTCCGATCTCGAAGGTCCGGTTGTTGTACGCCTTCTTATCCAGAAAACGGAAGAGGCGTTTGGCAAGTGGCGTGCGCAGGCTGAGGTAAAACTCGATATCCAGGTTCTTGACGTAGCCTGACTTGACGCTCTCGAAGAGGAAGGAGCTGAGGACCACGTAGCTCATCGGCAGCTCTGGCGAACGCGCGCTCTTTCGGCCCGGCTGCTCGCGATACAGTTCGTACGATTCGAAGATATGGAACGCCTTACTCACGTAGGAGCGGGTGCGGTTGTCCCAAAAGGCGTTTTTCGAAGTGATCGTGGTGCCGACGAGGCGGTCCAGCGACTGCTGGATGCGATCGTACTCCCGCTTCGAGATATCCTTGCCGAGGATCCGCAGGATCTGATACCGCGTGAAGGGGATGGTTCGGTCGCGGAAACCCCCGTCTTTCAGGATCTTCATCAGGGCGATGTAGATATCCTCATCGATGGCGAGAGGCAGCCCATAGCGGTCGCTTCCGGTAACCACCCAACTCTGGGTAATCACCTCGCCGGTCTCTGTGCGCACCTGTTGCTGCACCTCGATGGTCTTCTGGTTTTCGGAGACGCGCCGTGTCAGGAGCGTGAAGGGATACTCCGCCAGATTCATCTCGTCTTTGCCAACAGGTTGTAGCACGGTCTCGGGCTCCTTCTTCGTCATGGCTCGCTCTCCCGTACGAACTACTCGGAATCACAAGGGTGACAGCTTCCCTCTTCCTAATTGAGGAGCATCACCACCAGCCCTGATCAGATAGTGTTGATCAAGGCCTCTGTCTGCAAATTCAGACGGCGGCGAAGATGGCTGGAAGCCGCGTCGTTATTGGGTTCGTGAAAACCTCGTTTGCTTGAAAACACAGCTTTCGTTGTCTGAAAGCACACTATATTCGCCGGCCGAATTGTCCCATAGCACAGCACTCCCTGCTCGGTAGCACGGTATTCCCTTGCCCCGAAACACGGTATTCCTTGCCCGAAGGCACAGGGAACAGAAGTGTGCCTTCGACCGGCGCTTGCTCGGTGACACACTATTCTACCGTACCCGGGCGGTAGACGGGGGCGGTTTCGGGGCCGAATCGGGGGCAAATGGTGGCGTACTGCTCCAAAACACACTATTTTGGGGCTGTTCGCCGGCTTTTGGAGCAAGATTCCGGCGTTTCTCCGGCACCCCGGCGGGCGGGATCGTCGCTGGACGGGTGCTGGCAGGCTGATCTGGCGTCGGCGGACTCCGGTCTCGCCGGAAGCGTGCGCGGGATCGACCCGCCGGGCCCGTTCGAGTTGTCCGAAAACACACTATTGAGTTCCCTCATCTAGCGAGCCAGCCTGGCGAAAAGGCGCCACGAGGCGCGCTCTTGTCCCGAAACACAGCATTGCCCAGTGACGCCCCCTCCTCAGTTGTCTCATAGCACACTATTCCTGTCACTCTCTTGTCAAAATGCGGCTGCACGACCGGTCGATCCATGCGCGGGTTGTGGCTGCACAGCGGCTTGTTCGAAAACACATGATTAGCGGTTGGGTGCGCGGTGGAGGCGTGCGGGCACGCAATTCGCGAGCGCTTGGCATTGACAGCCGTGGTAGTGAACGCTATAATACGCGCAGGCGATTGGCACTCCGGCAGGTATTCTCCTTCTGGAGTGGTCGCTGCTAAAGAGGCCCTGCCCTGGCATCGAGATGGCCAGGGGGGGATCCGGCGTGAGGGCGGGCTGGACCGGCTTTGGCCAGGGTTTTCCGGATGGCCGTGCCGCACTCTCCACGGATTACCCGGTGTATCTTCCCGGATAGGGTGGTCTTGCTGTCGGCACCGAGGGTTCGGCGAATCCGGCGCCTGGCTGCCAGCCGGTGATCGTGATCCTGGCGCACAGGCCAGATGAGGGTTACACTCGCTACGGCGTCGGAAAGGAGTGTACTGCATGAAATGGCTGCCGCTCGCCGCAGCGTTCGTCACATCAATCCTGCTTTTTCCCGGATGTGGAGGGTCGAGCGCCACTGTTCGCATGACCCAGCAGGCGCCGGTGCTCCGGAGTGTTGAGATTACCCCTGAGGATCTTCGTTTCAGCTTTGATGGAGGGAAGATAACCCTTCGCGTGACGGTTGACAGCGAGCGGGCTATCCATGCCGTCACCGCGGAAAGATCTCTTCTGAACACGCAGAAACCGGAGACGAAGCTCTATCCTCTCGTGCCTGTCACTGGCGGGGCGAATGTGTATCAGACATCGGTCGATGTGCCAGCCAACACGCGCCCCGATGGACAGCCGGTTCACTACAGGCTCTCCGTCTTCGCAACAGATGTCGCGGGCGTCCAATCCGACCGGGTCGAGCGCGAGATCCGCGTCGCGGCTCCAGACGCTTCGGGTCTGCCATCGGTGCCTTTCAACCCGTGACACCACGAGACGGTTGATCCTCCGTCAGGATCCGGAGAGATCCGCTCACGCCATCGGATTGATCTCGTGCGTGTGCCGGCGCGTTCTCCAAAGCGCGCGCTGCTGCACGCTCCGAGTGCGGAGGCGCCGCGCGATCCTGCCTGAGGCTGCTGGAGATGCCGGAGAGTGCTTCGGTGGATGACACCAGCCTGGTGGGGAGCGGGGCGCACGCCAGGGCATGACCTGGCCGGCGTATCACGGGAAGTGACTGGCAGTGGGCATAAATCAGCGTTGGAGCGGCGAAGGGGCGATCCGTGCGTTCGTGGCGGTGCCTCTTCCCGAGGATGCGCGGTCGTGCGTGGAAGGGGTCCAGCGCCGACTGCGCGGCTTTGCAGGAGTGAAGTGGGTCGAACCAGAGAATTTCCACGTCACGCTGCGTTTCCTCGGCAACAGCCCTCCCGAGCTTGTGCAGCGTCTTGCTCAGACCCTCCTTCGAACCCTCTCTGATCAAAAGGCGTTCTCGCTGACGCTGGCTGGTGTGGGCGCGTTCCCGAGCGCGCGTCGGCCCCAGGCGATCTGGGTGGGCGTGAGCGAGGGGAAGAGCCGTCTGGAAGAGCTGGCGCGCATTACCGAGGAAAGCGCCGTTGCAAGCGGCTTCGCGCCAGAGGAGCGGCCATTCCGCGCACACTTGACCATCGGGCGTGTGAAGGCGTCACCCGCCCCATCTGGGCTGAGCGCGGCGATCATGGCAGAGGCCGAAGGGGCGGAGATTGCCACGATCACAGTGGAGAACGTGGTCCTGATGCAAAGCGAGCTGCGCCGCTCCGGCCCCATCTATACGCCGATAGAGTGCTTTCCACTTGCCAGGGAGTAGGGTGGCATCAGGAGCTGCTGCCCAATACTCCCTTTCGCGATCCAGGGGGCTTTCGTGCCCGTCATAACCGATATCAAGGAGCAGGCGCGCAATAAGCGGCGTCGGTCGGTCTTCATCGATGGCGAGTACGCGTTTGGCGTCAGCCTCGATGAGGTGGTCGCATACCGCCTTGCGGTGGGCCAGGAGCTCTCTCCAGAGCGTCTGGAGGCCGTGATCGCCGCCACGGAGTTGCGGCGCGCCAAGGAATCGCTCTTTCGGCTTCTTTCCTACCGGGCTTACAGCGAAGCGGAGCTGAGAAGCAGATTGCGCGCGAAGCAGTTTACGGATGAGGTCATCGAGCGCGCTCTGGCTGACCTGCGTGGTTCTGGCCTGGTGGATGACCGGCAGTTTGCCGAGACCTTTGTACGTAGCCGGATCTCTTCAGGCCGGTCGGGCCGGCGCCGTCTCGAGTGGGAGCTTCGCTCGCGGGGCATAGAGCCTCAGGTGGTGGAAGAGAGCCTGGCAGAGATTGGCGAGGAGTCGGAGTATCCCCTCGCCCTCCAAGTGGCGCAGCGCCGCTACGAACGGCTCCGCGATGAGGCGCCGGAGGTGCAGCGCCGGAAGATTGCCCTGTTCCTGCAAAGGCGGGGCTTTGCATACGAAACGATCTCAAGAGTACTGAGTATGGTCCTTCCTCCCGAGTGAGTGGCGCCGGACGTGGAAGCCGGGCACGCATTGAGCCGATAGATGGTTGTGCAAGCAGGGTGTACGCGCGGGACGCATCCTGGATGCGCCCTGCGGGTAGGCATCCAGAGCGGCCGACTGCACACTTTGCCATAGCCCTTGCTCGCTCTCCAGAGCGCTGCCTGCCTGGGCCGGGACGGAAGGTTAGGAGAGTATAGCAATGGGCAAGTGGGAACTGGTCCAGGTATCTCTCATTATCTTCTTCCTCTTTCTGGTCTATTTTCGAGCGTTGATGAACCTTCGCCTAAAGGAGCGAGAGGCGGATCGGATCCTAGAGGAAGCGGAAGAGCAGAAAGAAGCGAAAAAGCGGGAGGCGATCCTCGAGGCACGCGAGGAGATTCAGCGCCTACGCACTGAGGCGGAACGCGAAATCCGCGAGCGCCGCGCCGATCTGCAGCGCTCGGAACGGCGGATTAGCCAGCGTGAGGAGAATATTGAACGCCGCCAGGCCGCGTTGGAGCGCCGCGAGCGCCAGACCCAACAGAAAGAGCAAGAAGCAAACCGCCTGCACGAGGAGGCAAGCCGCCTGGTAGAGGCTCAGCGCCAGGAGTTGGAGCGCGTGGCTCAGCTTCCTGCCGAGGAAGCCCGTCAAATCATCCTTCGCCGCGTGGAAGAGGAGTGCCAGCTCGACGCGGCCCGCCTGGTGAAAGCGATTGAGGCCGAGGCGATTGAAGAGGCCGAGCAGCGCGCGCGCAAGGTGATCACCCTGGCGATCCAGAAGTGCGCCGTGGACCAGACCGCGGAGACCACGGTCTCAGTCGTCACGCTCCCCAACGACGACATGAAGGGGCGCATCATCGGCCGCGAGGGCCGCAACATCCGCGCCTTTGAAACGCTCACCGGTGTCGACCTGATCATCGACGACACCCCCGAGGCGGTCGTCATCTCAGCCTTCGATGTGGTCCGGCGGGAGATCGCGCGCATTGCCCTCGAAAACCTGGTGCTTGACGGCCGGATCCATCCCGCGCGCATTGAGGAGATGGTGCAGAAGGCGCGCGCCCAGGTAGAGCAGGAGATCAAGATGGCCGGCGAGCGCGCCATCCTGGATACGGGACTCTCTGGCGTGGATCCGGAGCTGATCAAGATCCTCGGCCGGCTGCGCTACCGCACCAGCTACGGGCAAAACGTCTTGAAGCACTCGATGGAGGTCGCCTATCTGGCGGCCGCCATGGCCTCTGAACTGGGCCTGGATCCTCTCCTCGCCAAGCGGGCCGGCCTGTTTCACGACCTGGGCAAGGCGGTCGATTTCGAGACGGATGGCCCGCATGCGACGATCGGTGCCGACCTCGCACGCAAGCATGGCGAGCCGCGCGAGGTGGTCCAGGCGATTGCCGCGCACCACGCCGATGTGGACCAGGACAGCGCCTACGCCGTTCTGGTCCAGGCCGCCGATGCCATCTCCGCCGCGCGTCCCGGAGCCCGTCGCGAGGGCCTGGAGACCTACGTCAAGCGTCTGGAAACTCTGGAGCAGCTGGGCGATTCGTTCGATGGGGTGGAGAAGACCTTCGCCGTGCAGGCCGGCCGGGAGATTCGGGTGATGGTGAAGCCGGACCGGGTGACTGATGAGGGCGCCGCCAAACTCGCGCGAGACATCGTGAAGCGCATCGAATCCGAGCTGGAATACCCGGGTCAGATCAAGGTGACCGTCATCCGTGAGACGCGCATGGTCGAGTACGCGAAGTAGCCCGGCCTAATCCCCGGCTCCTTCCCTGTCCTCCGGCTGCACGCCGGCCCCAGGGAAGGGGGGCTGCCGCGGGGGGGATGAGGAGAGCTCCGGATGGGGCGATGCCCTGCAAGGCTGGGTCGCGTGGCCCGAAGGACCTTTCTTGGGCGTGCGCGGTTGGCTGGATGCGAATATGTGCGGGGGCAAACCTTTAGTGTTCGCCTTGTTTCCAGTGAGGCAGGGCGAACAGTGAATGTTCGCTGCTCGCCCGTATTGTGAAGGGGAACCGCCGGGGCGTGCGTTAGACGCCCCGGCGGCCTCAGTTTACCGGGTGGGTTACTCGGCGAGAAGCTCGCGCGCGTTGCGCACCACCTTGGCCGCGTCCGGCAGGTTCTCCATCTCGAGAACGGCGGACATTGGCGGCGGCACGTTGTAGGCGGCGACGATGCGCACGGGGGCCTTGAGGCTCTTCCATGCGCGCTTCTGCGTCTGGTAGGCGATATGCTCCGCGAAGCAGCCCGTCTCTGGCGCCTGGCAGAGGAGCAGCGCCCGGCCCGTCTTCTCGACCGATGCCGTCACCGCGTCGTAGTCGAAGGGGATGAGCGTGCGCGGGTCGATCACCTCGGCCTGGATCCCCTCGGCGGCGAGCATCTCGGCGGCTTCGAGGGCCACATCGACCATGCGGCTGTAGGCGACAATCGTGAGGTCTTTCCCCTCGCGGCGGATCGCCGCCTGCCCGAACGGCACCAGGTACTCTTCCTCCGGCACGACTCCCCTCTCGGTGTAGAGAAGCTGGTGCTCGATGAAGATCACCGGGTCGTTATCGCGAATGGCGGTCTTGAGCAGGCCCTTGGCGTCATAGGCTGTCGAGGGCATGACCACCTTCAGGCCGGGGAACATGGTGCACATCGCCTCGAGGCTCTGCGAGTGCTGGCCAGCATACCCCTTGCCGCCACCCACGGTGGTGCGCACGACCATCGGCACCAGCGCCTTGCCGCCAAACATGTAGCGCACTTTGGCCGCCTGGTTACCCGTCTGGTCCATGGTGAGGCCCATGAAGTCGATGTACATGATCTCGCAGACGGGCCGCAAGCCGACCATCGCGGCGCCAACGGCCGTGCCGACGATGCACGCCTCGGAGATAGGCGCGTTGAAGACGCGGTCGCGGCCGAAAGCGGCGAGAAGGCCAACCGTCGCCTGGAACGCGCCGCCGTAATCGGCGACATCCTCGCCATAGAAGATGACGCGCTCATCGCGGAGCATCTCTTCGGCGAGCGCCTCGGCGATGGCGTGGCGATAGAGGATACGACCCTGACCGTCGCGGCGTGCGCGACGCAGCTCACCCACGAGCTTGGTGTGCTTGAAGCGGGCCGGCACCTCGTCGCACATCGTGTTGGAGAAAAGCCCCTCCTCGATCTGCGCCGGGTCTGGGTCGGCACTCGCGGCGGCGTCGATGGCGGCCTGGCGCATCGCGTCGGTGCACGCCTGCTCCATGGCGGCCACCTCGGCCTGGGTCATCACGCCGGCAGCCACCACCTCCCGGGAGAATCGGGCGATGGGATCGTTGTTGCGCCAGGCCTCCTCCTCCTCGGGCGTGCGGTAGGTGGTGCGGTTATCGCTGAGCGAGTGCCCGTAGTAGCGATAGCAGAGCGCCTCGAGGAGCACGGGACCCTGGTCACTCCGGCAAAGAGCGGCCCCGCGCAAGACAGCATCCCAAACCGCGAGGACGTTCATGCCATCCACGACCTCGGCGTGCATCATTTCCTTGTTGTAGGCGGCGCCGCGCCGGGCAAGATAGTCGACGCCGGTCACTTCGCCCGCCTGCTGGCCGGTCATGCCGTACTGGTTGTTCTCGATGACGAAGAGGAGGGGGATTCCCTTCTTGAACTGATCCTGGGCGGCGAAGTTGCACGCTTCGTGGAAGATGCCGTTGTTCGTGGCGCCATCACCGACGATGCCGACGCAGATCTTCCCCTCGCCCAGGCGCTGTGCGGCGAGCGCCGCGCCGGCGGCAATGGCGCTGCTGCCACCCACGATGGCGTTCGCGCCCAGGTGACCAAGGTGGAAATCGGCGATGTGCATGCCGCCGCCGCGACCGCGACAGTAGCCGTCTTCCTTGCCGAACAGCTCCGCCACGGTCTTATAGAGGTGGGTCTTCAGGGCGCGCTGTAGCAGCTCCTCCCGGGTGCCCTGAGCATTCGGGTCACCAAGCCAGTTTTTGAGCTGCTCGGCATCCATGGCACGCAGCGCGTAGACGCCTTTCGCGATGGAGTGGCCGTGCCCGCGGTGGGTGCTGGTGATGTAATCATCGCCGCGGGTCGCGGCCATCACGCCGACGGCCACTGCCTCCTGACCGATGGAGAGGTGGCTGGCGCCGATAAACTTGAACCCGGGCGCCGGCGAGAACTTGTTGTTCTTCATGTCCACGATGAGCGCCTCGAAGGCGCGCACCAGGAACATCGTCTCCAGCATCTCGCGGGCTGCTTGCGGGGTGATCCGCCCCGCCTCAATCTCAGCGCGCAGCGTCCCTGAATAGCGGCACTTGGGTATCTCTCCAAACCGAAGTGTCTCCGGTTCACAACGCGGCATTACGTCCAATTCACGCATCAGACACTCTCCCACTCCCGATAAAGCGTGACAGCCAGGGCGTGTGTCGGGAGGCGCAACGCCCGTCACTCACCCGCGCTCCTCATCGGGACAGCGCGGAGAAGCCGTGCCGCCCGTGTCGGCCCGGCTCAACCGGCCGGGTGGCAAGTGAGTTCTTCGAAGTATTCACGGGGACTACTTCCGACAGGTTCGTTCGACAAAGGTGCGCATTCTCCTGGCGCGATCCTACCGGCGATCCTCGCGCCCATGAGGGAGATCCGGTTCCATCTCGCGATGCCAGGCGGGCGGGGGCAGGCTCGCGGAGGCCCGCAGGGCCTTTGCGGGAAAGCAGCGCGGGGTTTCAGGTCGGCGCTTGGGCAAGCATCGCATGGCCCTATTTTGACGCCTTGCTGCCACGGTGATATAATAGGGGCCGGCGGATCGGCACTGGCCACTCTGACGCATGTCTTCCGATGGGAGCGTCGGCACGGGCACGGGCCCTTCGCTCACCCGGTCGCACCTCGGGCGTTTCTGAGGCGCGGGGTGGCTGAACATCGCGAGCGAAAGGACCCCCGCGGCGGGGCATATGAATCAACGCCCCGGCTTTACCGATGGGCACCTACGTGAGGGGTACCTCGGAAACGTGGGCTGGCAAGAGCCTTCTCGACGCCGCGCTCAGGCCTGAGCGGGGTATGTCCATAGCAAAATGATGGAGAGACCGATACCACCGCGTATGTTGCATCCACGCCGGCGGCGGAAAAGCCGGCTCGTGCGCGCCCTCCTCGCCCTCCTGTTTGTCGGGATGGGTATTGCGGCGGGAGCCATTTACCACCTGAGCCGGCCCTTCGTCACGCCCGGAGCGGGCCTGAGCGAGCAAGTTCGCGAGATCCGGATCGCAGCCACAAACCCGCGTGATGCCTTCCCCAACAAGAGCCGGCTCTACATCCTATGCCTCGGGATCGATGCCAACCACACGTCGAAGGGCATCATGCACACCAAGAATGCCCGTTCCGACACCATCTTCGTGGTTAGCCTGGATCTGGATGCGAAGCGCGTGGGTATGCTCTCGGTGCCGCGTGATACGCGCGTCGAGTTTGCCTATGGTCGGGGCACCGATAAGATCAACGCGGCGCACGCCATCGGCGGCGTTCCCCTTGCCAAGGCGACCGTGGAGCAGTTTCTCGGCATCGAAATCGACCATTACGTCGTCATCAAGATGTATGGCACCAGAAACATGATCGATGCCATGGGTGGCGTGGTGATCGATGTCGAGAAGGATATGGATTATGACGACAACTGGGGCAACCTCCATATCCACCTGAAGAAGGGCCGACAGCGCCTGAATGGGGAGCAGGCGGTTGGCTACGTGCGTTTTCGCCACGATGCGGAGTCGGATTTCGGGCGTATGCGCCGCCAGCAACAGCTTGTCAAGGCCGTTGCCCGGCAGTTGATGACGCCCTCCACGCTGCTCAACCTGGATAAGCTGGTGGATATCGCGATGGAGAATACCATCACGGACCTCAGCCGCTCCCAGATCCTCGCGCTGGCGCATCTCTTCTACAATGTGCCCCCGGAGAAGATCTACACCGGGACCATCGCCGGATACGATTACCGTGGCAGCAACGGCATCTGGTACCTTGACCCCAGCGAGAGCAAGAAGGAGGCGCTCGTAGGGTGGCTCCTTCGCGGTGAGGAGTGGTATCGGAATGGGCTGATCACGGTGCGCGTCCACAACGCGTCCGGCATCAACGGGGTGGCTTCGACATTGCGCGATATCCTGGCCGACCAGGGCTACCACGCGATCATCGGCCGGTCGGAGCGCGGGGAGCGGCAGCCCCTCACCCGCGTTGTCGACCTCACTGGCAAGACAGAGGCCGCTCAGGAGATCGCCCGTCTCCTCCCGAACGCCCGTGTGGATCCGCCCACCGATGACGAAAAGCCGGAGCCCAGCGGCCCCGACATCCTGGTCAAGATTGGCACCGATTGCGCGAGGGCGATTGGTCGCTCCTTGTGATCACGAGACGGGCACGCCACGGATGCACGATGAGAGGGGGCCAAACCCCGGCGAGTGGAAGGAGTAGCGCCTTTGCCGAGCCGCACCTCGCAAGTGCCCCTCCCGCTAGATGTGATCCTCCAGGGCGATTGCCGGCAGGTGCTCCAGGAACTCCCCGAGGAGTGCGTGGACCTGGTCTTCGCCGATCCGCCTTACTACTTGCAGCTGGGGGAGGAGACGCTGCTGCGCCCGAACCTGACTCGAGTGGATGGCGTGGATGATGCCTGGGACTCGTTCGGGAGCTTCGCGGAGTACGACGCCTTCACCGCGGAGTGGCTGCGCGCTTGCCGCAGGGTGATGAAGGAGACCGCGACGCTCTGGGTGATCGGCACTTACCACAACATCCATCGCGTGGGTGCCCTCCTTCAGGATACTGGCTATTGGATTCTGAACGAGATCGTCTGGATCAAGCGGAACCCGATGCCGAATTTCCGCGGGGTGCGCTTCACGAATGCCCATGAGACGCTGCTTTGGGCCAAAAAGTCGGAACGGCAGAAGCGCTACACCTTCAACTATCAGCTGATGAAGGAGCTGAACGGTGGCACGCAGATGCGCAGTGACTGGCTGATCCCGGTCTGCCGGGGGGAAGAGCGCCTGCAAGCCGATGGCCGAAAGCTACACTCCACACAGAAGCCGGAGGAGCTGCTGCGCCGGGTGATCCTCTCCTCCTCCAACCCGGGCGATGTGGTTCTGGATCCCTTCTTTGGCACCGGCACCACGGGCGCGGTGGCGAAGCGCCTGGGTCGGCACTGGATCGGCATCGAGCGCGACGAGACCTACATCGAAGCGGCGCGCGCACGCATCGAGGCGGTGCAGCCCGAGGGGCTTCCCGATAGCCACGTGGTAGAACGCCGCCGCCTGCCGCGCATCCCCTTCTCCACGCTCGTATCTGAGGGCCTCATTCCGCCTGGGACAACCCTGCACTTCAACCGCCGGTCGGATATCACCGCGCTCGTTCTCCCCGACGGCCGGGTGCGTCTGGGCGACGAGGCCGGGTCGATCCATGCGATGGGAAGGCGCGCCGGCCAGCTTCCCGCGTGCAACGGATGGGAGCACTGGTACCTGCGCGATCCGGCTACGGGCAAAATGTCGCCCATTGATGCCGTGCGCGAGGCCTATCGCCGCCGGAAGCAGCCCGGGGGTGGCAGCGCCTGACCTGCCCCTGCCAAGAAGCGCAGAGGGACAATCGCCCATCCCTCCTCCTCCGCGATCTCACCTCGCGTTTCTATGGCTGGCCCATCACGTCGCGCCACCAGGAATAGGTATCCGGCTGCTGCGCCTGTGGCTGCGGCTCGGGCTGTGGTGGCGGGGCCTGCCCACTCCAAGAGAGCTCCTGGCAGTCGGGACACTGTGCGACGGATCGGAAGAGACGGCGGTGCATCTCGCGTTTCTCGTCGCTCTCTTGCAGGTTGATCCACTCTCGCCGTTGCTCCATGTGCTTGGCGCACAGCACGAATGGGCGGCGGACGCCACTCGGACGCTCCCCTCCGACCTCGGGCTGCGCATCTGGCGCTGTGCCAACAGCGGACCGCGTATTGATCACCAAGCTCCCCCTTTCCCCCGGCGCCAGGATGGATTCCCCTGGCGGAACACTGACGGCATCGTTCCCTGGCGCGACCGCGTCAAACAAGGCATCACGGGACAAGCAGATATGATGCCAATGTGCGGTCACGCCCCGACCACCCCTCCCCGCACAACGGGGGAGAGAGGTGGAACAAAGTAGTGGTACGGTTCGTCTCAAGAAACGGAAGGCTCGTCAGGAGAGCCCGAACGCCGAAAGCCGTCGGAGGCGGGCGGGGCCTGGCAAGAGGCTGCTGCACGCTTCGCGTGGATGTGCGTCGGGCGGTCCGAAAAGGCAAACCCGAGGAAACGAGGGGGCGCAAAACAACGGGTCTACGTCGGTAGCTGCGTTCGCAGCGCCGATATGACAGCCGGGTTGCCGAAGAACTCGCGAGCAGAGAGCCCTTTTTAAGAGGGTCCGCTACCGGAAACTCGGCCATCCGGCAGCGGGCCCTTGTTGCTTCTCAGATGCGTGCTGTTCTGTGCGGGACAGCGGCGGATCCGTGGGTGGCATGCGCGGGAGGAGCCGCGTCGCGGATGGAGTCGCGAGAGCGAGTGGTAGGAGAGAATGACGTTTTTTCTCCGGAAGCAGGTGGCAGGGTGAATGGTAGGTTGGCTTCCGGAGGGTCGTGGCAGGGGATGTGGTAGGTCTCTCCATCAACGCGGCGCATGAAGTGATCCGTCGCCAGCAGGTTCCGCCGCGCAACGGCGCGCAGGAAGTCAACAAGGTTTGCACAGGGTGCCCGAGGTGACGGGCACCCTGTGCCCCGCCGCATCTCCGCCTGCCTCCTTCGCATTGACTTCCTCTCCGCCTATCTGATATGATTCTCCCGGAGATACCCTTCGTGGCCTGTTCAAAAGGTTGCTCACCCGACAAGCGCCGAGAAGACCGGAGCCATGCCTCGCTCTTCTCTCCCTCCCCATGAGGGGCTTGCCAGAGATGGTCTTGGTCCGAGCGCCGGGTGAGATCGGCAGGGGTGCTCGCCCGGAGAGGAGATTCCGTCCGTCGTGCTCGCAGCCAGGTCTATCGTCCCCAACTCTCATGCGCGCCTTTCATCGATTCGTGCTGCTCTCCTTGCCGGTTTCCTCCTCCTGATGGCGACTCCGGGTCAGGCCGCCGGCCAGCAGCCGGCTCCGTCGGTACAGCAGCCGCCCGCCGCACAGATACCCGTTCCCTCGCGGATCACCCGTCAGATCGCGCCTGGGATCCAACATGTGCAGGTCGTGCGCGAGAGCCAGGAGCAACCGCTCGCTGCCCACCTCCTCCGTGCCGATCCCAAGCAGCCCGGGTGGCGATTGGAGGTCCGGTCGGCCAAAGAGAGAATCATCACTGCGGATCCCATGCGCGGGCGTGATGTGGTAGGCAGAGTCGCCGCGCGCACGGGCGCACTCGCCGCGATCAATGGCGGCTTCTTCGCCGGCACGGGGGATCCCCTCGGCCTCCAAATCAGCGATGGCGAGCTGATCAGCGAGCCTTACCCGGGGCGGAGCGCCTTCGGGATCACCCGCGATGGGCGTGCCCTGTGGGGACCCGTCCGCTTCGCGGCCACGATCACCATCGGCGGCCGCTCCTTTCCGATCCACGGGGTGAACCGGCCTCGCGGCGCGAACGAGCTGATCCTCTTCACGCCCCGCTTCGCGGAGCGCACCGGTACCAATCCCTTCGGCGCCGAGGTGGTGGTCGAATGGCTGAGTGGCCCGCTGCGCGCCGGCGTCAAGGTGGAGGGGACCATCTCGGAGACGCGCTTTGCCCAAGGAAACACTCCGATTCCCGGAGAGGGCCTGGTCGTCTCGGGACACGGTGCTGCCGCGACCTTCCTCAAAGCCGCGAATACCGGCGATGCTGTCTGCGTGCAGATCCATCTGACCGGCGAGGCAGGCGAGAGCTGGGACAGGGCGTGGCAGGCGATCGGGGCCGGCCCGCGTCTCCTCAAGAACGGTGCCATCTGCCTCAAGCCTGGCGCCGAGGGCTTCCGGAGCGATGTCCTTCAGGGCCGTGCCCCGCGCAGCGCCATCGCCATGACGCGTGATGGAAAGCTGCTTCTCGCCGCCGTCGATGGCCGGCAGATGGTGAGTGCCGGCATGACCCTCCTCGAGCTTGCCGAGTGGTTGCGTGAGGAAGGCGCCGTGGATGCGATCAACCTGGATGGCGGCGGCTCGACCACGCTCGCCCTGCGCCAACTCGTGGTCAACCAGCCTTCCCAGGGGCCCCAGCGTCCTATCGCGAACGCCGTGGTGATCGCCCTCGATCCGCAGCCGGCGGCCGAAGAGGGGGAGCTCGCTTTGCTCGCGCCCGAGGGGATGGAACCGGTCGGAGACGCGCTCGTGATGCCCGCGGGCACCCGGGTGCGCTTCCGCGCGGCAAAACGTCTCCCGGATGGCACCTGGCAGGATCTTCCGGAGGATGCCGTCACCTGGTCGCTCGAGGGCCAGGTGGGGTTGCTGACGCAGGATGGAGCGTTCCTGCCGATGCGCGTTGGCTCGGGCACGGTGGCGTTCTCCACCGGCCAGCGGATCGCGCGGGCGCGTGTGAAGACGGTGGCGGGACCACCTGCCGCGGTCACCACTCGCTTTGAGGCGCCGCCTGCCTTGGGAGAGCCGGCCACCGTATGGGCCCGCGTGCGTGATGCCTATGGCAACCCTGTGACGGGGATCAAGGTGACACTCGGCTACGCGACGGCGGATGGCGCTCAGGCCGTGGCGCTGGAGACGGACGCGCAGGGCGAGGCGCGATGGGCTCTCCCACTGGCGCCGTTGCTTCCCGACGTGCCGGTGACGGTGGTTGCCGGGACAGCCCCGGCTGTTCCGGTGGAGGTGCCAGCGGCTGCATTGGCTCCGACCGGCACAAAGCCAGCGCCAGCGGGCGGTGCCGGAGAGGCCGCGGAGCCGGCTGTAACCCCTGACAAGGGGCGATGAGTGTGGATCGGGGCCAGGCGCGGGGCCGTGACTACGCCGGCTCACCCGCGCTCGGTTGCATGGAGCAAGAGAGCGTTTGAAAGTACGAACTGGCATAGCTCTCGCGGCGGTATCGGTCGCGATGGTACTGGGGATTCTCGTTCGCGCGCATTGGCCGGTCCCGATCCGCGAGGTCGTGATCGATATGGAGCGGTTTGCGGGGAGGCGGGTGACCGTGCGAGGGGTGGTGGCTCACTGCTTTCAGGTGCCTCCTCGAGGCCGGGGTATCTTCCGCGTTCAAGACCGCACCGGGAAGATTCTCGTGGTCACCGATAAGAGCGTGCCGCCTCCGGGAAGACGGATCACCGCTCGTGGCTGGGTGCAACGCAGCAGGGTATACGGTCCCGTGATCGTGACTGGCCGGAGGGAACTAGAATGAGCGATCTCATCAAGCGACATGACCTCCTGGAGTCGATCCGGCCCCTGATCGAGCAGCTCGATAGCGAGGGACTCGATATTCTGCAGGAGTGGGTTCAGGAGCTGAAGCTCGCGCGTATCCGGCAGGCCGCGGGTGGTGACGCCGTGTCGCCGGCCCCGGGAGGCACAGCAGACGCCCGTGAGGAGTTCAGAGAGTTGCTCCGGGAGTGGGACAGCAAGAAGTAGCCCCCGCCGGTGGGCACTCTCGGTGGAATACGCGCTTCTAACAAATGGGCGCGTCGTGCGGGCGCCAGCCGCTAGGGACAAACGCTTGGAGGCGTTTCGGGCGATGGGCAGAGGGGGCGCGTTCCACTAAGGAGAGGGGCGACATGGCGCTGAACAGAAGGTTATGGCGGGTGATGCGCGGCATGAGCCGCTCGGTGGGGGCTTCCCTGCGCCGGCCAGACCGCGCACACCGGGATGCGCGCGAAGAGGTGGAGCAAGCCTGCGCGGAGATGGAAGCCCGGGCGGAGATCGAAGCCAGGGCCTTGAACGGCGGCACGCCGCCTCCGGTGGCAACACCTCGGGAGCTGAGACTGCCAGAGACGCCCACCGTGGACGGGCGTAGTCCAGAGGGCACCCCCACGCTGGATCTGGGAGCGCAGGCAAAGAGCCCTCCTCCCGGCCTGGCCGCATTGGCTTCGCACTACGCGGCGCTCGGGTTGCCGCCGACCGCCAATCTGGAGCAGGTGGGGCGGGCTTACCGCAGGCTCAAGGAGCGGTGCAATCCGGAGCAGTTCCCGGACGATCCCATCCAGCAGGCGCGGGCGCGCCAGGAGGAAGCGCGTCTCGATGAGGCGTATCTCACACTCTGCAAGGCGCTTGCCCGCGAGCGCCGGCTCTAAAGCGGAGAGGGCGCAGGGCTTTTCGTTGACACCCTTCCGGCTTTTCGCTATACTACGAGAGGGGGAACAAGCCCCGCTACAGGAAGGGATACTTGCATGGAACTCGGCAGATTGCTCACGGCGATGGTCACGCCCTTTGACTCAGATCTCAACGTGGACTATAAAGCCGCCGAGCGCCTGGCACAACACCTCATCGACACGGGAACGCAGGGAATCGTGGTCAGTGGGACCACGGGGGAGTCGCCGACGCTGACAACGGCTGAGAAGTTGGAGCTTTTCAAGGTCGTCAAAGGTGTGGCCGCGGGCAAAGCTGCCGTCATTGCTGGCACCGGCAACTATTGCACCGCCGAGAGCATCGAGCTCTCTCGCCAGGCCGAGAAGATCGGCGTTGACGCGGTGATGCTCGTGGCGCCCTACTACAACAAGCCTTCTCAGGAGGGCCTTTACCAGCATTTCAAAGCGGTCGCGCAGAGCATCTCCATTCCGGTCATCCTCTACAATGTGCCCACGCGGACGGTGACCAACATCGAGCCGCAGACGATCATTCGCCTCTCGGAGATACCGAATATCGTGTCGGTCAAGGAGGCGAGCAAGAACCTCGAGGCTGTGGCGGAGATCCGGGCGAACACACCGCCATCGTTCCTGATCTACAGCGGGGACGATGGCGTGACGCTCCCGATCATGGCCGTTGGCGGGCATGGCATCATCAGCGTGGCAGGCCACCTGGCGGGCAAGCTGATCCGCGAGATGGTGGATAAGTTCGCCGCTGGCGACACCGCCGGGGCTTTGGAGCTTCACCTGAAGCTGCTGCCCCTCTTCAAGGCGATCTTCGTGACGACCAACCCCGTGCCGGTGAAGTATGGCCTCAACCGCATCGGGGTTCCCGTCGGTGGTGTGCGCCTCCCGCTGGTCGAAGCCAACGAGAAAGAGCGAGCCGTGGTGGACGCGGCCCTGCAGGGATTGGGACTAATCTAGCCACAAAGATGAGGGGCCCGAATGCCCAGGCGCTGCGCTCGGGCCCCTGCTTCCGTTTGAGATCGGGGGTGCGGCGATGCGTGCGGTACTCCTGATTGCGATCTGCTTGATCTTTGCCTCTCCCGCGCGCGGAGACGGCGCGGCCAACTCCGCCGCCTTCGACGAACCGCGCGTCACTCTCTCCTTTTCAGGAGCGGACCTCCTCGAAACCCTCTACCGCCTTTTCCAGGGAACCGGCTTCTCCTACGAAGCTCCCCGGGACGCGCCCGAGACGTTCTCTGCCGACCTGGAGAACGTGCCCCTGGAGACGGCGCTGCGCGTGGTGCTGGAACCGCGTGGCTTCACCTTCACGCGCGAGGGCCGGCTCTACCGGATTGCCAGGCGCGAGGGCTACCGGAGTGTCGCCGAGCAGCTGGAGGAGGAGGATCGCGCGTTGGAACGCCGGCGCATCATCGAGTCGATCCAACGTCCCCCGCGTCGAGAGCCCCGCCCGCGCGTGCGCTTCGCACATGCGCCCGCATTGGCCGGGTTCGCCCCGCGTCCCGTCACGGGGATGCTTCCCGGTACCTATCTGAACGGCTCCTGGGCCCTGCCTTCCCTGCCCGCGAACCCGCGCCCCACTCAACCTGCGCCGGAGCAGGGCGGCTCGCAGACGCTGCGCCTCGGCCCGCTCGCGATTGCCCTCCCGGAGGGCTTCCGGCTGCTGCCGGGCGGAGGCTTCGAGCTGGCGCTTCCGGCGGAAGGCACCACTTCCATCCAGGGTCCTCTCGGCCCCCACACCATCCCGTTCACCGCGCCCGGCATCGTTATCCGCCGGCGCTAGGCGAAATGCACCCCTATCGGGGCGGGACCGTGATCTCCCCTCCCCTATCCAGACAGGACGCGGTTACGGAAGAGTGCGAGGAAGCGTTCGGCATCAATGCCGGTGCAGACACGGGCATTGGTGCGCGTGCTCTTCCCGGGCCGCAAGTCGGCCACCGTCTGCCCCAGGGTGAGATCGCCGGCTGTCTCCACCTGGACATAGGCCTCCACGCTCTCCAGAAGCGTTGGATCGATGGCGAGCGCAACCGTAATCGGGTCGTGCAGGTAGCATCCTGCGAATCCATCCTGCTCGATGTGATACTCGGTGTACTCGCGGGTGACGTCGCGCACGAAGCGCGCCAGCCGGCCCTCCACCTCGATGGCATTCACCTCACTTTGCATCAGGCAGACCTGGTGAGTCACGTCGAGGGGCACCAGGGTGACCGGCACGCCGCAATCGAGCACTATCTGCGCGGCGTGAGGGTCCACGAAGACGTTGAATTCTGCGACGGGGGTGGTGTTGCCATAGACGCGAAAGGCGCCCCCCATGATCAGAATCTCGCGCAGCCGGCGCATCCGGGCCGGGTTGCGGATGATCGCTCGGGCGACGTTGGTCAACGGCCCGGTGGCGATGAGAGTCAGTTCATCCGGGAAGCGGCCGATGGTATCGAGGAGCAGATCCACACCGTGGCGGGGATCGAGGCCCAGGCGCGGCTCCGGGTAGCGGCGTGATCCATCCGGCTCGAGGATACGGGTGACCCCGCCCAGGCCATCGCCCCCGTGCACCTCCAGGGCCGTCAGGAGCGGGCGCTCGATGGGATTCGCTTCGCCCTTGGCAACGGGCGGGAGCACGTCTTGCTCCAACTGCTCCAGCGTGAGCAGAGTGTTCCGCGCAGCGTGATCGACCTGGGTGTTGCCGCCCACCGTGGTGATCGCCTCGACCCGCAGCTCGGGTGAGCGCATCGCCAGCAGGATCGCGAGGCTGTCATCGACTCCGGTATCGCAATCGAGAAGGATCCGCTTCATTCGCATCACTCTCGCAGCCCGGCGGCGCGCCAGGCACCTCTCAAGGCTGTGGCAGTCGTGCGGGCGGCGTCCTCGGCGGGCATCTCGCGCACCCGCTGGCTGAACGGCTCTGGCGTCACCGGCCCGTCATAGCCGGCGGCCTCCAGCTTGCGCAGG
Source organism: Armatimonadota bacterium (assembly GCA_012512265.1). Taxonomy (GTDB): domain Bacteria; phylum Armatimonadota; class JAAZEB01; order JAAZEB01; family JAAZEB01; genus DUUU01. Next base: position 15,138 of record JAAZEM010000118.1, on the reverse strand, counting down.
AAGCCGGGCAGATCGATCACGCCTGTCTCGCCCGGCAGGCAGCGCACGTTGTCGATCTGGTCATCGATCGCCACTCCGGCGGGAGCGTCGTTTACGTGGACGTAGACGATCTGGTCGTTCGTCACGTGGTCGAGTTCGGCCAGCGTGCTGTGTGAAGTGTACCAGTGCCAGGAATCGAGGAGCAGCCCCACGTTCGGGCCAATGGCGGCGCAGAGGGCGAGCATCCCATCCATGGTGTGGATGAAGCCATACTTCTTGCCGTTGCGCTGCGTTTGGGGGCCAATGAACTCCAGAGCGAGGCGGCAACCGTGATCCGCGAGGATGCGCGCGATGGGCTGAAAGCGCGCGACATGGAAGTGGAAGTTCTCGTAGAAAGCGCGTTCATCGGAGGCGGACGGGATCCACTGCGTCACCCGGGTCGCGCCGATCGCCTGTCCGAGGGCCGCGAGCCGCCCCAGGTTCGAGAGGCCCTGCTGGTACTCCGTCTCATTGCCGCGCCAATTCACGGGCAATCCCCACCCGCCAGGGCGCACCCCCGCCGTGGCGAAGAGCTCGCGGACGGCATCGACCGAACTCTGCGATGCGATTTGGGCGGCTTCAGCGATGGAGATGTCAACGCCACCGAAGCCGTGCGCGCTCGCCAACCGGATTGCCTCCGGCAAGGATGCGCGGATACTGATGGCGCCGGGCGAAAGATTCATGAACATGCTGCTCTCCTCCGAGTGCATCGCGCGGAGCACGCTGGTGCGCCCGCGGGCCGGCATCCCGGCCATCTGGTGCTCTGTTTCGCCCGGAACGCCGCTCTCCCTGCCCCGCCACGCAACACCGCGATGCCCTGGGCAACAGACGAGTCTACCCACTGAGAGAAAAATACAAACAAATGCGTGGAACCGCTCTGGTTTGAGGGGGTCCTTTTTTTCACGGGGCGCAATTGGGGCGCCCCAATCCATTTGTTGCGCACCGGGCGCCGCTTGCGCGGGCTCGGCGCGGGCATTGATAACCTACCAGAAGGGGGAACCGTCTGTTGACACCCATGAAGACTCGCGACAGCGAGTCTATCGCAAGCGAACACCAGCGGCTTCGGACCACTGATAGGATCTGCAGTTTCCTATCCATCCATTCGCACCGGCTCAAGCGGGTTGTGGCGCCTTTGGCGCTCAGCATCGGCTTGCTGGGAGCCGGAGCACTCGGTCCCAGTGAGACCACCGGCAGCAGTCCGATTGCAGGAGCGATTTCATCGGCGATCGGATCGCCTGCCGCAGCGGCTACGAAGAGCAAGCGCGACCGGCTTGTATCGCGCGGCACCGTCAGCATGACGACGATCAACCGGATCATCCTCCAGGCTTCACGCCGTTACAAGGTGGATCCCGCGTTGATCCGTGCCATCGTGCGTGCCGAGTCGCGCTTTGACAACCGAACTCTCTCGCACGCGGGAGCAATGGGCCTGATGCAGTTGATGCCGGAGACGGCACGCAACCTGGGGGTTACCAATCCCTGGGACCCGACCCAGAACATCATGGCGGGCACGCGCTTCCTGCGCTGGCTGCTCGATGAGTTTGGGAGCACCCGGCTTGCCGTCGCCGCCTACAACGCGGGCCCCGGCGCCGTGAAGCGCCACGGCGGCGTGCCTCCCTACGCGGAGACTCAGAAGTACGTGAATAAGGTGCTCGCGTACCGCGCCAGAGGCGGGTAACTGCCGCACCGATCGATACATGCAGAGTGCCCAGAGCGAGGAAAGGCGCGCCCATCGGGCGCGCCTTTCCCACGAAGGGCGTGCCTCTACTTCGTGAAGGCCGCGTCGAACTGGATCTGTGAGGGCGTGAAGTCGATATCCCTCACAAAGGCCGCTGCCTCGCGAGCGCCATGCTCGCGGTCCATGCCACAGTCTTCCCACTCTACCGAGAGGGGGCCCCGGTAGCCCACCTGATTGAGGGCTCGGATGATCTCCTCGAAATCGATGCCGCCATGCCCTGGCGAGCGGAAGTCCCAGCCGCGGCGCGGATCGCCAAAATTGAGATGCGAGGCGAGGATGCTGGTGCGGCCGTCGAGGGTGCGCGCGGCATCCTTCACGTGGACATGGTAGATGCGGTCGGGGAAGGCGCGGATGAACTCCACCGGATCCACGAACTGCCAGTGGAGGTGGCTCGGGTCGAAGTTGAAGCCGAACTCAGGCCGGTTATCCAGCGCCTGCAGTGCGCGTTGGGCAGTGTAGATATCGTAGGCGATCTCCGTGGGATGCACCTCCAGGGCGAACTTGACGCCGCACTCTCGGAAGACGTCGAGGATGGGGTTCCAGCGCGCGGCCAGCTCTTTGAAGCCATCCTCGATCGCCTCCGGCGGGACCGGCGGGAACGAGTAGAGGAGGTGCCAAATGGACGAGCCGGTGAAACCGTTGACGACGTTGACACCGAGCGCCTTGGCGGCACGCGCCGTATTCTTCATCTCCTCGGCTGCGCGCTCGCGCACTCCCTCCGGCTTGCCGTCGCCCCACACGCGCTCCGGCACGATCGCTTTGATCCGCTCGCTGGGGATATCCAGCACCGCCTGGCCTACCAGGTGGTTACTGATTGCCCACACCTTCAGGTCATACTTGGCCAGGATATCGTGACGGCTCTGGCAATACCCGGGATCCGAGAGCGCCTTCTCCACATCAAAGTGGTCGCCTGAGCAGGCGAGCTCCAAACCATCATAGCCCCATTCATGGGCTTTCTCCGCCAGCGTCTCCAGCGGAAGGTCGGCCCACTGTCCCGTGAAGAGTGTAACCGGTCGTGGCACGTTGGTCCCCTCCTTCGTGAAGTGATCTGACAGGGTACAGCGTCAAGCGGACGGCAGCCAGCCAGCGGCCCGGGCATTGCCCGCGAAACCGCTACTAATAGATAACAGAAAGACGGGCGTCCGTCAAGGGCTAGGAGGAGCCCCCTGAGATGGGGAATCAGGATTCTCGAAGGTGACGCGCAACCCGGCGCGCGGAGCTTCAGCCCTGCGCGTGTGGGCGGCCCGCTCCATCCATGTCCTTATCTCGGAACTCCAAAGTAGCCCCGGCCGCCAGGTAGATCGTCACGCGCATCCCTTTGTCGGGCTCGCTCTCTGCTTTCACCGTCCCGCCGTGCGCGTCGACGATCTCGCGGACAATTGACAGTCCTAATCCCGAGCCTCCCGAGTCCTTGCAGCGCGACCGCTCCGCGCGGTAGAGGCGGTCGAAAAGCCGGGGCAGATGCTCGGGAGCGATCCCGCATCCCGTATCGGATACCCGGATCCGGATCTGCTCTCCCGCTCGGGCGGCCTCCAGCTGGACGCGGCCCCCAGCCGGGGTGTGCCGGATCGCGTTATCCAGCAAGTTGCCCAGAACCTGCGCCATGCGTTCCTCATCGCCCATGAAGAAGAGCTCCTCGGCCAGGGAGCTCTCGAGAACGATTCCGTGTGCCTCGGCCTCTGGGAGAAACCGGCGGATGCTCCGCTCGAAGAGGGCGGCGACGCTCACCGGCTCGCGGCGCAGCGGGAGTTGACCGCTGTCGATTCGGGAGAGCGTGAGCAGGTCCTCCACCAGACGGGAAAGGGCGGTCGTCTCCTCCTCGATGGCGCGCAGGCAGCGCTGCTGCCTCTCCCCGTTATCTGCCACGCCATCCACCAGGGCATCGACAGAGGAGCGGATGACGGCGAGAGGCGTCCTCAACTCATGCGAGACGTCGGCGATCAGCTCGCGCTGCCGGCGCTCGGACTCGGCGAGGCACGCGTGTGCGATCTGGAGGCGCTCGTGCTCGCCTGAGAGCCGCGAGACCAGCTCCTCAATCCGATCCGCCATGTGGTTGAACCGCTCCGAGAGCCGCCCCAACTCGGTGTGAGGCGGTATGGCGACGCGCTGGCTCAGGTCCCCGCCGGCCATCGCTTCGGCGGCGCGGGTGAGGGCATCGACAGGGCGAAGCAGGCGGCGGGAGAGAGCCAGACCAAGAATCCCCGCGATCACGAGCCCCAGGATGATCCGCGGGATGAAGGTTGAGGGGCTAAAATAGCTCGGCCTCTGGCTGAACCGGCTGACGAGAAGCACCCCGAAGGGCTCCCCCTCCAGATTGATTGGCGCGGCGGCGCGAAGGAGCCGGCCCTCCCGCTGCACGGCGAGCCGGCCATCGGGGGCGAGCGGCCGGCCATAGTTGGTCGCGCGCGCCGGGTTCGCGGGAAGCGCGCTGCCCGGCGCCACGCCGGTATCCACCATCACCTGCCTGTCGCGGTCGATCAACACGAACTGATAGGGCGTTCCTTCGGCAGCCACGCGCAGTAGATGGTCGAGCTCGTCCACCGAAGCACCCTTTGCGAGCGCATCCTGCACCACGTTGCCAACCACCCGCGCATGGTAGGGCAGCGAGGATCCGTGGTTCCCCGAGCGCAGATACCGCCCGAACGGCCCATAGAAGAGGCTGATGAAGAGGAGCGGCGTCACCAGGATGACGAGGAAAAAGCTAACCACCAACTGCGCCCGAAAGCTTCTGAACATGGGTGCCTCTCTTTGCAGTCCAACGCCACTACGTGAGGGCCTCGAACTTGTAGCCCGTTCCCCAGACGGTGTGCAAGTAGCGCGGCCGCGAGGGGTCGTCTCCCAGCTTGGCGCGCAGGTGGCGGATGTGCACGTCCACGGTGCGCGTATCGATATACTCGACCCCGGTGACGTGCTGGATGATCTCATCGCGGCTGAAGGCGCAGCCCGGGTGGCTAGCCAAGAGGAGCAGTACCTGGAATTCCGTCGGCGTCAGGCGCACCGGGCGACCGTTGACAGAGACCTCCTTGCCGGCGCGGTCGATGACGAGCCCGGGAAAGACGAGCGGCTCGTCGCGAGACGGCTCCGAGTAGCTGGCGCGGCGCAGGAGGGCTTTCACTCGGGCGACCACCTCGCGCGAGCTGAACGGCTTGGTGACGTAATCATCCGCGCCGATCTCCAGGCCCGTGATTTTGTCCATTTCCGCATCGCGGGCGGTGAGCATCAAGATGGGCGTGCGCGATTCCTGGCGGAGCCGGCGGCAGACTTCCATCCCATCCAGACCAGGCAGCATCAGATCGAGGATGATCAGATCGGGCGCTTGCTGGCGCGCCAGTTCCAGCCCGGTGATGCCATCATGCGCAGACAGCACCTCCCAGCCCTCACGCTGGAAGTACCAGGTGAGCACATCGACGATGTGAGCCTCATCTTCGATGATCAGAACACGGGCGCGGGACATGAGTCAATGCCTCTCTCCGTGCCTATTGTATCATGCCGGCGGTGGGGATGCAAATCGCTGCCCGGCACTCTTGGGATTCCGGCATAAGGAGAGGGCGCCCGCGCGCGCGGAGCTCGAAGCTCCGCGCTGCTTTCCGGCAAAGCCCCTTCGGTGCTTCTCCTCTCAGCTACTGCCGTTTTGAGACATCTGGGAGTATCCCCAACCCAGCCCGGCAGGGCTTCGCTCGCAAGCAGCGCGGTGATTTATCGCCGCGCGCCGGGTTGCGCGCTGCCTCCCAGGCTTCGGATTCCTTATGCCGGAATCCCAGCCGGAACTCGGGATGAGCGTTTCAAAGGGGGGGCCATCCTGCCCCCCCTCCCGATCAGCCGCGGCCGGGCCGCTCGCGTCTATGGCGCCCCGATGATGCCGTCGGTAGGCCCTGTTCCTCCTGCCGGCTCGGGAGGCGTGTTCACCGCCTTGATATTCCCCTCGCGCAGTGGGTATTGGTTATGGTATACCACGCCCTGCAGACCCCAGATCACCATCCCGTCGCGCTCAAACGTGCCGCCATACGGCACCGCGGGCGAGTAGATCGTGATCGAGAAGTAGTCTTGTCCCGTTCGCGTATCGTTTGGATCGTCGGGATTGCTTCGGTCTTCGATGAAGATAGCGAAGGTGTGCCCTTCGACACCGTTCACGACGGCTTCCCCGCTGATGACAGCCCACCAAGAGCGCTCGTGGAATGGGTCGTTCCGATAGCCGGAACGATAGTAGGTGATGACGCGGCTCTCCAGGGAGAGGTTGCCGCCTGACTCATAGACCAACCGATTCGGATAGCTGAGTCCCGTATCGGCGAAACTCACTGGCACAGCGACCGTGTGAGCGTTCGAGTCCGAGAACTGCACGTTCCCGCGGATTTCCCGCGGTCCCAGGAACTCGATTCCGAAGAGGCCGAAGAGTGCTCTCCCGGCGAACGAATCGGCTGCTGGACTCTCGAAGATTGAGCCACCCGTGAGGGCGCCGCGGGCAGCGCCCGGAATCTCGCCCCCGCCGTTGAAGGCGGCGAAGAAGTCCGGCGCCATCGTATCGACGTCGGTGCTCGGTCGCTCCTCGATCACCGGGTCTGCCGGCTCCTCAATCTCCCGTTCGAATTGGTCCTCCTGGAAATTGCTTTCGTCTGCTTCGACCAGGGCCGGCGGTGGTGGCGCGGTCTGCGGCACCTCGACCGGTTGCACTACCTCGGGGGCGTGCGTCGGCGGTGAAGTGCCGGCGTCCGAGCCCCCTCCCCCACATCCCGCGAGGGCCAGCACCAGGCAGGCCCACACGATATGCGTTAGCTTCATTGTTCTTTCCCCCTTTTTTCGGCGCATCCCTGTTCCGCGAGCGGGGAACGCCGTGGGTGTGCCAGACAAGCGTGCATGAACCATGCCGTGTCGTGGCTGGTTCCACCCCCAGGGAGATTGGGCTCGGTCATCGCTGCTGGCGAGAGCACCTTCTCCAGCTCCTCGGGTGGGAGCAGGTGGCGCTCGCGTACGATCTCTGGAACGCTCTTGCCGGTGAGCAGAGCCTCTTTGGCGACCTCCGCGGCCGCGTGGTACCCAATGTAGGGGTTCAGCGCCGTCGCCAGCCCGAGACTTCCCTCCATCCAGCTCCGGCACTTTGCCTCGTTGGCGGCGATCCCGCGCACGGCCCGGTCGGCAAAAAGCTGCACCGCTCGCGCCAGGTAGCTTTGCGAGTAGAGCAGCTCGTAAGCGATGAGCGGCATCATCACATTCAGCTCTAGCTGGCCTGCCTGGGCCGCGAGTGCTACCGCCAGGTCGCTGCCGATCACGTGGAACGCCACCATGTTCAACATCTCTGCCATGACAGGGTTGACCTTGCCCGGCATGATCGAGGAACCGGGCTGCAGCGCTGGCAGCCGGATCTCATCCAGCCCCGTCGTCGGCCCTGAAGTCATCAGGCGGATGTCATTGGCGATGCGCGTCAGCGTGACCGCCAGCGTGCGTGTCGCCGCCGAGGCCTCCAGCGGATCCGCCATGCTCTGCATCGCCGCGAAAAGATCGCCAAAGGAGCGCAGCGACTCGCCCGTCAGTTGTGAGAGCCGGGCCACCATGCGCGAGTGGTACTCCGGATGGGTGTTGAGGCCAGTTCCTGTGGCGGTGCCCCCAATCCCGATGCGGCGGAGGCTCTCTCCCGCCGTGACGAGGCGCTCGCGATCGTGGGCGATGGCGGTGGCATAGGCGCCGAACTCCTGGCCGAGGCGGACGGGAACGGCATCTTGCAGGTGAGTGCGCCCGGCCTTGAGCACGCCGTCGAACTCTTCGGCCTTCATGCGCAGCGCCCCCTCCAGCGATTCGAGGGCGCGGAGGAGATCCGGAAGCACCCCGAGCGCCGCCAGCCGGATCGCCGTCGGGATCACGTCGTTGGTCGACTGCCCCATGTTCACGTGGTCGTTGGGGTGGACGGGCCGGTAGCTCCCCTTGGTACTGCCCAGAAGCTCGTTGGCGCGGTTGGCGATCACCTCGTTGGCGTTCATGTGCGTCGAGGTGCCGGCCCCGGCTTGGAACACGTCTACGACAAACTGATCGTCCCAGACGTGATCGGCGACCTCCTGTGCCGCCTCACTGATCGCTTCGGCCAGCTCGCGATCCAGCAATCCAAGATCGGCGTTTACTTCAGCCGCGGCACGCTTGATCGTGCCGAGGGCGGCGATGAGCGCCGGGTGAGCGCGGTGGCCGCTGACGGGGAAATTCTCCATCGCGCGCGCTGTCTGCACCCCGTAATAGGCATCCGCGGGCACCTCTTTCTCGCCCAGCGTATCTCGCTCGATCCGCACATCCGGCCTCTCCATCCAGTCTCCCTCCCGCACTGCATGGCGGAGCCCTCGGCTCCTGCCGGGCCCGGCGCAGAAAAGGTGCCACTCCATCCTGAGCCGGGGTGCGAGTCGCCGTCGGAACCTTCCCCAGAGGCGTCGAATCCTCTCCCACAGGGTACCTCGCTCCAAAGGGCCTGATCCGCGCGCGCCTATGGGAATCGGCGCCGCAAGGGAAGATGGGGCGAAAACGCCAAAGAGAGAGTAGAGTCGGGCGAGCATTCGCCTAGCTACGGCAGCGAGAGGCAATCAGATGAAAGAGGAGTTTCATGAGGAGCGGCGAGCGGTCGCCCGTTGCATGCGGCGCGTTTACCGCTTGCGGCTGACCAGCGCGACGGGCGGAAATATCTCGTGTCGCGCGGGCGCGGACCGGTTTGCTATCACTCCCAGCGGCATCGATAAGGCGCGCATCCGGGCGCGTGAAGTGGGGCTCATCGACCTCGAAGGCCGGAACCTCACCCCCGAGCTGAAGCCCAGCTGCGAGTGGCTGATGCACCTGCGGATTTACCAGCGTTACCCGTCGGTTGGCGCCATCGTCCACGCCCACCCCGTTACCCTCAGCGCCTTCTCCTGCGCCGAGACCCCGATCGATATCGGGCTCCTCTCGGAGACGTACGCCCTTCTCGATCCGCCGGTGGTCGCTCCCTACGCCCTGATGGGTACCGAGGAGTTGGCGGAGATCGTCGCGGAGTGCGCCGGGCGCTCGTCCGCGATCCTCCTGCGCAACCACGCGGTGGTCACCACGGGGGCGAATCTGATGCAGGCGTTCAGCCGGCTGGAGGTACTGGAAGAGGCGGCCCGGGTGACGCTGATCACCCGCCAGCTCGAGGGGGTCCGTGGGCTCTCGCCAGAGCAGCGCGCCGAGTTGGACCGTTTCATGGGGCGCGACGTCCGCCCGGCGAAGACGGACGAGCTTCCATGAATCGTGTTGCCCAGAGCGTGAGTCCCTTCCTCCAGCAGCTGCCCAAGGTGGAGCTGCACCTCCATCTGGAGGGCGCCATTCCGCCCGAAACGCTCCTTGGCGTGTTCCGCCGGCATGGCAATACCGAGATGGCCTGCCTGGAGGACGTGTTGCGCCTCTACCAGCACCGCGACTTCTACGACTTCCTGGCGCACTTCCGCACGATCCTGGAGTGGCTGCGCGATGCCGATGACCTGGAGCCGATTACCTACGACGTCCTCTCCAACCTGGCGCGGCAGAACGTCCGCTATGCCGAAGTGATCTTCTCTCCCGGCACGCTGCTCCACTTTCACGGTCTGGACCCGGATCGGGTTCTGGATGCGATCCAGCGCGGCTATGCGCGCGCCCGGAGCGAGCACGCGATTGAGATGGCGCTCCTCCTGGACCTGACCCGAAACATGGGGTTGGAGTATGGCTGGCGGATGGCGCGGTTTGCCGCCGGCGCGCAGGATCGAGGCGTGATCGGCATCACCCTGGGCGGCAACGAGCGTGACTTCCCCGCCGCGCCCTACGCGGAGATCTATCAGTGGGCGCGCGACCAGGGCCTGCGTGTGACGGCGCACGCGGGCGAGGCTGCGGGGCCGGAGAGTGTGTGGGATTGCATCCGGCTTCTGGGAGTCGAGCGCATCGGGCATGGCGTGCGCATGGAGGACGACCCCCGGCTGGCCGAGTACGTCGTCGAGCACGGCATCGCCATCGAGTGTTGCCCCTGGAGCAACGTGCTCACCGGCGCGGTCGAGTCGCTGGAGGCCCACCCGGTGCGCCGGTGGTTCGAGCGCGGCGTGAGGCTCTCGATCAACTCCGACGATCCGACGCTGTTTGGCACCGACATCACGCGTGAGCTGGCGCGGCTGCAGGCCGCCCACGGCTTCAGCGACGGCGAGATCCTCCACATCATGGCGCAGGCGGTGCAGATGAGCTTCCTGCCCGAGGGAGGGAAGGCCCGCCTGCGGCGCCTGCTGGCCGAGTTCGCCGTTCAAAATGGATTTCAGACTCTTTAGCAAGAGGAGCCGTTGCGGCGATAAGGAATATGGGAGTGGTTCGGGGCCGTGCCGATAGCGGCACGCTGGTGCTCCCGACATAACCGGAAAGGAGAGGTACTAATGAGGGTGACCATCAAACCCAATCAAATCGTGCGCCGCGCGCGAAGCGCCTCCCGATCCGGTAGCCTTCCGGCCTAGCCCCTGCTGAAGGCATGGGCTCCCCTTTCGCCCTCCCTGGGCAAGGGTCTCTTCCGGAGCGCTACCGGTAGGCGGGCGCGCGCGCCTGCATTCTGATACCGCTTTCGAGGAGAGACCAACAATGAATTCCCTGTTTGAGCGCGCGAGCGCGGGGGACGCGCACGCCACCCGCATGGTGGTCGATTCTCTGCGCCCGCGACTCGCGAAGATGGCTGCCTACTACGCCCGTCGAACCGGCGAAGAGGCCGATGACCTCTTGCAGGAGGCGTGGCTCGGCTTGCTGGAGGCGCTGCCCGGCCTGGATGTGCGCATCGGCAGCCCGGAGCAGTACCTGATCCATCATGCTCGCTGGCGCCTGCTCGATGCTGTCCGACGCGCGAGCACGCGCCGCTTCGCCTCGCTAGACGATTCCGCCCTTGAGATCGAAGCCCGTGAGGAGTCGCCGGCCGGCTATGCCTGCGTGGCGGAGTTCGCCCGGCGATTGAAGCCGGTCCAACGGCAGGTGCTCAGCCTGTTGGTGGATGGTTTCACCTGGCGCGAGGCGGGCGGCACCCTGGGATGCACATCAGCGAACATCGCCTATCACGTGCGCCAGATCCGCCGGTGCTATGAGGAATGGCTGGGAGAGGCCGGCCCGGACGCTCCGTGCATTTCGCAGCCTAAGAGACGATAGAGAGGGGCGGGCATGGAGTATGTTGTCATCGAGAGGACGCTTCGGCGGGCGGTTGGCACGACGGTGCCACCGCGCGGTGATTTCAGGGGAGAGAGGGGGGAAGAGAGATGCGGTTGGATGCGCTAGGATGGAGCGGGTTCTACGCCGGGCATTTCGCGGCGCAGGCGGGCGAGGATCATGTGCCCGGACGAGTGATCGCCGAGCATAAGGGCCAGTACCGGGTGCAAACGGAGGCCGGGGAGATGGCGGCTATCCTGCCCGGCAAGGTGCTGCATGCCGCCACGCGGCGAGACGAGCTGCCGGTCGTGGGCGACTGGGTCATCCTTTAGATACTTCCTGAAGAGCCGCCAAAGGCGCTGGTACACGGCATTCTGCCGCGTCGGAGCTGGCTGTCGCGGAAGGAGGCTGGGACCAAGCCTGGCGAGCAGCCGGTGGCCGCGAATATCGACACGCTTTTCCTGGCCGTTGGCCTGGATGACAACTACCGCCTGCGCCGCATCGAGCGCTACCTGGCGGTCGCCTGGCAGAGCGGCGCCGATCCAGTGGTGCTGCTCACGAAGGCGGATCTCTGTTCGCAGCTCGAGGAGCGGCTTGCCGAGGCACGGGCGGTGGCTGGGATCGCCCCGATCCACGCGGTGAGCGCGCTCACGGGCGAGGGCCTGGATGCGCTTGCCCAATACCTCGTCCCGCGGCGCACCTTGGCGCTGCTTGGGTCATCTGGCGTGGGGAAATCGACGCTGATCAACCACCTCTTGGGAGAGGAGGTACAGTCAACGCAGCCGGTGCGTGCCGGCGATAGCAAGGGCCGGCATACGACGACCTCCCGCCAGATCTTTCTCCTCCCTTCGGGCGCGCTCGTGGTGGATACTCCAGGTATACGGGAGCTGCAGATCGGGGACGCATGGGAGGGGGTCGCGGAGGCGTTCCCAGAGATTGAGGAGTTGGCGTTCGGGTGTCGCTATGCCGATTGCCAGCACGAGCGCGAGCCAGGATGCCGGGTCCGAGCGGCACTGAGTGATGGCACGCTGGATCCGGCGCGGTTTGAGAACTACCGGCGAATGCGTCGGGAGCTGGCATACCAGGAGTCGACGCGCGACCGGAAGGCGGAGCGAGAGCGCAAGCAGCAGGCCAAGAAGCTGTGCAAGATGATCGCGCGGCTGCCAAAAAAGGGGGAATCGGGCCGCTGAGACGAGCGTTCCTCTTAGCTTTCCTGCCCCGGGACCGGGATCACGGCGCGCGCGCCGGGCTCAGGCTATCGCGGTTGGGCGCCCGGGCGGAAAAAGCACGGCGGGACCCTCCCTGGGGATCGCCTGGAAGACGCTCAGGTTTGGCATAGGAACCGCCCGGGTAAGCCCGATCCGGGACCCACCTGGCAAAGAGCGTATGCTGTGGCGGCGGAACCATCCGCGTGACGCATCAGGAAGAGGGCACACATCAACGGCTCCATACTGGGATCTGCGGACGCCTCCATTCGCATGCGCGTAGGGTTCGGAAAGGTGGCAAGGAGGGCGATGATGGGTGGCCGAATGTGCGGACACATGCATCCATGGAGGGGGCACGCGGGCATGATGCACAAGATGGCCTGGCTCCACCGCTGGGAGCATCTGGACCTGAGCGATGCCCAGAAAGAGCAGCTCCGTCAGATCCTATTCAACACGAAGAAGGAGATGATCCGCCGGTGGGCGGAGGTTCGCGTGGCCAAACTCGAGCTAAAGCAGATGCTGATGGAGGATGCGCCGGATCGCATGCTCGTGGAGCAGGCGGTTCGCAATATCGGGCAAAAGAAGACGGAGATGGGCCTGCTGATGGCAAACGCCAAGCTGGATGCCCTCGCAGTGCTCACCCCTGAACAGCGTCGCGAGCTCCATGAGATCTCGCCGCACACCGAGTGCCCGGAGTATGGGCACAAAGGTGGTCTGGCGGGTGCCCTTGGCGAGGAGGATGAAGAGGAGATGGGTGAGGCGTAGCCCTCTCCTGATTGCCGCTTTTCTCCGGTCGCGTGCGTTTTGCGCGCGACCGGACTTCATCAATCCGACGTTCCGCCGGCGCTGATGCCGTCCTACGAGCTACTACGCCGCAGCGTCTCACCCACGCGATGATGGCGGACAGGTGAGATCCTGCCGCCGGCTCCCGCGGCAGCCCGAAAGCCGCCCCAAACGATAAGGGGCCGGCCCGATTGGACCAGCCCCCAACAAACAAGGCCCAGCGGCTTCCACCGCCAGGCCCCATGCACTGCCCCGCCTGTAGGGGCGAACCCCCTTGTTCGCCCTGCCCTCTATGTTCATCCTGCCAGAGCAGGATGCTCTATATTGCTGCCACACCATATTGCTCGCGCTGCAGCCTCACCGCTTCCTTCAGCACTTCATCGCGCACCGCTGTGATCGGCGAGTACACCGGGATGAACTTCCCGTCCACCTTGATGCCCACGTCGCTCCCGGCACGCAGGTTCGTCTGCACGGCGCGCTCTGCCTGCTCGCGCGAGAACCCATACTGCTCCATCAGGTTCTTCACGTCCTCCTGCATCAGCAGCTCGTCGCTTGTCACAGGATCCCCTCCCTCCGGGCAAACTCGTCATCGAACTACTTCAGCAGCGGCTCGAAGTCGGCATCACCCCATTGTTCGGGATAATACATCTTCCGGCCGTTTCTGTCAAAACGCCTCTGCCGGCACTCCTCCAGCTGCTCCAGGAGCACGGGGTCGCCGCTCTTCACGGTCACATACTGGGCATACGCCCGGGCGAAGATGTCAGAGTGCCGCCACAGCGCCCAGGCAGCTCTATCCGTATGCTATGATATGGTGAAGCTCGGGGGGGATGGCGACACTGGCCCTGGCAGTGGATGGCAAAGCGAAGTCATCCGGGCGCGTGCTCTTCCCTGCGGAGATCAAGAAACTTCTGGGCGCGCAATTGCCTTCAGCGGGGTCTAAAGGAGTAGGGCGTCGCGGAGCGCCCGGTGTGCTCCGCGATGAGATGGGTGGAGGGCTTCTGAAGCATGGAACAGCTCCTCAGTTCGATGACCCGCGCCGTGGAGGGATCGCCGGGCATCGCGCTCGGTGCCGCTGCCCTCTGGGGGGTGTTGAGCGTTCTACTCAGCCCGTGCCATCTGGCCGGCATCCCGCTGATCGTGGGCTTCATCGGGAACCAGGCGACGATGAGCGCGCGGCGCGCATTCGCACTCTCCCTGGCCTTCGCGGGGGGAATCCTGATCACCATCGCCGGAATTGGCGCGATCACCGCCTCACTGGGACGCATGGCCGGCGACGTGGGCGCCGCCGGCAACTACGTGGTGGCCGCGCTTTTCTTCGTGGTGGGCCTGCACCTGATGGATGTGATCCCCCTCTCCATCCCAGCCGTTGGCCCCGGTAAGATACGCCACCGGGGAATTCTGGCCGCCCTGCTCCTCGGGCTGGTTTTTGGGATTGCCCTGGGGCCTTGCACCTTCGCCTACATGGCGCCCGTGCTCGCGGTGACGTTCAAGGCGAGCGCCACGCAGCCGCTCTACGGGGCCAGCCTGCTCATCGCCTATGGGGCCGGCCACTGCGCCGTCATCGTGGCCGCCGGCGCGTCCACCGAAGTCGTGCAGCGCTACCTCCATTGGAGCCGCGAATCCCGCGGAACGGCGCTCCTCAAGAAGAGCTGTGGCTTCCTCGTGCTGCTGGGCGGGCTCTACCTGCTCCACACCGCGCGGTAGGAGCCGAGCGGAGGGGGATCGTCCTATCCGTTGCCGCCGGCACTACGGCTGCTGCACCTCGCGATCGCAGTAGGCGCATTGGAGCGCCCCCTCGTGCCCGGCAACGCTGACAAACCGCGGGGTGAGGTAGGGCTCGTTCCGGGTGACGCAGCGTTCGTTGGGGCAGACCAGGCCCGGCGGAGTGTTCACCGGAGTGGCGTGCGTCTCCGGGGGATGCGTGCCGGGACCAGGATCCTCGGCGCCAAGGAGTAGCGCGGAGAGCGCCATGCGGATCGGCACGCCGTTGCCTGCCTGGCGGAAATAGGCCGCCCGGCGGTCGCGGTCGATGCGGTAATCCAGCTCATCCACCCGGGGGAGCGGGTGCATGATGAGGGCGTCCTTTTTCGCTTTGTCGAGCATCGCCCTCTTGATGGAGTAGCTGCCGGCAGCCGCTTCATACTCGGCGTGCGTGCGGAAGCGCTCTCGCTGCACGCGGGTGAGGTAGATCACGTCGAAGAGCGACATCAAGTCCCATACCGGCATTAACTGGTCGCTGCCGGCCGCGTCAGCGACCTGGGTCGCCGGCACCTGGAGGTG
>JAAZEM010000117.1 GCA_012512265.1 Armatimonadota bacterium | reverse complement strand
GCCAGAATCTCGACGAGCTCCTCGTCGATCCCCTGGCGCAGTCCCTCCACGTCCACGGCGTGAAC
Source organism: Armatimonadota bacterium (assembly GCA_012512265.1). GTDB lineage: Bacteria > Armatimonadota > JAAZEB01 > JAAZEB01 > JAAZEB01 > DUUU01. The sequence goes on along the minus strand of JAAZEM010000117.1, from coordinate 1,739 downwards.
GAGGAACTCCGCGCAGTATTCCGCGAGCCAGGCGAGCGTGTCGCGGTTGACGGCGGCCTCGGTGAAGCGCTGCCAGCGGTCGGTGACGATCCAGTAGCGGCCATCGCGCTTGCGACAGCTCAGGTCTAAGATCAGGCGCTCGCGGCCGACGGCTGTGACGAGCTGGCGCAGGCGCTCCAGGTCCACGCGCCCCTCGCGAAAGACGTAGGATGTAACGATCACCCCGGACGCGCCGCGCTCCAGCCAGAGCGGCGCGTTGTCGGCGTTGATCCCGCCCCCCACCTGCAGCCACCCCGGCGCAGCCCCCAGCGCCTCCGTGGCGGCTTCCTCGTTGCCGGGCCCGAGCATGATGACGTGCCCGCCCTCCAGGCCGTCGTCGCGATAGAGCCGCGCGTAGTAGGCCGGGGGATGCGCCGAGACGAAGTTCGTGGACGGCTCGCTATCGTCGCGCAGTGTTCCCCCGACGATCTGCTTCACCTTCCCCTGGTGCAGGTCGATGCAAGGTCGGAATCTCATGATAACAGGTTGCACGCCCGAACGTCTGGTTCCTGGCCGGCGCGGCCCGGCAAGGCTCAGGAAGCGGGATGCTCGGCGGGGCCGCCGTCCGAGGCCCGACTCGCGGCGATCCGCAGCGTCTCGTGGAAGATCTCCACGGGCTCGGCCAGTGCGCCGGTGCCGACGTCGCCACACGCCAGCTCCGCCACGCGGGGGAGGACGAAATGATACTTCCCGAGGGCGCGCAGCGTCTCAACGTTGCGCTGCACGATCGGGTTCTGCCACATCCGGGTGTTCATCGCCGGGGCAATGACCACGGGCGTCTCTTCCGGCAGGGCCATCACCACCGTCGTGAGGAGGTCATCGGCGATCCCGTTCGCCACCTTGCCGATGACGTTCGCGGTAGCCGGGGCGATCACCGCGATATCGGCCCACTTCGCGAGCTCGATATGCTCCACGTTGTATTGGTGCCCGCGCGTCCACAGGTCGTCAGCGACGGGGTTGTTCGAGAGTGTCTCGAAGGTGAGCGCGGTGACGAAGCGGGTGGCGTTGGCGGTCATCGCCACGCGCACGGCGTGGCCCTCGCGCCGGAAGCAGCGCACCAGCTCGCACGCCTTGTAGCAGGCAATCCCGCCCGTCACGCCAACGAGCACATTCATGGTGTATCACTCCCTCGCTGGTGGAGGCGTTCCGCGACGGCGTCGAGCAGCGCGCGCACCAGCTCCTCGCGCGTTTCCACCTCCGCCACGATTCCCTCGGGCCCGAGGATAATCGCCGGGTGCGCCCCCCCGGCCAGCTGGCGCTTGTCGTTCGCCACGATGAGATCGGCGCGCGAGTGCTCGCGGCTCTTCTGAGCGATCCGGAGCAGCTCGTCGCGCGAGACGCCCACCTCCAGCTTGAACTTGACCAGGAGGATCCCGGGATCGAGCGGCTTCACTTCATCGACGATCTTCGGGAGCGGGTGCAGCCGGAGCACAAGCTCCTCGCGCCCCGAGGCGATCTTGCCGGACTGGCGGTCCGGCGCGTAGTCGGAAACCGCCGCGGTGTGCAGGAAGGCGTCGTAGGAACGGCTGCCGACCTCCCGGCGCACCCACTCTAGCAGTTCGTCGAAGTAGGTGTAGTCGCAGACGCGGATCGCCTGGCGGTCTGCGTCCGGCACGTGCAGCCGGGTGGGGCCAAGGAGCAGCGTCACTTCGGCGCCGCGGCGCTGGGCCTCGCGCGCGAGCTCCAGACCCAGGCGCCCG
>JAAZEM010000116.1 GCA_012512265.1 Armatimonadota bacterium | reverse complement strand
GTGCCCAGCGCCTTCAGCGCCTGCTTCACGGCGGCGGGCGGGGCGGCCTTCTGCCCCTTCCCAGGCTTGGCGGGCAGCTTCTCCAGGAGCGCCGTCGCTTTGGCCAGGTCGACGAAGAAGGCGCCCGTGAGGTTCTCGCCCGCTGTGGCGACCGTGCGCTGATAGACAGGGCTATCAGCAAGAGAGTGGCCGTTGCCTTTGGCGAGGACGAGCGGGCTCTTCAGGGCGTCCGGCGCAACGCCGATGACCAGGAAGTCACCGGCGAAGGTCCATCCGGGCGAGACTGGAAGGGGCGCGGTCTCCTGATCCATATAGTAGTAGCGCCCCTCGGGAACGTTCTTTTCGATGAACTTGATGCGCAATCCCTCGCCGAGGTGCGCGCGCAGCTTCTGCATCGTCTTGTCAAGAGCGGGCACGCTCGTCGTGTGGAGGTAGAAGAGCGCGGGAATGGTCTTCAGATCGGGGGGCAGGTCGTTCAGGACGATGGCGCACTCGGTGCCGATGTGGTCGAGGAGATCCGCCTTTGGGTTGAGGCCGGTGGCGGTCTGAAGCGCCTGTCCAATGCCGGCGAGCATCTGCTGAACGTCACCCTGCATCGAGCTGAAGAGCATCTGGGTGATCTCGATGACGAAGGGGAGGTTATTGAAGCCGATGTAGAGGAGAGGGTCGGCAGAGGCAAGCCGCGCCGAGCGGAGTGGCGCTCCCTTTTGCGCCATCAGCTTGCGCCCGATTGCATTCTCGGCGTTGATCAGGGTGACCGTGTCGAAGGCGATGCCTTCGTGGCTCAGCTCCAGGCGGCCTCCAGCGGCCGTATAGGCCTCCATCACCTGCTTGAGCATGGCGGGCTGGATGGGGAGTGACCGAGGCTTCGCCGCGGGCTGGCCCTTGGCCTCGCCCTTGGAGCGGGCTGCTTCCTCCGCCATCTCCATCATGCGCTGGTTCAACCGAGTCGGGTCCCACCAGAACCACGCGGGTGCTGGCCCCTTGGCAGCAACGAGCGCCTGCACGCGCTGAAACTCGGCATTGTTGCCGAGGCCCTCGGCGAGTTGGATGCTCAGATCCACCGCTTTCTCTAGCCAGGATGGCTTGGTGGCGATGAGTAGCCGGTCGTCAAGCAGCGCGTAGCCTAGCTGGCCCTCTTTCAGCCTGCCGGCGGAGACGCTGGTGAGTTGTACGCCCTGATACTCGCGGGCGGTGAAGGTGGCCCTCCCCTGGAGCTGCAACTGCATCTGTGCCACGGTGAGGAGCGCGCGAGCGTGCTCATAGTTCTTGAGCGGTATCACGACAACCATCGGTGGCACTTGCTTTGGCGCCCACTTCTCATCCATCAGCGCCAGTGAGACGCGGTCCTGGAACGCGTGGCTGAGCATCTCGAAGATCTGACGGGGATCCGCGCCAGCGCCGGCACCGGGCCTGGCTCGGGTAAGCTCCTGGGCCAAAAGCCGGCCGAGCGTCGAGCCCTTGATCTCTTCCCAGAAGGCCCGGAGCTGCTCGATATCGGCGGAGACAAAGGCGATTGCCTCCGGTGGCACGGAGGTGAGGATCGCCTCTTCCTGTTGGGCTGCGGCGATTCCCGATGCCATCAGGAACGTGCCGAGAACAATGAGCACTCGCGAGGCAAGCAATCTCTTCATCGTCATGTACCTCCTCAATGCCTACAGAGGAACACCGGCAAACCGATATGGGGCCCGGTCGTCTCCTCCCATCGGGACCCGAGGGCCGCCCCGAGGGGGCATGCAGTCCCAGTGCTGGCTGCCTGTAGCTCCCGGCATCATCCCGGCAGAGACCGAGAACCCATCCGAAGCGCTCGCTCTTTCGGAAAGTCTCTCCGCTATCCGAGAGGACTCTCTGATAGGCTCCAGGTGCTGGCTGTAATGCGCCCACCGCATTGTACCACGCGCGTGTCTGGGTGTCAACAAGAGGAGAACGGGGGGTGGCTGCCGAACAGTCCCTTAGTATTTGACAGTTCGTGCCAGCGCTTCGCGCCGGCAGGCACCACGGAGACACGGATGGCATCAGTTGATTACCGGCAGCGCCCCCACCGGCGCTTCAATCCCCTCACGCGGGAGTGGGTTCTCGTCTCGCCGCACCGCATGCAGCGGCCCTGGCAGGGCGCCGTCGAGAAGGAGCAGGAAGCACGACGGCCTACCTACGACCCGCAGTGCTATCTGTGCCCCGGCAACGAGCGAGCCGAGCCGCCGGGGGGTGGGCCGAGGCCGCGCAATCCCCAGTTCACCGGCACCTACGTTTTTCGGAACGACTTCTCGGCGCTGTTGCCGGATACTCCCGATACGCCGGTGGATACGGGGCACGACCTGCTAGTGGTGCAGCCGGAACGCGGGCAGTGCCGCGTGGTGGTCTTCTCGCCGCGGCACGACCTGACGCTCGCGGAGATGGGCGATGCCGAGATCCGCACTGTGGTGGATACTTGGGCGGAAGAGTATGCCTCGCTCGGCGCTCTCCCTTACGTGAATCATGTCCAGATCTTCGAGAACAAAGGGGCGATCATGGGGTGCAGCAACCCCCATCCCCACGGGCAGATCTGGGCGCAGGAGAGGGTGCCGGATGGCCCGGCGAAGGAACTGGCCTCGATGGCGGAGTACCGGCGCGCGCGCGGAGGCGCCTGCCTCCTATGCGACTACCTTGCCGAGGAGTCGCGGCGCGGTGAGCGCCTGGTGTGTGCCAACCGGTACTTCACGGCGTTGGTGCCATTCTGGGCGGTGTGGCCCTTCGAGACGATGATTCTCAGTCACCGCCACGTGACGGCGATCACCGAGTTCTCGGATGAGGAGCGCAATGCCCTCGCTGAGATCTTACGCCGGCTGACGACGCGCTACGACAATGTCTTCGAGGTCTCGTTCCCCTACTCGATGGGGATCCACCAGGCGCCCACGGACGGGCGCGAGCATCCAGAGTGCCATTTCCACATGCACTTCTACCCGCCGCTCCTCCGTTCGGCGAAGGTGAAGAAGTTCATGGTGGGCTACGAGATGCTGGGAGAGCCCCAACGCGACCTCACGGCCGAAGCAAGCGCGGAGCGGCTGCGCTCCATGAGCGAAGAACACTGGTGAGCCGAACACTCAGCCGGCGGGCCAGGTGTCTATAGGGTGTGGAAGGATGCGGTGGACGATGGAGGTCTCGGTACTCGAGGCGATCAGCAGAATGCTGCACATCGCAGTGGAGGAGCAGGGGAGCACACTCTATGTGCAGGTGGGGGATGGTACCGAGGTCATCCTCCGCGGTGAAGAGGGCGAGCGACGCATTCTGAAAGGCCCCCAGCGCGTTTTCGACCAACTGCGCTCGCGCCTGCTCCACATGGCCCGCCTCCCCGCGCACGACCCTTCCATCACCCGTGAAGGCGAGATCCTCTACCTGGTAGATGGCCAGATGCACACCTTCCTCTTCCGCGAGACGCGCTCGCTGCTCGACTCTCGCTCGCGGTTGCTGACGTTGCGCTGCCTGACGGAGGATTGACGCCAGAGCTTCCCTCGAGTTCCTCGCGCTGGGGTACCGTGGAGGCTGTGATGAGACTTCACTCTTGGCCCCTCGTCACCGCGTTGCTTCTGGCGATCCCGGCGGTCGCTGCGCCAGCGCGGAACAAGACGCTCCCGATACCCAACGGAGACTTCGAGCAGGGCGCGCAAGGGTGGAACATCCCGGCGGATGAGGGGATGTCCACGCTGTCGCAGGAGCAGGCGGCGTCCGGGAAATGGTCGCTCAAGGTGGTGGACGACCATCCCAAGAACGGCTCCAGCGCCATCGCCAGCCGCGTACCCATCGAGGGAGCAGGCGTCTACGAACTGCATGGAAAAGCCTTCCCCGTTTCTGGATCCGGCCTCGGGATCTACGTGCGCGTGCTCGACAAAGAGGGAAAGCTCATCGGCAAGGGCGACGACTTCCACCGCGCTGCGCCCTCCGAGCCCGTGGGGAAGTGGGTTCCCTTCACAAGCACCATCTATGCCCCTGAAGGCGCCGCCTATCTGGAGCTGTGGATCCATAGCTACAGCCACGCGAAGGTGGTGGCCTACCTCGATGACTTCCGGTTCGAGGCCCTGGATCCGAAGGCGATGCGGCCTCCTTGGGAAGGCACCTACAAGATCCGGCCCGAGGAGAAGGCAAAGCTGACGGCAGCCGACGTGGTGGGTCCCGACGGCATCGTCTACCCTGACTGGTGCTGGGCCGGCGTGCCCGGCGGCATTCCAAAGGTGCCGGTGGTGGCGAGGATCGAGGAGTTCGGCGCGAAGGCGGATGACGATGCCGACGACAGCGCCGCCCTGGAGCGCGGCGCCGAAGCGGTCGGGAAGCGCGGCGGGGGCGCCCTTCTCCTGGGAGCCGGCACTTACTACCTCGACCGGCCAGTGCTAATCACGCGGGATGGCGTCGTCCTGCGCGGCGCCGGCGCCGAGAAGACGCGGCTGATCTTCCGCTACGGCGTGCCGGCGGGCGGCGTGCGTTTCTGCCGGCCCGCTCCAGGCGCGACGGTGACCCCCACCACCGCCATCGAGATCCATGCCGACCCGAAGGAGCTGCAGGCGATCTCGCTGGAGGTGGATGGCCAGGAGGTGCGCCGCATCCAACGGCATGCTCACTGGGGCGGCACCTTCTCCCTGAGCGTTGCTGGAAGCGCGGTGACCGCGCGGGCCGGGAGCGGCGAGTACATCCTCAAGGCGGTTGCCGATTACCCTGGCGGCAGGAAGGCCGAGGCGATGCTCCGGGTGCGCACCGACGCGTCCACAAAGGACGGCCGCCTCCATACGCCGCCGGCTGCGGCGATTGCATTCAGTGGCGGCGCCTATGCGAGCCCGCGGATCAAGCTGGCCCGTGATGGCCGGCGCGGCGACCGCGAACTCCTCCTGGAGAGCACCGAGGGGATCGCCGCGGGCGACCGGATCCGCCTGCGTGCGCCCAAGACGCCGCGGTGGGACGCGCTGGTCCGCAACGCCTGCCAGTGGGGCGAGTACCGGCGCACCGAGTTGCTGGTCGAGCGGGTGGATGGCCAGCGGATCACCGTGAACCAGCCGTTGCGGATCGGCTTTCCCGTGGTGGATGGTGCCTACGCGCAGGAGATACAGCCGATCCGCCGCTGCGGCGTCGAGGACCTCTCCCTAGAGCAGCGAGAGCCGATCTGGACGAGCGGAATCTACTTCCACAACGTGTGGGAGAGCTGGGCGCGCGGCGTGGCCGTGAAGAAGGCCGGGCGCTTCCCGCTCTACTTCACCGGCGCGAAGTGGTGCGAGATCCGGGACTGCGTCCTCGACGACGCCTGGTTCAAGGGTGGCGGTGGCAGCGCCTACGCCGGGTGGGAGCAGGCCTGCGATTGTCTAATGGAAAACGTGACCACCTACAAGCTGCGGCACGCGCCCTGCGTGCAGTGGGCCGCGTCTGGCAATGTCATCCGCAAGAGCGCGTTCTATGCCAGCGACGCCCAGTGGCACTCCGGGTGGACCCATGAGAACCTCTTCGAGGAGTGCGTCGTTGAAGCCTCTACGGGCAACGGCGCCTACGGCTACGGCATGTGGGCTTCCCCGCCGGAAGACACCGCCCACGGCCCCAACGGACCGCGCAACGTGGTTTACAACTGCGATATTCGCTCGCCGAAAGCGGGGCTCTGGATGGGCGGCATGAATGAGAACTGGCTCATCCTCTACAACCGGTTCGTCGCTGGTGCGGGCCCGGGGATCTTTGCCAAGACGGCGAGCTTCGACCACATCATCCGAGGCAACGTCTTTTGCCTGGCGGACGAGACACAGCCCGCGGTCCTCCTCCTATCACCGGACTGCATCGGCGTGGAGCTGATCGGCAACCGGGTTCTCGGCGGCAACGGGAAGATGTGGGGTGGTCTGGGCAGGCCCCTGGTGGAGCGCGATAACCGCCTGGAGCCTGCCGGCGAGGCCCCCCGCCCAAGGCCGGCCGTCCCCTCCATCTTCGAGTGGCAGCGCCGGCAGCGGTAGGGCGCGCGAGGTGCTGCGACCATCTTGATGGCCCGCATCGGAGCGGTCTCTTCCCGCAAGGGAGAGTTGCCGGCATGTGGCAACGCCCTTGCATCGCGAACAACGGCCCGCGTCGGTGCGTCGTACAGACGGCCGGTGGGGTCACCGCTCTTCAGGCATCGCCCGCTGTGCCGTTTCGCGAGCCTGCGCTCTGGGTATCTGGCGTGCAGGAGGGGCACGATGGCAGTCGTACGAGTGAACGTGAAGGAGCATTACGGCACCGGTGAGGTATGGAGCGACGCGGGGAACGAGACTGCGGCGGCGGAAGACGTGCGCCAGTGGTGCGAGGAGAACCCCCCGTGGGAGATGCGCAACCTGGAGCCGGTGCGCGGTGACGACGGGCGGTATAAGTTCGCTGTCGTGCGCGCCTATGGAAGGGTGACTTAAGATGGTGCTCCATAAGATAGAAGAGATCGCCGACGAGGAGAGCCGCCTTCAGCAGCTCCGGTCGCTCGTGGATCGCGCGCAAGAGGAGATCCGTACGGGGAAGATCGCTTCCGAGGAGGTAGAGCAGGTGATCGCCGGTCTGCGCCGCGACGCGGAGCGCCTCTTTCCCGGAACGGGAAACACCTTCGATCTGATCTACCGGCCGCGCCTGGAGCGCGCTGCCCGGGAAGCCCAGGAGCGGGTTGCCGTCTGACGCCAGTCCCGAGGTCCGGATACCGAAGAAAGGAGCGGTGGGATGGGAGGAGAACGGCGCGTCCCGGAGAACATAGTAGTGTATGTGCGCCCGAACTGCTCGGAGTGCGAGCAGGTGATCCGCTACCTGGAGAACCGCGGCCTGCGCTTTCGGGTGCGCGATGTGGAGCGCGATGCGGATGCCCTGGGGGATCTGGACGCTCTCGGCTACACCGATGTCCCGGTCACCTTCCTGGATGAGGAGGTCGTCGTTGGCTTTGATACCAACCGTCTGGATGCCTCCCTCGTGAATATCACGGTATAGCAGGCAATGCCCGTAAACCCCGCAGACCCATGAGCGAAGTCGATATTTCAGTCGTCGTTCCAGTTTTCAACGAGGAAGGGTGTCTGGCGGAGCTGCACCGCCGGCTGACCGCCGTGCTGCGGAAGGTGGCAGGCAGCTATGAGATGGTCTTCGTGGACGATGGCAGCCGCGATGGCTCTCTCGCCTTGCTGCGCGAGCTGCACGCGGGCGACCGCGAGCACGTGCGCGTCATCTCGCTCTCGCGCAACTTCGGGCACGAGATGGCCTCGACGGCCGGCCTGCGGTATGCCCGGGGGCGTGCCGTCGTCCTCATCGATGCGGACCTCCAGGATCCGCCGGAGCTGATCCCCGAGCTGGTGGCGCGCTGGAAGGAGGGATACGACCTCGTCTATGCCCAGCGCGCGACGCGAGCGCGTGAGACGTGGCTGAAGCGGGCGACCTCCTTTGCCTTCTACCGCGTGATGCGCCGCCTGGCGAACCTCGACCTGCCCCGGGATACCGGCGATTTCCGGCTGATGGACCGGAAGGTGGTGGACGCGTTCAACCGCTGCTCCGAGCGCAACCGCTTCGTGCGCGGGCTGATCTGCTGGGTTGGGTTCCGGCAGACGGGCGTGAAATTCCATCGCGAGCCGCGTTTCGCCGGGCGCACGAAGTACAACTACTTCAAACTGACGCGTCTGGCGATCGATAGCATCGTCGCTTTCTCCATCGTGCCGCTGCGCCTGGCAACCCTCCTCGGTGGGGTGATCGGCATTGGGAGCTTCGTGATGTTCCTCCTCGTGCTCCTGGAGAAGCTGCGCGGGTTGGGTCCGGAGCGTGGCTATGCCCTTCTCGGCACGGGCGTGCTCCTGCTTGGCAGCGTGCAGATCTTCCTCCTGGGGATCATCGGCGAGTACATCGGGCGGATCTATCAGGAGACGCAGCGCCGCCCGCTCTTCCTCGTCCGCGAGGAGATCGGCTACCAGGAGAGCCCCGCTGCCGATCCGGCGTTCTTTATGTGAAGTTTCGAGTGAAGGCCAGTCACTGGCGCGAGCTGCGCCCGACTGCGCGAGCCTGGCCCGCGGGAGGAGGTCACTCCCGTTTACTCGCGCTCTTACCTTTGATACCTGGAGTTACATGCTGAAGATCACTTTCTTGGGCACGGGCACGTCTCATGGCGTGCCCGTGATCGGTTGCGATTGCCCCACGTGCACCTCCACCGATCCGCGCAACCACCGTACCCGCTGCTCCATCCTGGTGGAACAAAACGGCGCCTCCGTGCTGGTAGATACATCCCCCGAACTCCGGCTTCAAGCGATCCGCGCAGGCCTCAAGCGTGTCGACGCCGTCCTCTTCACCCATGCGCACGCGGATCATGTCTTTGGTCTGGATGATGTCCGGCGCTTCAACGACCTGCAGGGCGGAGCGCTTCCCTGCTATGGCGATAGCACCACCCTGCGTGAGTTGCGCCGCATCTTCCGCTATGCCTTTGTACCGACGCAAGTGGGCGGCGGGAAACCCCGCCTGGAGCTTCGCCGGCTGGTACGCCCGAGCTTCAATCTCCACGGTCTGGAAGTGCGCCCCTTGCGCGTGATGCACGGCCAGCTCCCGATCACCGCCTACCGCTTTGGCAAGTCGGCGTATGTTACCGACGCCAGCTTCCTTCCGGAAGAGACGGTGGCGCAGTTACAGGGCCTGGACCTGCTCATCCTGGATGCCCTGCGCCGCCGGCCACACGCGACGCACTTCAACCTGGAGCAGGCGCTCGAGGTGGTGGAACGTCTGGCCCCGCGCCGTGCTCTCTTCACGCACCTCTGCCACGATCTGGAGCACGAGAGCACCAACGCGGAGCTCCCGGATGGCATCCGCCTCGCGTATGACGGCCTCGTCGTCGAAGTGGCACCCTGAGCCAGCCTGCGGCGGGGCAAACCGGGCACGGCGGGGGCTGGGAGGGGGGGCATCGCGCGGCGCTAAAGCACCGCGCTGCTTGCGAGCGAAGCCCTACCGGGCTGGGCTTGCCTGTACCCGCAGCAAACGGATACGGCGGGGCCTGGGAGGGGGAGCCTCGAAGGGGCTTTGCCGGGAAGCAGCGCGGAGCTTCAGCTCCGCGCCGATTGGGCCGGGCCTCCGCACCATCCCCATCCGTCTCCTTCATCCGTGATATGGAGGTGCGGATTGGTGGAGGCGGTCCAGGAGTTCCTCTGTCCTCACGCGAGCCGCAAGAGTGTAGGTATCGCACCCGCCATACACGAAGTGGAGATGCTCTCCCTGCTGGTAGCTGCCGCATGGGAAGACGCAATGGAGCGGGTCTGGGTCTCCCGGGCGCAGGGAGCGCTCATACTCTGTCTCCGGTACCAGAATGCGTTCGAGCGTGCCCGCGATGATCTCGGCCGGGTGTTCCGGAGTGAAGCGGCGAAAGTCGAGGAGGACCGCGTCGGCATTGTACTGGCGTGACCCCTCCAGGAGGCGGTTGCCGGTGTGATAGAGGGCGAGGTAACGCCCATCACCGAGCGGGATGGGAACCGAGCCGGCGCCCACCCACGAGTGCCGGCACTGCGCGTGGCCGGGAGCGCGGAGCACCCGTCCGCAGTTGCGCCACTCACCGGTGGGGGAGTCGCTTACCGCCAGCTCCATACAGAAGTCGGAGGGCTGGCCGACCATCGGACGGTGAAGCAGAAAGTGGCGCCCGCCGATGGGACCGGGCAGGAGGACGCCATCCTTGTTGGGCCAATGGTTGATGTCGCCCCGCGCGGGGCCCAGCTTCTCCCAGTGGAGCAGATCGCGTGATCGCGCCAGACAGACGCGCATCTTCGCGCCGTAGGGATGCTCCGTATAGCCGCAGTAGACCATGTAGAAGGTATCGCCGATGCGCGTGACCCGGGGATCCTCGGCGCCGTCATAATCGTATCCCTCCGGATCCTCCGTCGGGCGGACCACCGGTTCTGGAAAGCGCCGGAGGAGGTCGAGCTCCGGGGTGAACACTGCCAGCCCGATAGAGGAGCGCGGTGCCCGAAATCCGGTGCTCTGCCGTGGCTGCGCGCGATAGAGGATGGCGACCACGCCCTCGCGCGGCGCTGGGGAGCCCTCGCCGAGCAGCTTGCGGATGATTGTGCTATCGCCTGGTCCCAGGCGCACTGCTGCGGGATTGTACGTGTGCCCGCTCTCCCATCCCTCGCCCCGCGGAGCCAGAATCGGTTGCCCACCCTTCAATCGCTCTACCGCCACTCCACACGCAGTCAGCATGCAAACCCCCATCTTCCCTACCACCATGCGCCGGCCGCGCAGGAGCGGCCAGCGCCCACCTTCGCCAATAGCTTCGCGTGCGAAGGGATGGAATCCTTCCTGCGCGAAGCACCGCGTGCGATCGCTTTCTTCGCGACCACTCCAGGCGGTGGGGGAAGGCGGGCCGACTCAGGCGAGGAGCTTCTTGCGGGCTTTCTCGACAACCTGGCGCATGGCGGCAAGGAGCTCTTCGCGTCCCTCTGGCTTGCGGTACTCCGCGAGAAGCTCCTTCACCTTCGCATGCGTGCGCTGCAGGATGGCGGCTTCGTCGGAGGGACCATTCCAGCCGGTGCGATCCAGGAGCGTTGGAAGCCAGAGGCTATCGCGGAAGAGGCGCAGGGTGTGCTCGGTTTGCAGGTAGTTCGTTTCCAGGCCGATGCCGACTTCGAGGATCGCGTCGAGGCCGATTCTCTCAGGGGTGGGATCGACCTGCGGTGCGAGGTAGGCGGTGGAGGCAGCCATCTCGCGGTCGAGGAGAAGCTGCACAGCGGAGAGAGCGCGCCCCTCGTCGAGGAGACCCCCGCCGGGGCTCGCGGGCTGGCCGGTGAAGGCGGAGACGGTCATCGATTTATGCGCCTTCTCCAGGGCGGTGTAGAGGCTGGGCTGCTTGGCGGCGCAGTACTCTCCAGAGCCGACGGCGATCCGCATTCCACACCAGCGGCGGAGGAACTCGACGGTGGCAAAGGCATAGCCCATGGCATCAGGGGCGGAGTAGCTCACGGTGCCGCTCTTCATATCGATCGTGCCGGCCCAGATGGAGCCGCTGAGGGGCACAGCGGGGTTGAGGGCGCGCCCGGCGATCCAGGTGGCGATCTGCTCGGCGCTGGAGACGACGATGAAGCCCTCGACGGTGATCGGCGTCGAGGCTCCGGCGACCGGCATGGCGGTCAGCCCGGCGGAGGCACCCTCGCGCACTCGTCGGACGAACTTGCCCGCGGTATCGCGATCGAAGCGCAGGGGGTGGGCAAAGCAGGTGGCACCCCAGGTGAACCAGTGGTCGATGCCAAGAAGCTGGCCCATCTCGTTCAGGTAATCGGCCTGATCCGCGCGACAGATAAAGGGGAGACCGGGGATGGGTGCCCACTCGGCCAGCAGCAGTCCCGCCTCGAGCGGCTCCATCACGGGGGGAACATCGGTGAGCGAGAGGGAGTGGCCGACGGGCTTCTCGGGGTGGAGGACTGCGCCCAGCTGCGTGAAGGTGATGAAATCGCGCGTGCAGGCGTTGCGCTGCTCGCCTGTCTCGAAGTCGTGCGTGATCTGGGCGACCTGAGTGCCGATGCCGGGGAGAGAGGGCGGCGGAAAGTGCGTGCCCCACTCTGGCTGCCGGCCGGCCTCCTCGCGGCGCAGCTGCTCGATGAACGCTTCGACCTGCCTGCGCGGGAAGCGCACCCGTTGGGCCGCGAAATCGACTTCGGCGCCCCATTCGCGCAGGGCGCGGCACATCTCTTCATTCTCGCACAGAACGCCCACCCGCGCGAGAACCTGGAGCACGCCTTCGGCAAGTGGCTCGATCTGCTCGCTTCTGAGCAAGCACAGCTGGAACATTGGCTCCTCCTCTTCCGCCACGCGGCTTTGCCTCAGTTCCACGCCTGCGGCCCGCATCCTGCCTCGCCGAGATCAATGACGTGTGGGATGATGGTGGCATGCACCGACGTTCCGACCGATTGGGTCGGGCGGCATCGATGGGGAGGGTAGGGTGCAGATACGGCCCTGTGAATCTTGCTCAGAAAGCGACCTGGCCATTGAACGATTCGCAGACCATCTGGAGCATCTGCGGATCCTCAACCTTGCCGGCGATGAAGAGCACGGTGCGGCCATTCACCTCGGCGGTGGCGAGCTTGACCTTCTTGGCCGCAATCTCGGCGCCGATGGTATCGGCGAGGGCCTTCTGCGTCTCCGAGGCGTCGTCGTGGCTGGCGAACCAAAAGCCGGCGACGGACTCCTGGGCCAGGTTGCCGAGTTGCGTGCTGATCTGGCGGGTCTGGATATCATTCAGGCCCAGGCTGACCGCCCAGGCGGGCGGCTCCTTGCTGCCCTTCTTGCCCCCTTTGCTGCTCCCGACGTTGTACGGGATTCCTACGGCGTAGTAGCACTGAACGCAGACAACAGTTCCTTCCGGATTATCGGTTCCACAACGCTCGCAGAGCACGGCAGCGGGTCCTTTCCTGGTGCGGGCCGACGGATGGGCCGCGCGGAGCTCGATCAATCATGGCTCCTACTCAGACGCTATTCCCCATTAGAGGCGAATTTCCTGCTGGAGTCTTCTACTCATCTTCCTCTTCTTCGGGCAGGATGCCGCGCGCCCGGAGCACTGCCTTGGGCACCTTTCCGGGCCGCGGGCAACCGTGGCGCCTCCCGCGCCAGTCCAAACGGCGCTCCTTTTCGAGGGGCACTTCCTGAGTAATGTGCACCTTAACCGCCCGTGGCCCGCGCTCCGTCTCCATCACGTTGAAGCGCACGCCCTGGCCAGGCGTGAGATACTCGCGCGTCGAGTCGGCGATATCGGTGTGATGCACGAAGATCTCATCGCCGTTCTCCGTGGTGATGAACCCGAAGCCACGGTTTCGGTCGAAGCTTTTCACAATCCCTTGCATCAGTGCCTCCTCTGGCGGTCTTGTCTCGCTTGGGCGTCCTCGCGGAAGAGGGAATCGGCGAGGCCGGTGTTTACCTTATAGTTACGGAAGGTCGCCGTCACGGTGCCTCGCTGCCCGGCCATGCGGAACCCCGAGTCGTCGCCAGGCGCGTTGGATGGCGCGTCGATATCAGGCAGCCGGAAGCGCGCCACGGTGCGCGAGGGAAGCCAGAACCGCCCGCGCACGCGTTGGTAGGTCATCTCCACGGTGATGGCATCGCCCCCTGGAGTCGCGCTGGTCATCTGCAGGACGTTCCAGCGCTCGCGGTCGACATGGGCGTACACCGGATGCGTGGGGCCCTCCCCTTTGGGGGTCAGCTTCAGCCGGTAGGTGGGACGTCCTGCCACGCGGCTCGTGCCGAGCACCTCCGCCGTGAAGTGTTGGCCCAGGCTGGCGAAGGGATCCCCGGGCAGGATGGCGCCCTTAGGCAGGATGACGAAGCCCTTCAGCGGCTCGAGCTTCGTCTTATCGGGGGCCTTATGGAAGACGCGGATCGTGGCGTCTGGCACCCGGACCCCTTCCATTTCCACATGGATGCTCACATCCACGGTGTAGTCGCGGATCCCGGAACGGGCTTCGCGAACGTGGCGCAACACCTGCTCGCCCGTGGGCAGGGACCATGCCGGCGGCACCATGGCAAGGAGAAGAAGCACTAGCATAACGGGAAGCCTGGCCCCCGCGAGAGCGCCTCGCGTTCTGTCGAATCGAGGGACTGGCCAAAGGCGGCCCCGAGCATGGCCGGTATCGACACCGGCCACGCAGTTCGCCGTGAATCGAGGGTGCATGCGCGGCGTGGCCCCTCCCGGATTCGGTCGAGGCTTCGCCTGGCGCTCTTTTGCCCGGCACGCAGAGCAGGTCTTGCTTCGCATAGGCACAGTATACCACCGAAGTGCGCCCCCTGCAACACTGCTCCAGGTGCAGGTGCCTCTTGTGCACAGGGAGAGTGGGGCAGGGCTTGAGCGTCGGTTGGCGAACGGATCCATTGAGTGCTGAGAGCCTGCGTGGCAGTTACGCGCGGCCGCGCCTCAAGACGGCAGGCAGTGGACCTGCCTGCTTTATGGAGGTCATGGAGATGTCATCCTCTGTTTCAGCGCCGGCGCGCGTGCTGGTCGTCGACGATGATCCCGAGCTGTTAGAGCAGTTGCAGCTGGCGACTCGCTCGGAAGGATGGGTCTGGGCCGCTGCCGTTGGAGTTCGCGCGGCGCTGGCCGTCGCCACCGGGCACCAGCCACATGTGGTGGTTGTGGCCGATGCCCTGCCGGATGGGAATGGCACCGACCTGATCCGCGAGTTGCGGCGCCAGCATCCGGGCGTGCTCTCGATCCTGATGGCTGGGCAGTCGGATCTGGGGAACGCCATCAGCATGACCGGCACGCGCGCCTTCGCCTATCTAAGCAGGCCTTTCCCGCTAGTGCAGCTCATCGCGTTGATTCGCTCTGCCGTGGAGATGGCCCGGCTGCGCGAGGAGCTTCAGGGAAAGACCTTCCGTACCGCCCGAATGCAGGCGGTTCTTGATACAATACGCCTGATGCAGGATTGCATCAACAACCCGTTGCAGGGAATCATGGCGAATGCCGAACTGATGCAGATCGTGGAGCCGAGCCTCCCGCCACGCGCGAGGGAGATCCTCGGCAAAATGACGCGGTGCTGCGAGGCTATTGGGGATAATATCCACCGGCTAGCGCGAGTGCTCTCCGACTGCGTGCTCTCGGGCGAAGGGAACCTGGCATCAAACACGGATGGCTTGCTGGGGGTCCTCCGCGGGTGTCATGCTCGTGGCTGCAGGGCCCGCGTTGCACCCGGACCAGTGCCCCAGGCCAAGACGCCCGGCGAAGAGCGACGCCGCGAACCCAGGTACTGCTGCACCACCCTCATGCTGTCGGCACCGGTTGATGGCGCCACCCGATGGGTTTTGGTAGATAACATCAGCACTGGTGGCGTCGGGCTGCGCTTGCTGAGCGGCGATTTGCTCCCCTCGAGATTTCATGCACGCCTTTGGAACCTTGAATCGCGCGAATCCATACCGGTTGATGTGGAAGTGCGTTGGGTGAGGGCCGGCGATCCTACGCCCGCTGGTTTGCGTTTTGTGAAGGAGGATGCCCACGAGTTTCTGAAAGGCATGCTGTCGCGCATCCATGATCCATCGGGCGCCAAGGAGACGAGGGAGGCATGTAATGGCTGCTCCTGATTTCTACTTCGCCATCAACGCGACGTTTCGCTTCATCGAGGAACGGTGGGGTGAAGAGGCTCTGAACCGCTACTGGGAGGCGATGGGCCGTGGCTACTTCGCGCCCCTCTCTGCTCGCTTTCGCACCGGAGGGTTGGCGGCGGTTGAGGCGTATTGGCGAGATTTCTTCGCCGAGGAGCCTGGCGGCGAGGTGGGTGTGCGGCGTGAAGGCGGCCGCGTGGCCATTCGCGTGCGAAGGTGCCCGGCCATTCACCACCTGCGTACCCACGGGCGCGAGATTCTGCCCCGGTACTGCCAGCACTGCCGCGTCGTCTCTGGGGTGATTGCCGAGAACGCCGGGCTCTCTTTCGCGATGGAGGGGGGAGACGGCGCCTGCGAGCAGTGGTGGATGGAGGAAGGGGAGGGGAAGCGATGATCGGATGCCAGGATTTCTGCGGCCACTACGATTGGACCTTCGAGTACCTCCACCGGGAGTATGGCGACGAGGCGTTGCATGACTACTGGGAGCAGGCAATCTCTCGCGATTCGCAACGGCACGCGCGCGCCCTCATCAGCGACAAGGGCTTCCAGGGGATGTCCGAGTATTGGGGGCATACCCTCGTCGAAGAAGAGGCGGGCTACATCGCCACCGAGGCGGAAGGCCTGTACCGCATCGATATGTATCGGTGCCCCTCGCTTGGGTTTCTCCTGGAGCACGGGCTGCGGCACTACCACGACTATTGCGAGCACTGCATGGGGTGGATCGCGCCGATCATGGCCGAGAACGGCTTCTCCATCGACCATGCCCATAACCACCGCGGCCAGTGCTGGTGGGAGATCCGCCGCGCTGCCGATTCGAAGGGGCCGTCCGCGCCCGGCGAAGTGGCGGGGGATCACGACGTGCGCCTCCGTGAGGATTGGCCCGCGGGCGAGGAGCACCTCTTTCTCCGTTCCAGGCGTGCCGTCTCCGGGCCCGCGTGATCCTGCCGCGGTATCCGAGCCCGGCGTCGGCTTGGGTGGGAAGGCATCAGGCCGATCCCTCGCGGCTTTCCATGAAACGGCGCAACTCCAATTCGAGGAAGTAGGCCAGGAGAAGCCGGAGGAGAATCACGCTGGCCACCTGGCCCAGGTGGCTCCAGGTGGGTGCAATTGCGGTCATCAGGACATCCGAGGCCACCAGGAAATCGAGCCCGAGGACGATTGACCTGCCGAGGCTGATGCGGTCGTCGGGGGAGATCCTTCCCCATCTCCAGTGCCGCGCCCATCGGTAGAGCGTTTGGGTGATGCCTGTCAGGATGACGATCGCCGCTCCGACTTCTGCGAAGCGAGTCACGAACTCCAGCAGGATATCCACATAATGCCCCATCGCCCTGGCGTCTCTCCCTGTCGGCGGGAGTCTACCCGGCTGCGCGGAAGACGAACCCCAAAGGGAAAGCGCGCGCTCGCGACGAACCCCCTGGTGTCACGGGCAGCACCGCTGGGCTGCCCGTCGCCTTTGGCAAGATGGGTGGATGGAGGCGAGATGGTGCCGCGGGAGAAGGCGCTCGAAGGGGCGGAGATGGTCGTGCGCGCCGAGGAGTTCGCGCGTACGAACCTCCGCGTGGATCGCACGGAATGTGGGGATCACCAACCGGTGCTCCTCGACCAGGGGGAGTATCCGAACTTCGCCGAATACGATTTCCGCGTGGATGAAGCAGGGCTGTTTGAGCTCCATGCCCTGTATGCCGCCGACCAATCGCGCCCGGTAGATGTCTACGTCGATGGTCGCCGGGTGGTGCGCGCCGGCCTGGCCGGGACGACGGGAAGCTTCAAGGCGTCCTCGGCGCGCTGGGAGCGGCAGGGAACCCTCTTCCTGACAGCCGGCGAGCACACGCTTCGCCTGGAGCGCACCGCGGCCGTCCCGCACATTGCCGCGCTCGCCTTACGCCGCGATCCCCGCCAGATTGCCGACGCAACCCTGGAAGCGCTGCCCTCGGAAGCGTACATCCGCGATGATTTCCTGGTTCAGGAGTGGATGATCTGGTCCATTCCGGGCATCCAATCCTATACGGTGCGCGATGGTGCCTATGTGATCCAAAACGGCCGCCACTCCTTCAACCGCCCGCTCTTCGGACCTCCGGGGCCCATCGTTCCCTTTGTAGGCGACCGCCCGCAGTGGCTCCTGGCCGAGATCGGCCGGCACAAGCTCGGGATCCTGTCACTCGCCGTGGGGAATCGCTGGCTTCACCTGTCCGATGAGGTGGAAAGCGCCTACAATGCCGGGCGAATGCGGCACGCGATTCGGCTCCCGGAAGGTGAGATCACGATCACGACTCTTCGCCTCCCCAGCGAGCTGCTTGAGCCAGAGACTGCTCCGGATCCCGGTGGACATGAGACCGCGCGCGCCCTCCCGGGTGAGTCCTACGCTACGCCGCCTCCGTCCGGGGTGATCCTGCGCCTGGAATCAGAGAAGCCCGTGGAAATACGCTGGGTCTTTGGCGGGGTGCGTGGCGGCTTTCAGACAGACTGGGCGGGTGCCGGCGGGTGGACCGGCGGCCTACATGCCGGCGACGCGGCCGGGAACCACCTCGAGATACACGGGAGTGCCGCGGTGCTCCACTCGCCGGACGTGCCGGAGCGGAGCGTCGCCGTCGCGGCGAGTGCGGGAAGCGCGCGCCTGGTAACGATGGAGGATGGCTCGCCCGATACTCTCTTTGCCGGGGATGGCGATGAGAACCCCGGGGCAGGAGGGAGCCTCCACATCGAGGGCCAGCCGGTCTATCTGGTGATTGCGGCAGGGGCCCCAGCACCCGACGTGGCCGGCCTGGCCTCGGAGGGCGCGGAGACGTTTCGCCGGGCTGAGGAAGCCTGGAGGTTGCGCGCGGAGCGACTGGCGGTCAGTACGCCCGTGCCGGAGCTCGACGCGGCGGTGTGCGCCAACAACTCAGCGCTCGATGGCATCTGGCGTCCGCCCTCCTTTCTTCACGGCGCCGTACGCTGGGGCGACCGCGGCTGGTACCTTGGCTGGCGCGGCTGGTACGGGCCGATTTGTGCCGGAGACAGCGAGCGCGTGCGCGAGGCGATCCGCTTTCATGCCAGCCACGCAATTGAGGAGCCGGAGACGGGCGTGCAGAGCCGCGGCGCCTTCCACGCCTTCATCTCCTTCGACGGTACGCCAGAGCGGTGTGCCTACGATATGAACCAGGTCTTTCTGGACCAGATCCGCTCTTACTACGCCTGGACCGGCGACCTCGAGACGATCCGCGTGGTGTGGCCTGCGGTGAAATGCTGCCTGGAGTACGAGCGCCGCGAAATGGACCCCGACGGCGATGGGCTTTACACCAACGACCTGAACACCTTTATCTCGGATGGGCACCACTATAACGGTGGGGGATGCACGCAGGCGAGCGCGTATCTCTATCGCATCAACCGCTTTGCTGCCGACGTCGCTTCTCGCCTCGGCGAGGATCCGCAACCCTATCTCGCAGAGGCGGAGAAGATCCGAAGCGCGGTGCAGTCGCGTCTCTGGATGGAGCGCCCCGGAGCATTCGCCGAGTATGTGGATCGGGATGGGACGATGCATACCGCCGCGGAGGCCGCTACGGTTTACCTGGCGGTGGAGTGCGGCCTGGCCGAGCCGCTCCAGGCAATTCGGGCGACGGAATACCTGACCCGCCGGCTCTGGTGGTCGGGCGGAATGCTGGCGCGAACAGGCGAGGCGACCGAGTCCGACGCGCTCATCCTGGCCAACGACTGGTTTCCCGTGATCGTTACCAATGGTTGCCTGAACCACAATGAGACGCTCCACTCCGCGCTCGCTTACTTCATCGCCGGCGATGTCGAGCGTGCCTGGCGCCTCTTGCGGACGACGGTCTCCTCCTTCCACCGCGCAGCCGTGCCCGGAAGCACCAGCTGCTATGCCGGCCCTCGGGGCGAGCAGGGCGTCTACGTCGATTTCGCAGATGCCGCCAGCCTCTTCACCCGGTGCGTTGTGGAGGGTCTCTTCGGATTGGAGCCGGATCGGCCCCGCGGCCAGGTGACCTGGACGCCGCGCTTCCCCACGGAGTGGCCTCGCGCGACGCTGCGCACCGCCGGCTACACCCTCTCCTACCAGAGAGATGGGATGCGCGAGAGCTACTCGCTGGAGATGCCCGATGATCTGGTTGCAGTTCTCCGGTTGCCTCTGCGCTTCGACCGGCTGAAGAGCGTCACCGTCAACGGTCGGCCGGCCTCCTACCACGGGGAGCCGGGCCTGGATCGACAGGTGATTCGCGTGACTGCGCCTGCCGGGCGGAAGGCCGTGGTCGAACTCACCTACTCGCACCGCGCACGCTTTCGTGTGGTTGATCCCCCAGCGTGGGCGACTGCCGGTGATCCGGTGGTGGTGACGGCGACGGCGGGCGAGTTTGTAGGGGGTGAGGATGCGCAGGGAGCGCTGCGAGGGGGCCGCGTCGTGGACGGGCATGTGGAGGGGCGTGCCGGACGACAGGGCCGGCACATCTTCCATACGCGCCTGCGCCTGCCGCACTCTGAGGTGATCCACCCGGTTTGCCTGGAGGTCCGGCCCGCGTTTGAGCTGCTGAGCGCGGAGCTCAAGGTAAGCGCGGCGTTTCCGGGAGAGGCGCTGCTGGAGGTGACCCTTCGTTGCAACAGGCCGGAGCGGGTGCCGCCTCCGGTCGAGATCCTCTACGCCGGGCGCACCTACCGCTCCCGGATCGGCAAGGGAGAGCCGGTGAGCTCGGAGCCGGCCGCGTCGGGAAAGCGCGGCAGTGGGGATGGCCGGCGGCGAGCTCCCGGACCTTCCCACGCGGGTGCTCCTCGCGCGGAGGTGTTCCGGTTCCGGGTGAAGGCGCCGGAACGGCTATCGCCTGGTGGGATCCCGGTGCGCGTGACGCTGCGCCTCCTCTCGGGCCCGGTGGTGCTGGAGGGCCAGACGCGGCTCTGGTCGCTCTTCGCGGCATGGCCAGATGGCGCGAGGGCGTTTGCCGCGCGCTGCACGCCGTTGGAGATCCCCCGCAACGATTGCCTGGAGGCGCTCTTTACGCGCACGTACGAGGGGGAGGATGCCCCGTTTCTCAACTGCTGGACATGGTATGAGCCAGAGGTGATCAATCTGGAGCACGTGCGCGAGCGCTTGCGTGGAGGCCTCTTCGAGAGCGATGTCGGCGTGCTCTTCCGGATCCCTTCCGAGGGCGACAACATCCTCTGCGTCACGCGGTGGAGCTCCCACCCGACAGAGGCAACGATCCCTGTGGGCCGGCCGGCCGAGGTGATCTACCTCTTGTTGGCAAACGTCACGCAGAACAGCCAGACGCATCTGGCGCAGGCGCGGGTCCACATCGAGTACGCGGATGGCCGGGAGGAACGAATCGACCTGCGCGGCCCCGGGCAGATCGACCACATGCTCCAACACTACGCGGCGGCGAACTACCCCCAGTGGGTGGGCGGAAAGCTGCGGGGCTACTACGGGCATGGCCGCGCGTCCGGCACGCATGCCGATATCGTGGACCTCCACCCGCGCTACCGCGAGCCGATTGCCCGCCTGCGCGTGGAGTGCCTGACGCGCGAGACGCTCATCGGGATCTTGGGCGTCACCCTCCTTTGAGGAAGCGGGAATCGGGGGTGGGGGAGCGAACCATCTCTCTGGGTGACAATTCCCAAAGGTGAGGAGTGCTTCAATGCAACGCGTGTGCGTTATCGGGCTGGGGCCAATCGGCAACCGGCACGCGGATATGTACCAGGAGTGCCCGCGAGCGAAGCTCGTTGGGGTGTGCGATATTCGGCGCGATCGGGCGGACGCGGCCGCCGCGCGCCTGGGAGTGCCCGCGTTCTACTCGGTCAAGGAGATGCTGGCTGCTCTCGAGCCGGATCTCTGCAGCGTGGCCACGGGCGGCGAGGAGTATGGCAGCGACCATTACGAGCCCACGATGGAGGCATTGGAAGCCGGCTGCCATGTCCTGTGCGAGAAGCCGATCTCCAACAACATCGCCGAGGCCGAGGAGATGGTGGCGAAAGCGAAGGAGAAGGGCCTCTGCTTCGGGATCAACCTGAATCACCGCTTCAATCCAGCGGCGCGTCTGGCGAAGAAATGGGTGGACGAGGGCCGGCTGGGTCATCTGCTGTTCATCAACGTCAGCATGTGGATCATGAACCCGCGCGAAAGCTCACCCTATTTCCAGATCAAGGCGCTTCATCCCCACACGGTGGATATCATGCGTTACTACTGCGGGGATATCGAGGCGGTGCAGTGCTTCGCGACCAAGGCCCCGGGACGGAAGATCTGGTCCACAGCGCAGTTCAACATGCGCTTCAAGAACGGCGTCGTCGGCTCGCTGACGGGGAGCTACGATATTGAGCGGGGACACCCGATGGAGCGCACAGAAGTGGCGGGCACCGGCGGACGCTTCGTGCTAGACGACATCTTCCGCGAGCTGACACTCTATCCGGCGGGAAGCTTGGAGAAAACGGTCTACACCAATCCGTTCCTTTTTGGTGGAATGCGCGATTTTGTGGACACCTTCCGTGACCGCATTCACCGCTTTGTCGAGCAGGTCGATTCTGGCGTTCCTCCCGAGGAGATTGATGGAACGGGCGCTGACGGCCTTGCCGCGCAGAAGGTACTGGCCGCCGCGATCGAATCGCTGGAGACAGAGACGGTCGTTCGCATCCAATAGTCAAAGGCCCGAGGTGCTAAGCCTCATCCTCGAGGACCGCCTGCAGTTTCGACCAGAGCGTATCCAGGCGGAACGGCTTCTCGATGAAGCCGTTCGAAGGGATGCCCGCGTAGCGGTCGAGTGCATCTACCTCGGAGTAGCCGCTCGTCATCAGCACGCGCACCTCGGGGTTGATGCGCTTCAACTCTTGCAGTGCCTGGGTGCCATCCATGCGAGGCATGGTGATATCGAGGAGTACGGCGACTATCTTGTCGCGGTGCTCTTGGTAGACCGCGAGGCACTCGTAGCCGTCGGTGGCGGTGAGGACATCGAACTCAAGCGCCCGGAGGAGAGCGCTGCAGACATCGCGCACCACTTGCTCGTCGTCAACGACGAGGATGGTGCCTGATCTCTTTACGCGACCGACCCTCGGGATCGCGGGCGACACGCGTGACGCAGCTGTCCCACCCAAGCCTGCTCGCGGGCACGTGCCCTCTGCAAGTGCATTGTCCGTTTGCCGTGTTTCGTTCGGCATGCGATGTCTTTCCATTCCCCTGGAGAGAAGCCGGACGGGAGGCCGGAGCGCGCGCTCCGGCCTCCCGCGTCGTCATGGGAGCTTGATCGTCACAGGCACGGCGCCGGCCTGGGAGTTGCACACCTCCAGCACCGCCGGCTTAAACTCCTTCTCAACCTGGTACCCGACGGAGTACTTCGCCTTGCCTCCGGGAACGAGCACCCGTCCTCCAGGGTCGTTGAGAGGCTCGATCTCCTGTCCATCAGCGTCTCGCAGTGCCAGCCGGTCAAAGTAGAGGTCCACGCGTGAGGCGCGCTCGTTGACCACTTCGAAGTCAGCCTGAAGGAGCCGGTAGCCTTCCTCGGGCTCGTGCTCCTTGAATTTAGTGACCTCACGGACGGAGAGCACGGTCACGCGAATCAACCCGTTCGAGACCGGCTCGCCCAGTTTCCCCTCGGTGCTGGGAAGCTGGACCGTGAACCCCTTGGGGAGCATCAGGCGCAGCGGCAGGCCGTGGTTCGGCTGGATGATGAGTTTCGTCGGCTTGAACTCCTTCGGCACCATGAACGCGACCTCGCCCTTGCCGTGCGCCGCAGGGAGGAGCGTGTGCGGGTCGGGCACGCGCGAGTAGTCGAGCACGCGGGCGCCCGCGTCCGCAATGGTCACGTTGTTCAGGTAGAAGTCGCAGTGCTCCTTGGTTGCGTTGCTATACTCTATGGGGAAGATGAGCCAGTAGTGGTCTTGCTCGACGCCATCCTCCTGGTAGGCCAACGAGGCCCTCGGCAGGTCGAAACGGATGCGGAAGGCACGGTTAGTATAGGGTTTGCCGACCTCGCCCTCGATCGCGGTGATCTGCTGGGCACCTCCCTGGCTCTGAGGTGGCGTGGCCGGCTTCTTGGCTGCTGGTTTCGCAACGGGCGTCTTGGCCGCGGGCTTGGCCACCGGCTTCTTGGCCGCAGGCTTCTTGGCAGGGGCCTTCGCCGCGCTGGCCGGCTGCGGAGCGGCGGCCGCCAGGATTATCGCGCTTCCCAGGCAAAATGCAAGGATTGCTCGCTTCATCATCTTCTCTTTCTCCTCACGCGCGCTCTCGGAACGCGCGCTTCCTGGCCCGCTAGCTACCCTCCTGAGCGAGGGTGTCAAACGCCTTCTTGGCCAGCCGTTGGCCAATCAAGCTCTGCCCCAGTATACCAAGAAACCGGCAGGGTGTCCAGCACCCGGAATCGCCGTTCGAGAGGGGCTCAGATGGGGCGGGCTCGGCTCGCAAGCGGTGGTAATACGAGGCTGTCCTCGCCTTGACAAGGGCATCGGCGGCGGTTATAATGTTCGTGGCGTGGAACGATGGGGGGTGCCTCTGGTTTCCCCGGCACAGGCCCCCGGCTGTCGACTACTACTACTACTGTCCTCAGGGGCGGGCGGGTGTCCGGCAGAGCCGTCAGATGAGAACGTGTTCGCTTGCGTGGATGCAGGCGGACCGCGGGATGGCGGTTTCTTGATGCGGTGGATGCCCATCCGCAAACGTCTTCTTCAGGTCGGGCTTGGGTGAGCATGACAAAGTTCAGCGGGTTGAAGTGGCTGTACCCCGGGATGCGCGTGAAGCGATGGCTGCTGCTCGCCACGTTCGGGGTGTTGCTCATCACCGCCGCCGGCCTGGGCCTCGCTCTAATCGCCAACATGGCGGTTTTCGACCTCGTGGGCGACATTAACAACTTTTTCCGTCTGCACACCGGGCAGCCGGCCGCAGCTGTGGTGTTGCCCTTGAGCCTGGTTCTGCTGGGCGGCGGGATGCTCTGCCTCGGTTTTGGCATTCGCGGCGCCGTGATCTCGGTGGCCAGCGCGGTCAGCCCGCAGGCGGCGCGTGGATTGGCCGACGCCGTCTTTCGCACGCGCTACCTCCAGCAGGGAAGCAACATCGTCGTGATCGGGGGGGGAACCGGGCTCTCCACGATGCTGCGCGGCCTGAAGGAGTATACCAGCAACATCACCGCGGTGGTGACCGTCTCGGATGATGGGGGTAGCTCTGGCCGGCTGCAGCGCGAACTCGGAGTGCTGCCGCCCGGAGATATCCGCAACTGTCTGGTGGCCCTGGCCGACGCGGAGCCGCTGATGCGCGACGTCTTCCAGCACCGCTTCAACGGCGAGGTGAGCGGTCTCGCCGGACACTCGCTGGGGAATCTCTTTCTGGTCGCGATCACCCAGCTCCGTCAGGGCGACTTTGAGCAGGCGGTCAAAGACGCCGCCGAGGTGCTGCGGATCCGCGGCAACGTGCTGCCCTCCACCGTCGAGCGCGTGAGCCTGCGCGCGGTGATGGCGGACGGAGCGGTGATTCAAGGTGAAAGCAATATCGAGAAGGGGAAAGGTCCCGTCGCGCAAGTGGCGCTTACGCCGGAGAATCCGAAGCCGGTGGCAGATGCCGTGGAGGCGATACGACGGGCGGACCTGATTGTGCTGGGCCCGGGGAGCGTGTTCACCAGCGTGATCCCCAACCTGCTCATCCCTGGGATCAGCGAGGCGATCGCGCGCTCGAAGGCGCTTCGGGTGTACATTTGTAACGTGATGACCCAGCCCGGGGAGACCGACGGCTTCAAAGCCTCGGACCACGTGCGGGCGGTGAGCGAGCACGCCGGAAGGCGTGTTTTCGATTACGTCTTGGTCAACGAGCGCGTGCCCCGGCGCGACCTGCTCGCGAAATACGAGGTGCAAGGGCAGGTGCGCGTTGAGCCGGATGTGGAAAAGATTCGACAAATGGGCTTCAAGTGTATCGTGGGCGACTTTATCAGCGAGACCAATCTGGTGCGCCACGATCCCGAGAAGCTCGCGCGGGCGATTGCTCGCCTTGTCGAATAGGTGATGCATGCCCCTCGGAGGCGTCCGGGCTCGCAGGGCGCCATCCCGCCCGATGGGGGGTGCGGCAGATGGGGAGCGAGGGCATGTTGACCTCGCTCCCGGACAACGTGGGTTATCTCACGTGAGGAGGTATTTGAATGGCAGTTCGAGTTGGTATTAACGGTTTTGGGCGGATTGGCCGCCAGGTTTTCAAGGCGATCCAGGAGCGCCACGCCAACGAGCTTGAGGTCGTGGCCATCAACGATCTTACCGACGCTGAGACGCTTGCCCATCTCCTGAAGTACGACTCCAACTACGGCCGCTATCCGGGAGAGGTCCGCTTCGATGAGAAGGATATCATCGTCGACGGCAAGAAGATCCTGGTCCACGCTGAGAAGGATCCCGCTCAGCTTCCGTGGGCTGACCTGGGCGTTCAGATCGTCCTCGAGTCGACCGGCTTCTTCACCGATGGCAACAAGGCCAAGGCGCACATCGATGCCGGCGCCAAGAAGGTGCTCATCAGCGCCCCGGCCAAGAACGTCGACCTCACCGTGGTGCTCGGCGTCAACGACGAGAAGTATGATCCCGCCAAGCACAACCTGATCTCCAACGCGTCGTGCACGACCAACTGCCTGGCGCCGGTCGCCAAGGTCCTCCTCGACAGCTTCCAGCTCGAGCGGGGCTTCATGAACACCATCCACTCGTACACGAACGACCAGCGCATCCTGGATCTGCCGCACAAGGATCTGCGCCGCGCCCGCGCCGCCGCGCTCAACATGATCCCGACGACCACGGGTGCCGCCCGCGCGATCAGCCTGGTCATCCCCGAGCTCGAGGGCAAGATGGACGGCATCGCGATGCGCGTTCCCACGCCCACCGTCTCCGTGGTGGACCTCACCGCGGTTCTCGGCCGCTCCGCGACCGCTGAGGAGATCAACGAGGCGTTCCGCGCCGCCGCCAACGGCCGCATGAAGGGCATCCTCGGGGTTGCTGAGGAAGAGCTCGTTTCGATGGACTTCAAGGGCGATCCGCGCAGCTCCATCGTGGACGCGAAGTCGACGGGTGTCCTGGGCGGCAACCTGGTGAAGATCCTCTCGTGGTACGACAATGAGTGGGGTTACTCCTGCCGCCTGGCTGACCTCGCCGCGCTCGTCGCGTCGAAGGGTGTGTAACCTCTTCTATTCCGCAGATACACGGGGCTGCCCCACGCGGGGGCAGCCCCGCGGCGTGTACGGGGTGCTCCGGTTTTGCGCGGTCTACCTGGCGCGGGCCGGCGCGTCCGGGAGGATCGCCAGGACGCGCAGGTCATAGGGTTCCAGCTCCAGTTGGAACGCGCCCGGCTGGCCATTCCCGCGGGCGAGCGTGATCCCGGTCGCCAGGTCCACCCAGCGCTCGCCGGGCACCGGCGCCCGGCGGGGGCAAAGCTCGATCCGGCGAGGCTGGGGGCTGTCGTTGATGATCCCGATGCGCACTCCATAGTTGCGGACGAGGAGATCTTCCGGCAGCGCGGCTTTCGGGTCCGGCGTGCCTCCTGCCGTCACGAGCGCCACCTGGCCAGCGAAGGGTGCCGGCTCGACGGCAGGCAGCGCCCGGTAAGCCCGGGCGAAGCGGCGCCAGTCGTGCTCGCGCCCGGCTGTCGCGAACACCTCGCCGGAGAGGCTGATCCGGTAGGGATTGTTATGGCGCAAGGCGTGGGTGAGCGGCCGGAAGAGCCAGCGGCCCCACGGCGCCATGTTCGACACGCCCCAATGATCGCCCCGGCGGGGGAAGAACTCGCTCCCCAGGTGCTGGCCGTGCTCGGTCCACGGCGCGAAAGAGAGCTCTACCCCGGAGGGCGCCTTCCCCTTGTAAAGCTCCGCCACCTCCTTTTGGAGGTCGAAAGTCGCGAGCGGCGCGCTGTTTTCGCGGTGCAAACAGGCGCGCAGGCGGTCGTGTGCCACGTCCAGGGTGCGCTCCAGGAGGAAGCTCCGGTCGTCCGCGTAGAGCCGCGGGTCGATGCCGTGGGCGCGGATCAGATCGCGCGGGGCGCGCTTCTCCTCAAACCACGCATCCGGGCGGGCCAGGTCGCGGTCGGGCACGGCGAGCTTAAGGACGAGGTGCGAATCCTCTCTCACAAGGCGGAGGCTGTCGCGCAGGGCGAGCCAGTGCGATTGAAGCGTCTGGCACCGCCATTCCAGCCAGCGGTCCCAGGCGTTCTCGCGCAGCCAGGCGTAGCACTCGGCTGGAGTATCGCCCGGGACGACAATCCCGGTCTCGCACGAGAAGCGGCGCACGTTGGCCGCGCTGTAGCCGGTCTCCTCAGCCAGCCTCCGCCCGGCGCGCGGGATACACCCGCCTCTGTCTCCATCTACCCGCAGTGCCACCTCCTGGCACCCGGCTTCGAGGAATCGCTCGGCCACCTCGCGCGCCCACTCGAGCGCGACCGCTCCAGCCTCCGGATGGAGCAGGTCGAGTATCGGCCAGGAGCCGGCGAAGCCGGGGCGTCCGTCACGATTGATCACCGCCCACTCGTCGATGGCCCCCCGGCCCGGCACTTGCCCCCGACGCGTTCCCGCTTCGACGGCGAAGAGCTGAGGGCTGAGCGGCAAGGGGGGAATCACCGGGGTGACCCGGATCCCGGCGGCAGTGG
Source organism: Armatimonadota bacterium (assembly GCA_012512265.1). Taxonomy (GTDB): domain Bacteria; phylum Armatimonadota; class JAAZEB01; order JAAZEB01; family JAAZEB01; genus DUUU01. The sequence continues at coordinate 16,838 of JAAZEM010000116.1, read as the reverse complement.
CGAGGGGCAGGAAGTGGGAGAAAACTTGCCGGTCAACTCCCTCGTTCAGGACGCGGCTGCCGGGGTACTCGAGCGTGGCGCTCTCTTCATCGAGGTCGAGCACTCCCAGGTCGACGCCGGTGAAGCCGAGGAAGCGGAGGTAGTGAAAGAAGGCGCGATACCCGGCGGCGCGCTGCTCGGGCGAGGCTTCCGGCGTATCGAGACCGGCTCCGCACTGGCGCAAGAGGGCGCGCGCCGAGGGAACGGCGAGCGTGAGGGCTCGCTCGCCGGCTTCGAGCTCCGGGAAGACCGGGTTGGGCCGCTCGGCGGGCAGGTCGAGCAAGGCAAAGAGGAACACCTGCGAGACGGCGGCGCCGTTGGTGGCGTGACGGCGCTCCTCGCCTGGCATCCGGCTGACCGTGAACCGAACGCGCTCGGTGCGGGGGGTGAAGAGAAGGGCGTGGTTGAACGGCCGGTTGTCGCACGGGATCTCGCGCCCGGTATAGGTGCCCGTGCCGGTGCCGTAGTCGGGGACCGCGCCGGATCCATCGGGCGGGTGGATCCGCACCGTCAGGTAGCGCTCGCGGTCGTTGGGTGCCTCGGCGAGGAGAAGGTGGGGGTGCATCGGCGAATCGGTGCGCGCCGTGAAAGCGAAGTAGGAGAGCCAGCGCCTAGCCGAGGTGACGCGATACCGCCGGCCCGCGAGGGTGAGCACGCGCGACCGGCCGTCCAGGACCGGATCTTCCGAGAAATCGTGATCCGTGCCGGTCGCGTTGATGTAGTCGACCAGGCGGACTCGAATCGGTGCCCAGGGCAGGCCGTGTTTGCGAACGCGCGCGAGCGCGCGCGTGTCGGCGATGGAGCGGAGCGCCCGCTGGAGATGAAGGTCGCCGGGCACCTGCGCCCAGTAGAGGCCATCGGTATCGCGCAGGGGGAGGTGCTCCTCGCCATCGATGAAGAAGCGCCCATCGGGCTCCAGGCGCCACGCGTGGACGTCGCCGCGCGGGTCGGTAAACCGGCCGCCAGGGAGGCGGGCACGCTCGTCGGGCACGCCGGCTGGCAAGATGCCGCCCGCGAGGAACGGCAAACCGGCGCCGGCGGGTACGGCCGGCGCGCGTGGCTCTGGCGAGGAGAGGGGCCGGCGCCACGTGCCTGGATGGCCGGACAGCTCCTCCAGGCGGTCCCGCCCCCGTCGCGGTGCGAGCGGCGGGCTCGCGTCGGGAGCGAGGAGGAGGGGCGGCTCGCCCGGCACATAAAACGCGGGCGCCGGGCGCGAGAGGCCGTAAGGCGAGGGCGGCTCCTCGTCGTGGAAGGTGTAGACCGCCAGGTCGCGCAGTGCCAGCGGGCGCGCGCCGCCGTAGAAGGAGAGGCTCCCTTCGCGGCTCGCGGCGTGGTCGTAGTAGGCGGCGGGCTCGCCGCCCACGAGCGCGAGAAGCACCGGTCCCTGGAAGAAGAGCTCGACCTCCACCCACGCTTCGGGGGGCACGGACGCGCGGTAGGAGTGGCCCACGCGCGCGCCGCCGTAGAGCTGGTCGAGGTTGTGTTTCTTGGCGAAGCTGACCGGGGGGGCGCCGGGGCGGGTGCTGAGGACGAGCTGGTAGGCAGCGTCGTCCTCGTCGCTCGCGCGGAACATCAGATAGGCGTCATCCTCGGGCGAGAGGCGGACCCGGCACGAGAGCACGCCGTCGCGCAAGAGGAGCCCCGGCACGAAGAGCCGGTCCGCGCCGGGCACGGTGCCACCCTCTCGGGCAAGCACCATCCCGTGGCGGCCAAAGGGGAGCAGAAGGCCCCACTGGCGCAGGTCGGTGGCGAACGCTTCGGCGAACGCCGGCTTCGAGGAGCGCTGCGCGCGGAAGAGATGGGCAAGCTCGCGCAGGTCATCCGGCGCGGTATCGCACACCCCGCGCGCGGGCCAAGCTAGCAGGGCGAGCAGCGCCGCCAGCAAGACGCGGCGGAATGCGCGCGCGGGTGGCCTGCGCTGCTCGCGCGTCATCGCGCCCTCCGTGCAGCCTGAATGAGAGAGCGCGCGCGTTCCAGGTCCACCGGGTTCTCGGCCCGGCCATCGACTTTGGCGCTCGAACCGACGATCACGCCATCGGCGACGCGAAGGAGATCCGCGATGCTTTCGGGGGTGACGCCGCTCCCCACAAGGAGGGGAGCCGTGGGAAGCGCTTCCTTGACACGGCGCACATCCGCGAGCGGGGTGGGCTGGCCGGTCGCGACTCCCGAGACGATTAGGGCGTCGGCGAGCCCACGCTCGAAGGCGTCATGCGTGGCCTGCTCCAGCGAGACTTCGCCAAGAGGCACGGCGTGCTTCACGAGGAGGTCGGCGAAGATCAGCACGGGCGCGTCCAGGCTGCGCCGGAGGCGGAGCGTCTCGTCGGCCCGGCCCTGCAAGAGGCCCTGGTCGGTTACCATCGCCCCGGTGTGCACGTTGACGCGGATGAAGCGGGCACCGGTCGCAGCGGCGATCCCGAGCGCGGCACGGGCGTCGTTCCGGAGGACGTTCACGCCGGTGGGAAGAGCGGTTGTCTCGCGCACGGCGGCCACCGCGAGTGCCATCGCCGCGACGGTGTGGGGCTCCACCCGTTCCGGGTGGAAGGGGACGTCACCGTAGTTCTCCACGAGGAGCGCGCTGGTGCCCGCCTCGGCCCAGGCACGCGCGTCGGCGAGGGCGCGCTCGAGGACCGCGTCCATGCTGCCACCCCAGCCAGGACTGCCCGGCAGGGGGAGCAGGTGTACCATCCCGATGACCGGCTTGCTATCCGGAAAGAGAGTGTGGAAATCCATCGCCCCATCCTGAGGGACGCGCCGGGCGCGTGCCTGCACTGCGCATTCCCTCGTGACCCCCACGTCAGTCTAGCAGACTCGCCGCCGTTTGACAAGCCCTGATCCATGGTGTCGCCTCATCCCCGCGCGAGCCGGACGCCGCCGGCCAGGAGCATCAGGAGGAACGAGACCACGACGATTGACGCAGCGGAGGGAAAATCCAGCGCGTAGGAGAGGGTGAGGCCGATGCCTATCGGAAGTACCCCCGCGAGGATGGCGACAGGGAACGCCCGGCGGAGGTGGCGCGTGAGGAGCAGCGCCGTCACCCCGGGGAGAACGAGCAACGAGAAGACGAGGAGCACGCCCGCGACACGGATCGCGAAGGCGATCGTGAGCCCCAGCGTCAGATAGAACAGCATCTCCCAGAACCGGGCGCGGTAGCCGAGCGCGTTGGCCGTCTCCGGGTCAAACGAGACGAAAAGGAACTCCTTAGCGAAGAGGGCGTGGATCAGGGCAACGAGCGCTGCTGCGGCGGCAAACTCCCAGATCTCGCGCGAGGAGACGTAGAGGATGTTGCCAAACAGGAGCTGCAACACGTGCGCCTCACCCTTGGCGCTGTGCGAGATCAGCAGGAGGCCCGCGGCGGCGGCGACGGCATAGCCCACGCCGATCATGCTCTCGCGAGGTACCGTCTTCGTCCAGCGAAGAGAGAAGAGAAGGACTCCGACGAGCATTAGCGCGAGCGCGCCGGTCATGGTGAGCGGGCTGTGCTCCTCCATCGGAAACCCGAAAACGGTGGCGGCCCAGAAGGCGAGGGCGACGCCGGCGGAGCTCATCTCCGCCAGGGCCACGCCCACGAAGACGGTCCGCTTCAGCACGACGTACACGCCGAGGTAGCCACAGAGCGCGCCGGCCAGCATTCCGGCCACCAGCGCGCGGCGCATGAAGTCGGCGGCGAACGTTTCTTGTATCAAAGCCAGCATCCACTCCCCCTGTCACCAAAGGACCACACGCCGGCCGTCCACCACCGTGACGGTGATCGGCGTCTGGTAGAGACGTTCCAGGTGCTCCTCCGTGATCGCCTCGTCTATCGGCAGGAGTCGGAAGTCGCCCGCGCCGAGGAAGGCGATCCGCCGGACGTGGGGCACCAGCACGTTGAGGATGTGACTCACCACAAGAACGGTGAGGCTGTTCTTGTGGTGCAGCCGGTCGATCAGCTCCATCGTGGCGCGCTCGCCGGCGATATCCATGTCGTTGGTCGGTTCGTCCAGGACCAGGATGGAAGGGTCGGAGGCGAGCGCCCGGGCCATCAGCGCACGCTGTCGCTGCCCGCCGGAGAGGTCGCGGAAGAGCCGAGGGGCGAGATCGGCGATCCCTACCTGCTCCAGGGCGTGGAGTGCCCGCTCGCGGTCGGCCTTGCCCGGCCGGCGCATCAGCCCGATGAGCGGATAGCGGCCCATCAGGACCACGTCGAGGACGGTGAGCGGATAGGTGTCATCGATGGTGTTCAGCTGGGGCACGTAGCCACAGCGGTGAGCCTCGCGCTCGCCGTGCCGGGTGACGCGGCCGCGGATGGGCCGCGTCACGCCGAGAACCGCTTTCAGGAGCGTCGTCTTGCCAGCGCCGTTTGGCCCGACAATGCCGATGTAATCGCCCTGATGGATCGTGAAGCGGAGATCTGTGAGGACCTCCTTCGCGCCATACCCGAGGCACACGCCCTCAAAGGAGATGAGGGGGGCCCTGGGCGCGCCGTGTGTCTGTTTACCGGCAGGCATTGTGGAACGCCTCCACGATCTTATCCACAAACCCGATGTAGTCGCGAGTGCCCATGACACCGATGGAGTAGGGGGCCCATTCCAGGCGCGCTCCGGTCTCTCGGGCTACGAACTCGGGGAACCGCTTGGGGTAGATCGTCTCGACCACCATCGCCTTCACGCCCTCGCGCTTCATCGATTGGATGAGGCGGTTGATGTGGCCCGGCGAAGGGGGGATCCCGGGCTTCGGCTCCAGTGTCTGGAACTCGCGCACCCCGAAACGCTCCATGAAGTAGCGCCAGTTCTTGTGATAGGTGACGACCGGCTTGCCCTTGCAGGCCGCCATCCGCTGCTGCCACCGGGGCATGGCCGCATCAATCTCCGCGATGAACTGCTTGTAGTTGGCATCGAAATAGGCGGCATCGCTAGGGGCGACGCGGCGCAGCCCCAGCAGGATGTTGTGCGCGATCACCTTCGCACACCCGGGGTCATAGTAGTAGTGCGGGTTTCCCTGGGCATGGATGTCGCCCGAGGCTCCGGTGATCTTCTCGGTGGGCACCTCCAGGCGCTTGATCCGTTGCGACGCATCCACGTAGCCAGGACCACCAGGGGCGACCTTCTTGTTCCGCGCGGCGCCGAGCAGGGCATCCGCCCACAGGTCGAAATCCATCCCCACGCGAACGAAAAGGTCGGCGCGGCTCACGCGCGCCACGTCGCTCGGGCGCGCATCCACCTTATGGTAATCCTGGTTGGGCTGCGCGATGCTGGAGACGCGCACCTTGTTGCCGCCCACTTCGCGGGCGATTGACGCCAACTCCGGAATGGCGGCGACGACCTCGACCGTAGCGTCTGCTCGGGACGCCGGTGCCAGGAGGCTGGCGGCGATGAGGGCTATGATCACAGATGCTGTCGGAATCCGCATCTTCTCTCTTCCTTTCACACGGGCTGTGTCGAAGCGGCCGGAACCTGGCTCGCCTTCGCTTGGTCCGGCGGCGAGCTGCCACGCGCTCCACATGCAGAACCGTTGCCAGGCGCGCTTCCAGCACACTCCTTCTGATGCATCCTCTCACTGGGCAACCCGGGGTTACTCTAGCTGGTGGGTGTGCGGGCCTATCCCCCAGACCATTTGCAGCCACGCCTCGGTGTAGTTACGCTTCCCGGGGCGGCTGCCTCGGCTCAGCTGGAGACGCGCGTAGGTCTGCTCCGTGAACTGCCGCGTGAAGATCGCGGAGAGCGCGGACTCATGCTGCCCGTGCATACCTGGCATCTCGCTCCAATCGTAGAGCACGCCGAAGTCGGCGTACTTGCTCCAGCGGTAGTTCGCGAGGGCATAATAGCCGGACGTCATCTCGCGGCCTAGATCGGATCGATAGCGGTGCCAGAGCTGCTCCGCGCGCAGGAGAAGGCGCCGCGCCCCCTTGCCATAGGCGCGATAGCTGACATCTAGGCCGGTGAGCTGCAGATTGCGGCTGCCAAGCGCGCCGGATGGAAGCGGAATCTGATCGGTGGTGCCGCGCGCCCAGCTTCCCCCGAAGTCGAGCTCGCCTTGGGCGCCGATTGGAAGACCGCTCCAGAGGCGCGCGGTGTAGAACTTGTCGCTGAAGTTGGCGCCAGCTCCCTCGGGAAGCTCGGAGTGCGCGTGGTCGTCATGCGCCTCGCCCTCTTCGTGGGCGGCCTCCCCGTCGGAATGTGAGTGACCGGCCTTCGTGTAGGCGCCGGCATCCAGCTGGAGAAAGAGGCGGCTGCGCGTGGGCGCCAGCCACGAGAGCGCCACGCCATTTCCGACTAGCGACTCGTTGGCTACCAGATTGCGCCAGACGAGGGGCCGTCGGGCATAGGGCCACGAGTGGGGGTGCTTCTCATTATCGCGACCGAAGGGTACGAAGAACTTGCCCAGGTGCCCCGCGAAGCGGAGGGGGAGCTGCTCGAAGGTGAGATAGCCCTCTTCAAGCTCCAGCCTGAACTCCTCGTGCCCGGGGGCGACCAGGAACGCGTCGGCGCGAACGTGCGGGTAGACATAACTCTGGATGCTGATCTCCGCCTCGTCGAGCCGGAGGCGATCGCGGTCAGGGTCGCGGTCGTCATCGGATAGTTTGCCGATGGCGGTGCCGACAAAGCTGATATCGGGTATCAGCAGATGGCGGCCGCCGGCCTGAGCCGGGGCCGTGGTTCCCTCTATGGCTTCCGTTTCCGCCTCTGCCTCGGCCGGTGGAGGCGGGGGTGGTGGTGCGGTCTCGGCCTGAGCAAGCTGCCAGGATGCTGCCATCAGGATTGCGGCGAGCGCCAGGGATGCGATCAACCGTGCGTGAGACATGCTGACTCCTCTTCTCACTGTCGCGTCGCGCCGGCGAGCCATACGACAGCCGGCCAGACCAGGGCGCAGCGTCATGGGGTTCTCGCCAGTGCGCGAGTGACAAACCGCCAGCATAGCGTGTCGGGTTCTCTCCACCGCCCCGATGGCCGCGCGTCTCCCGGCCGTCCGGCGCCAGCGGCGCGATGCCGCCCGGCCGGGGGAACGCCCTGTACCAGGCGTCCGGGGCCGAGTGACGGGATCACCCACGTCGGGAAGCCCGCGCGTGTCGGCCCCTGATAGCGGGTCGCGGCGGGACGAGGAACCCGGCGGTATGCTGAAATGACGTTAAGTGAAGCGCGGCGAAACGGGCGCGACGAGCTGCGGCCCTGCCACGCGTTTAGAGAGAAGAGGAAGGAGGGGCGCGGGAGTGGCGGCTCAGGGTGGCGATGTGGCGGTAGCCGCTCTCATCGGGGGATACTACCCGTTCCGCTGCCTGCGAGGGGATGACGGTGGGGCCGGCTGCCACCTGGCAGCCAACCGCCGCACGCGTCCAGAGGCAGGCAAGGCATCCATCCATCGAATCCCAGAGATCCGATTCGTCCGGATGCGCACCGGGCGCGCCCACATGGTAGGAAGGCCCTGCGGGTGGTAGAGGGCCTCCATGCTGGTGATAGCTGGCGAGCGCGCCCGCGAGCAGGAGGGCACAGATGGCCACCAGCGCCATCAGGCGCCGGGCAGTGCCCTTCCTTTCGCTGAACGCTCTCTGCATTGTGCACCTCCCAATACCCGCGTGCATCTGGCGTCATTATAGGTGCCTTGCGGTCACCTGTCAAGCCGCGGGCGGAGGCGCGGAGGCGCGAGAGTTTCGAGATGCGGATGAAGGCGACGAACACGGCTGGAGAGGGCTGCCCGCGCGCGGAGCTCGAAGCTCCGCGCTGCTTCCCTGCAAAGCCCCTTCGGGCTCCCCCTCCCAGGCCACCGCCACCGAACCGCGGGCGACGTGAAGGGGCGAACACCAAAGGGTTTCCCCGGCCGAAAGATCAGCCGACGCTACTTTTCCTCGCGCAGGAGCTCCTGCGTGCCGCGCAGGACGACGAGCGCCGCCTGCTTTGCCGTACGAACCCCGGACGCTGATTTCTCGCCCTGAATGCCGGGTGCCAGCAGGATCACGTCCTTCTCCTCGCCGCGGTCGATCTCCAGGGCGAGGGCGGTCTCGGGAGCGGCCGGCTTGCCATCAACGGTCACCGGGAGTGCGCGAACGCCCCGGATCGCCGGCTGGCCGCGATACGGCTCGATCACGGATGCAAACACCGCCGTGGTGCCGCGTTTCCGGTCGAGAACCAGCGGGATCGCCTCGGAGGGTGGTTGTCCCATCCCCTCGGCGAAGTAGCGCTCCGTCGCTGGCGCCGCGCTCCAGAGACGGATCCCTCCCTCGGACAGCACCCAGTCTACCGGCGTGGCGGGATCGGCCGCGCGGCGGAGCTTCTCCAGGTGCTGGTAGCCCTCTCCCTCGCCCAACGGCTTCGCGGGAGTGGCCTCGCCACCACGCAGCTCGCCGCGGTTGTGATACACCCAATCGAACGTGCGCTCCGCCTTCGCGATGGCGGTGTAGAAGTCCACCAGATAGGGCGGCGCCGCGCGCCTGGGCACGGCGACCAGCGCGACCGTGCGCTGCAACGTGACCTCAGGATAGGCGCCCGTCGAGAGCCCGGTAGCCACCTGGAGAGCGCCGCCTGGGGCGAGGAAGGGGAGCGAACCCTCTGTCGGCGCCTGGCTGGCGGCATCCACCACCACCGTGTTGTGTGCCACGGTCTGGCGATACCAGCTCCGGTGCGCGGGAACGCTGTAGGCGAGACGCCCCGGATCGGGCGAGACCTCCTGGCCGCGGGCGAACAGGATGAGGTTCAGCTTGTCTGGATGACCGTGCCCTCCGCCATGAGGACCGTAGTCCAGGTGCACATAGGTGGCATCCGCGCCTTCGCCGGCGCGGAGGACGACAGTGCCGAGCGCGGAGAAGTGGTGGCTGGGAAGCTCGGCCGTGGCGCTGGCCGTGGGGAGTGTCTCCACGCCCCACAGGAGGGCCTGGCGCGACTTCCGCTCGCCGCCGAGCACCGGCAGGTAACGGTCATCCTGGAAGCGCGCGTAGGCAATCTCGTAGAGCCCGGACTGGCCTCGGAGCGAGAAGACATCGCTATCGTTGACGGCCGGGAAGCGCAGATCCGGGTAGGTGTAGAGCAAGGGGGCATCAAACAGCCGCTTCATCCGCGGGTCGCGCCACACGTCGATCCCCGCGAGCCGCGCAGCATCTGCCAGGTACACGAGCGCCGACAGCGCGTAGAAGTGGTAAGCGGGCGCGCCCTCATACCACCAGCCGTCTTCGAGTACGCTTTCGGAAAGCTGCATCATCAGCCCGCTGGGGCCATGCAGCGCCCAGGCAGCTAGGGCGGCGTCGTTCAGCGCGAAGCCAATCGCGCCCACGCCGGCGTTGTGCCACGACTGCCAGTTGCTGATCTTCGCGTCGTGGCGTTGGATCACTCGCGCCGCTTCGCGGAAGAATCGGCCCTCGACCGCCTTCTGTTCCTCCGGCGAGAGCGCGCCGCTATCGGCCACCAGGTCATACCCCCACGCAAAGGAGATGAAGCTCACCGCTTCATCGAGCGTCTGGGCATACATGCGCGCGCCGCTGCGGCTCTCGTGCCCGCGCGTGTCGTGGATCGCGTAGGTGGGATACTTCGCCGCGTACTGCCGGAAGATCTCGGCCGCCTTGTCGGCATAGCGCCGGTCACCCGTCCACTGGTAGGCGAGGCCCAGGTTCACCACGTCGCTGGAGTTTCGCCCGTGCCGGCGGGTGATGATCACGTCGTCGTAGGGCCAGCCGGAGAACGTTTCGCCATCCACCGGGCACCGGTGCTCAGTGGGCGAAACGTTCTGCAGGGTTCGCCCGTGCTTTGGACAGGCGTAGTGGTGGGGCCACTGCCCGCCCTTATCGGGCACGTCGAGGGGGGCTTCGAGCGCCCGGACGGCGGCGTCGAGGATCTGGTCATAGATCGTCCTGGCCCAAGGATAGCGCTCTGCGCGTGCTTTGGCCGCCGCGAGATCGGCGGCCGTGGCGAAGAGGCGGGGGCGCGTTCGGTGGGGCAGGGGCACGTTCGCCGCGACCTCCACCTGCACGGGCGGCGGCGCGGGCGCGCCCTCGGAAGCGCCTGGCGCGTGAACCTTCATCATGACGCTCTCCCTCGCGAGGGGTTTCGCCCCCGCGCGACGCTCTGGGGGCAGGGTCATCCGGACCGCAACGCGGGCCTGGCCGTCCGGCTCGATCACGGGCGTCTTGTCCGGCGCGTCCAGCCTGAAGTCGCGCAGGCCCGAGCGGTCGTACTCCAGGGAGAAGGCTCGAGCGGTAGACGAGCGGTTCGTCACCTGCACCGTGGTCTCGACGATCAGGCTCCCATCTGCCTCGCGGGCCTCGGCGGGCAGGGGAGTGACGGCGACGGGATCACGCACGAGGACCACGTCATCCAGGGTGAGCTCCGTATCGGGGAGAGGCGTGTGGCCCCAGCCGGTGGCGCTGAGGCTCACTCCATCGATTTGGTCCCACCCGCGGGGCCTGCGCGAGGCCTGGATCTCGTGGCCGAAGCGGAGCGAGAAGAACCGCCAGCCCTCCCAATCCACCTCGAAGTGGTAGTAGTAGTAATCCCACCCCTCCTTATCCTTCGGGTTGTCCGACTGGAGCAGGAGGGTGAGGGCTTGCTTGTTCGCCTTGCGCGAGTGCAGCCAGAAGCAGATCCGGTCGTAGCGTGACCAATCCTTCGGCGCGTTTTCCAGGGCGATGCGGGGAGTGGCCTTCACATTGTGCCACCGGCCGGCGCGCTTGCCGCCGCGCGCTATCTCTTCCGTGGGCGTCACTCCCTGCCAGCGGATCTCGCCCTCGAAGTCATCGAGAACGAGCACATCGGGAACGGGCGCGGCGGCCGCTGGCACGAGGGCCGGCGTCATCCCGGCCAGAGCTGCGATCAGGAGTAAGAAGCGCATCGAAAACGCCTTTCCAGATCACGAGAGAGGCGCGCCGCGCCTCGTCGGTGGCCTGCCCGGCTCTCGCGCCTGGGTCAGGCTCGCCGTTCAGGATGCAGGAGATTCGCGCGCCGGCGCCGGGATGGGCGCAAGGCCTGCCCCCTCACGATCTGGGATGATGCGTGGCGGGGCGCTCGCGCCTCGTGCCGCCGGCGTCGCGCTTCGGGCTCCTCAAAGAAGATTCTCCAGGCCGACCAGAAGCCCCTTGTGCCCACGGATGCGCCGGATGGCGAGGACGACCCCCGGCATGAAGGAGGTACGGTCGATGGAGTCATGGCGGATAGTCAGCATCTGGCCAACGCCGCCAAAGAGGACCTCCTGATGGGCGACCAACCCGGGAAGGCGCACGGAGTGGATCGGAACCCCATGCTGCTCGGTGCCTCGGGCGCCGGGGGCTTCATCCAGGGTCGCCGGGCGTTCCGCGCGCTGGGCGGTGCGCGCCTCGGCGATCAGCTGTGCCGTGCGCTTTGCCGTGCCGGAGGGGGCATCCATCTTCCGCTCGTGGTGCAGCTCGATGATCTCCACGTCGCCAAGGTACTTCGCGGCCTCCTGGGCGAACTTCATCATCAGCACCGCGCCGATGGCGAAGTTTGGCGCGATCAAGGCGCCCACGCTGTGTTGCTCACACAAAGCGCGCGCTTCAGCCAGCGCCTCGTCGGCCATTCCCGTCGTGCCCACCACCGGTGAGGTGTTGCGCGGGACGGCGGCACGGAACAACTCCAGCGCCTCTGGACCCTTGGTGAAGTCAACGGCGACTTCGGGATCCGTCGCCTCCAGGACAGCTTCCAGCTCCTCTGGGGGCCGGATGGCGACGCCAGCCTCTCGGGTACCGGCTACGCGCCCGGCGTCCTCGCCGACGCCAACGCGGTCGATTGCACCCACCAGCCGCAGGTCAGGCTCTGCCATGACCGCCTTGACGACCTCGCGGCCCATGCGCCCATGCGCGCCGCGGACCAGAACTCGTATCGGTTGCATCTGCTACTGTACCTCCAGGATGGGAGCAGGCAAGCGTGGAAGTTGCAAGCGGTATGGCTCCGAGCGAGCGCCTGCCTCTCGGAAAGCCGCCCGCTCTACCGGGCATTCCTGCTCCGCTGCGTTCAACTGTGGTCAGCGCCGGGAGCGCGCCTTCGGGCCCAGGATGACGACCGAAGTCGTCTCCTTGGGAAGGATCGCGCGCGCGACGCGGTTCACATCCTCGATGGTGATCCTCTCCACGTGCTCCACGACCTCATCGATGGGGATCACCCGACCAAAGTAGAGGAGCGATTTGGCCAGCCGGGCCATGCGGCTGCTAGTGCTCTCCAGGGCGAGGAGCAAGGAGCCTTTGAGCTGGCTGCGGACCTGCTCCATCTCCCGCTCCTGGATTCCTTCGTTGAGGAGGCGGTCAAACTCCTCCCGGATCAGCCGGAGCACCTGGTCTGCGGATTCAGGGTTGGTGCCGGCATAAACGGCGAGGATGCCGCCGTCCCGGTACGAGAAGACGGAGGAGCCGATCGTGTAGGCGAGCCCGCGCTTCTCGCGTACCTCCTGAAAGAGTCGCGAGCTGGTGGAGCCACCAAGGAGCGCGTCGAGCGCCGCGAGGGGATATTTGTCGTCATCGAGCTGAGAGTAGCCCGGCACGCCAAGGCAGAGGTGCGCTTGCTCTGTCTCCCGCGCCACGGTATGGGTCGAGGTGCGCACGGTCGGCTGGGTCACCGCGCCTGGCTCGCCCGAGGGCTTGACCTCGCCCAGAAGGGATGCCACCTGATCGAGGATCTCCTGGTGGTGCACGTTTCCCGCTGCCGCGACGATCAGACGGTCGGCGGTGTAGTGGCGGGCCATGAACTCCAGCAGGGCGTCGCGGTTCAAGGCACGCACGCTCGTGCGCGTCCCAATGACGGGCCGGCCGAGTGGGTGGCCGTGCCACATCCGCCTCAGAAGGAGATCATGCACCAGCTCATCGGGCTCATCCTCGATCTGCCGGATCTCCTCGAGAATCACGCGCTTCTCGCAGCGGAGATCGGCCGGGTGGAGGCGCGAGTTGAGGAGCATGTCGCACAGGAGGTCGATGGCGAGGGGCACATGTTCGGCAAGCACCCTGGCGTGATAGCAGGTTGCCTCCTTATCGGTGAAGGCGTTCAACTGCCCGCCGACGGTATCTAGCGTCTCCGCGATGTCACGCGCCGACCGCGTCGCCGTTCCCTTGAACAGCATGTGTTCCAGGGCGTGGCAGATGCCAGCCAGCGCGGGCGGTTCATGCACCGACCCGACGCCTACCCAGATCCCGACCGTGGCCGAGAGGACGTGCGGAATCTCCTCGGTAAGAACGCGGATCCCGTTGGGTAGCACCGCGCAGCGAACTCGCTCTTCCAACCAGACGCCCTTCCCAAGCGGAGCGCCGAAACAGCGCGCCCACGCAGACATAACAATGCGCGCCTCGCAGCCTGTTGCCAGACCGCGAAGACGCGCATCCTGTAGTGCTACGGTTTGGGGTCAGGCCCCAAATCCCCTCGAATCAGCCCCGGCGCTCCTTTGGCCGGAACTTGGCGCTGGGGCGTTCCTCGCCACCGGGCCGGCCACCGCCGCCACCGCCGCGTTGGCCACCGCCACGCTGGCCACCGCCGCGCTGACCGCCGCCACGCTGGCCGCCACTGGGGCGCTCGCCCCGAGGGGCCTCGGCCGGGGCAGCTGCCTCGCCCTCCACCGGCTCCAGAAGGCCCTTGCGCGTCAGCTTGATCTTGCCCTGCGGGTCAATGTCGATGACCTTGACCATCACCTCGTCACCGATCTTGACCACGTCTTCGACGCGGGCAACCCGGCGATGCGCCAGCTCGGAGATGTGGACCATCCCCTCGCGGCCAGGCAAGATCTCGATGAAGGCGCCGAACGACTGAATCCCCACCACCTTGCCGAGGTAAGTCTCGCCGACGCGGACGTCGCGGGTGATGTCGTCGATCATCTTGCGCGCCATCTCACCGCCAGCGGCCTCCACCGAGGTGATGAAGACGCGGCCGTCCTGCTCGATATCGATGGTGGCGCCGGTTTCGGCGGTGATCTTCTTGATGATCTTGCCACCTGGGCCGATGACCTCGCCGATCTTGTCCGGATGGATCTCCAGGATGAAGATGCGCGGCGCGTACTCGGAGAGTTCCTCGCGTGGCGCGGGGAGCACGTCGACCATCTTCTCCAGGATATGCATTCGGCCGCGCTTTGCCTGCGCCAGGGCGTTCGCCAGCATCTCCATCGAGAGGCCCTCGATCTTGATGTCGAGCTGAATCGCCGTAATGCCGTCGCGGGTGCCGGCGACCTTGAAATCCATGTCGCCGGTGAAATCTTCCATCCCCTGGATATCGGTGAGAACCACGTACTGATCACCGCGGGTGACCAGGCCCATGGCGACGCCGGCGACCGGCTTTCGCATCGGCACGCCGGCATCCATCAGCGCGAGGCAGCCGGCGCACACCGAGCCCATGGAAGAAGAGCCGTTGCTCTCCAACACCTCGCAGACTACGCGCATGGTGTAGGGGAACTCGCTATCGGGCGGAAGCATCGGCTGGAGCGCGCGCTCTGCCAGGGCACCGTGGCCGATCTCGCGCCGGCCGGGGCCACGCAACACGCGCGTCTCGCCCACGCTGTAAGGCGGGAAGTTGTAGTAGAGCATGAAGTGCTTCTGCTCCAGCGCCAACTCCAGGCCTTCCAGCTTCTGACCCTCGCCAGGCGATCCCAGGGTGGTTGTGGCGAGTACCTGTGTCTGCCCTCGGGTGAAGAGGGCAGAGCCGTGGGTACGCGGCAGGAGGGAGACTTCGGCGGTAATCGGACGAACCTCTTCGACGCCGCGGCCATCCGGGCGCTTCCCTTCGTCCAGGATCAGGGCGCGAAGCTCTTCCTTGATCACTTTATCGACCGCCTCGCTCAGCTCCGCTTCGCGCTCGGGGAAGTCGGGGGCCAGCTCGGCAACGATCTCGCCGCGCAGGAGCTGAAGTCCGGCTTCGCGGGCGGCCTTGTCCGGCTCCTGAATCGCCTCGCGAATGCGCGTTGCCTCGCGCTCGCGCACGGCGTCGATCAGCTCGGGATCGACGATGAAGGAGGGGAAATCGCGTTTCGGCTTACCCGCCTTGGCGGCCAGCTCCTCTTGAGCGGCGATGAGGGCGCGAATATGCTCCTGGGCGAACTCTAACGCCGCGAGCAGATCCTCCTCAGTCACCTCTTTGGCGCCGGCCTCCATCATGACGACGCTCGTCTTGGTCCCTGCGACCACCAGGTCGAGGTCCCCCTCCTCAGCCTGTGCCCACGAGGGGTTGATGATGAACTGGCCATCCACCCGGCCCACACGCACGGCGGCAATCAGGTTAGGGAAGGGGATATCGCTGACGGCAAGGGCGGCGGAGGCGCCTGTGACGGCGAGTACATCGGGCGGGTGATCCTGATCCACGGAGAGTGGAGTCGCCACGATCTGGACTTCGTTGCGCAGGCCGGTGGGGAAAAGGGGGCGAATCGGGCGGTCGATCAGGCGGGAGGTGAGGACGGCAAACTCGCTCGGCCGGCCCTCACGCTTGATGCGCCCGCCGGGGATCCGGCCAACGGCGTACATGCGCTCTTCGAAGTCGCATGTCAGGGGAAAGAAATCAACGCCCTCACGGGGTTCCTGGCTTGCGGTGGCCGTGACCAGGACCACCGTATCACCGGAGCGGATCAAGACCGCTCCGCCTGCCTGCTTGGCTACGCGACCGGTTTCAATGCTTACGGTCGCCTCACCGAGTGTTGCTTCCACTACGGTAGGCATCAGTATTTAGCTCTCCTCTGAGTGCGCAGTTGCCACGCCTGCTCGGAGCTCAACCCGAGGCAAGGTGCCCGGGAGAGGCCACCGAGGGTCTCTCCCGTCCCTGCTGCAAGATTGGCTCCGCAAAACGCGACCTGTGGCGAACAATGAGCGGGCGCGCGCCGCAACCCGTCTCTTAGCGCCTCAGACCGAGAGCGGCCACCAACGCCCGATAGCGCTCGATATCTTTATTGCTGAGGTAGTTGAGCAGGCGCCGCCGATGGCCCACCATCATCAACAAACCACGCCGCGAATGGTGGTCCTTCTTATGCGTGCGCAGGTGCTCCGTGAGCTGGTTGATGCGCGCCGTGAGCAGTGCGACCTGCACCTCCGGCGAGCCCGTGTCCTGCTCGTGCTTCTTGTGTTGCGCAATGATACCCTGCTTCTGACTAGGCTGCAAAGGCATGTCCGTAAAGTCCTCCTGCTTGGGAAGGGCTGCTGCAGCGAGAAACCGCTGCCGGCGCGCGGCCCGTTCCACACTCCTTCTCTTAGTTATTCCGACTCCCGTCGCCGCCCATTGTAGCATAAAGCAGGGCGGTGTGTCAAAGCCTGCATCGCGCGGATGAAGGAAACGCGCAGGGACGGTGGAAGGACGGCTGCCCGGCGTGGGCCGGCATCGGCGCGCAGGCCCGCGGCGTTCCTCCGCGCGGCAGGGAACCCACACCTCTCTTCCGGTGTCCCAAATAAGGTATCGTACAGCACGCGCATGGAGGGGCAGGTTTAGGATCCTGCTAGAAAGGGGAAAATCACTCTAAGATTCTCCGTTTCGACGCATTGACAGATTCCCCTGCCTATGATATGATGTTAGTTCGTGTGGTGTAGCTAACTGGAGACGGAGGGCATGCATGAGCATAGTTGATGATTTGGGCAGGGCTCCTTCCACAGACGTTGCCACGGTCGTCGATATCCCCAACCTGATCGAGATTCAGACCGCATCGTATCACTGGTTTCTCAAGGACGGCTTGCGTGAGTTATTCCACAACTTTTCCCCCATCGAGGATCCGACGGGCACTTACGCGCTCTACCTGGATGATTACCTCCTGAAGGACGCGAAGTACACCATTGAGGAGTGCCGCGACCGCGACATTACCTACGAGCGCCCCATCAGCGCGCGCATCCGCCTCCTGAACAAGCGTACCGGCGAGATCATGGAGGATGAGGTCTACCTGGGCGATCT
>JAAZEM010000115.1 GCA_012512265.1 Armatimonadota bacterium | reverse complement strand
CCGAGGGCACACCGAACTGGTGACCCATCATCTCCGTGCGGAAGGCATCGAGCGGCATCAGCTTCAGGAACTCGGGGCCGCGGTCGATGCTGCCCAGCTGCTCGCCGTTCCACGTGCTGGTGCCCCATGCCAAGGTGGGGATCACCATCACCGTGGAGTTGTGGATATTCAGCTGGCCATCCGGCCGGCGCTGTCGCGTCAGCACGTAGAGCCGGCGCATGAACTCGCGCGTGGCGAAGATATCATACGTCGGACCGATGGTTCCGTCCGGCTTCACGTAGCCGCAGCCGTGGTTCTGGTTGGTGCAGGGGCAGGGCCACTCGGGGCCGTCCAGGTACCAGCCGTCATTGCCGAAGCGGTCCATCGTCTCGGCCAGACCCTTCAGGGCGAACTCCTTCCAATGGCTCCGCCAGCACACGCCCCAGTCGGTCTGCGGTGGTTGCCGCGTATAGCGGAACCCGCGCGGCAGCGTCAGGATATCCTCCGAGTACAGCTCATACTCCGGGGCGATATCGGCAATCTGCCGGCTCATGTAGAGGAGAAGCCGCATCTTCTTCGCGTGGATTGCCTTCACCAGCTCGGCAAGCTTCGGCTCGTTCTCTGGCAAGGTGTAGGGGTGTGATTGCCACGGCGTCCAATGCTCGTGGAAGCAGACCGTGCGCACACCCATGTCGGCCAGCCGGTCGAGCTTGGTGTAGCCGGCCATCCCCCGGGTGCTCATCGCCAGGCCCTTCCCAAAACGGCCTTCGGCGAGCGTGGCTCCCCCGATCAGCTTCCCTGCGGGGCCCTTCTCGGGTTGGATGGTGTTGGCCTCCCCGAGCCGCTCGAACCGCTCCAGGAAGAGCGTGTGCGAGTCGGCCTCCAGCGGCCCGGTGGGCACCACTGGCGCGCGCGCCACGTCGAGGATCCGCACCTCGTCGATGACGAAGTAGGGGAGGCGCTCGCCCAAGACGATCTCCGCGTTCTCTACCGGGAGCGAGGTGATCCCCTGGCGCGGCCTCTCAAAGACGCACTTGCCGTCGTAGTAGCACCGGATGGCATCGCCCCAGGTGAACGCCAGATGATGCCACTCGCCGCTCTTGCACGCGATTGGCGCACCCGCGTAGAAGGTGACGTTGCCATTCTCGCGCACCCAGACGACGGGGCCCTGGACGAGCTCGTTCCAGTAGATGCCGAAGTTGGTGTCATCCGGCAGGCGGACCGTGAAGATCATCCGGTTCCCCTGCTTCCGCTTTTCCTCCTCGGGAAGCGAGGGGTCGGAGTCGAAGAGCGGCTGGACCCACGCCTCGAAGGTGCCCTGATCACCCCGGATCACCCCGGCCGCGGGGTAAATGACGTGGCCTTCTCGGGTGTAGGGCTCCTTGTGCAGCGTGTAGCTCCCGCCGTGGTGGATGCGGTAATCCCAGACATCCTTCTCCGGCTGCTTCACCGGCGTCGCCTGGAACCCGAAGGTGTACTTCAGCGGCTTCTGGATGGGCGCGCCTCCCACCAGGTGGAGACGCAACACTACTCGCTCGCCCTCGCGGTCGATCGTGATCGCGCGCTTGGGATCGGCGGGCGACCAGTTCTCCTCGGACTCGCAGAACCACGAGAAGCCGCGCTCCTCATCGCCCAGCCACACGAACGGCTTGAAAGCGTGGTGCCATCCGTCGGCTGGGAGCGCACCGGAGTTCTCCACCGAGCCCCAGCGACCCGGGAAGTGGTAGAGATAACGCGCATGCTCCGCGCGCAGCGGCACTTCCAGCACCAGGTTGTCCGGAGCCGCTCCGCCCTCTGGCGAGAGCTCCAGGTCGACGCGGAGCATCCCGTCGAACTCCACGCGGGCGCTTCCCGAGAGACGCGCGCCCGTGGCAATTGCGCCGCCGGCCAGATCCACGGCGGCCGGCGCGCTCTTCAGAACCTTCGTCCACGCATCGCGCCAGGGCAGCGCCTGGCCCGCGCGTGACGCGCGCAGCGTAATTGGTCCGGCGAGCACCGAGGCACCGCTTGCCGTCACCGAGGCGGGGAAGAGGCCTCCTTCGAATTGGTAATCCCGGCCCCAGGGGCGCACCGAGACGGCGGAACCGCGCGCGCCAGCGCGTGCCTGCTTGCCGCGCACGACGAGCGGCGTCCACGGCGCCGGAACCTCATCGGTGATTCCGGTGCGGTCGCCAAGCCAGGGCGGCGAGAGCGGCCGGTCGAGCACCTTGCTGATGGTGCGGATGGGAGCGCCCTTCTCCAGGAGCGTGACGGAGACGGAGACCTTCCCCTCCGGAACCTCCGCCTTCTGGAAAGTCGCACGCACGGTGCGCCCATCGGTCAGGGCGGCTTCGCGCGTCACCGAGGGCTTCCCTCCCTCGGGCGCGAGCGCAAACCGACACGCGAGACTCGCGCGATCCAGCCCGGCAGCCTGGACCGTTGCCTCCGTCTCGAGACGGCCTGCATTGACGAAGGCGCGTGCCCGCAGCTCCAGGGGTGCGGAGACAGTGTGGTCGGCTGCCAGGCGCATCAGGGGCATCTTATCGCCAGCGCGCTCGGCGACAACCCGAAGTGAGTAGCGCCCTGCAGCCGGGAATCGGCCGTCGCGCGGCAGCTCCACCGGGAGGGCAAACTCGCCCGCGGGCGACAGCCGCTTCTCGGCCGCTTGGGCGCCATCGCGCAAGAGCTGCCAGCGCATGGCAATGCCCGTGCCGCGGGCCACGCCCTTGATCTCACCGCCGCCGTCAATCAGGCCGGCAAGCGTTTCGACGCCTGCCGCGAGCGTGGTGGAGAAGCGCAGGTGCCCGAAACGCGCCGGCTCGTGGAAAGAGCGGAGCACCGGCGACCAGGTACTACTCCCGAGGCCGCGGATGTTCGCGCACACATTGAAGCCCCAGACTGCGTTCTCGGCGGGCGGGCGCGTCTGGAGCGTGGCAAACGGGATTGCGAGCTCGGCGCTCCAGCTGCCCTTGCCCGCGCGTGCCTGGAAGCGCCAGTCCCCATTCCAGGAGCTATCCCGGCCGCGCGCGTCCAGGCGCGTGCCAATGGCGTTGCCGGTGAACTGGAAGTACTCCTGGTGGCCGTGGCCCGGATCGAGAAAGACCTCCACCGAGTCGTCTTCCCAGACGGCGCCATCGTGCTGCCGGGCGTTGGCGACGGGCGACCGGCCCCCTGGGAGCGGCACGTGAACCGCCAGGTACAGATGTGCCGCATCGCGTGCCACGCGTACCGTGGGCTGAATCGAAGAGAGTTCCTGCGTGTTCACGCCCGTAAACCCGGTGAGCGGCACGGCGCCAGCCCACTCCCGGGCATCAACAACTCCATCGATGGTAGGCGCCACTCCGGGGGCGCCAGCGGTGACCCATGGCGCCGTCGGGTCGCTCAGGGGGAACGCGACCGCCGCCGGAATGGCGAGCAGAAGTATCAGTGTGGCCATTAGACCAATACGCATAGGGTGCCTCCTCCGTCGGCCAGGATGCAACCGCCGGCATGCTACATCCTTCGCCCCCGAGGCGCGCCGGTCCTTGCCCGAAGGCGTATGGCTGCGAGCGCCACCACGGCCCGGCAGGCCCTGGTGAGCGGGCATTCCAGTCGCGAGTGTCGGATTGACGCCGGCCATACAAAGGATGCTGCCCCTTGGCGGCGAAGATCCTGCTCAATAGGAGGAGAAGCGATGTGGACTCTCGCGTTGCTGGGCCTCATCCAGGCGCCCGGTGATCTGATCTATCGAATCCAGGCGACCGCTCCGGTCACGCTCACGCTGCCGGCCTGCCCCGAGGGGGAAGGCCACTGGATCCGTGCTGCCGGCAAGCGGTGGGTGAGGGTGAAGCCGACGCAGGCAGAGGGCGGGCTCCAGTTCCGCCTGGATCCGGAGGAATGGGAGGGCGGCGAGGCGCTGTTGGTCGTTGGAAAGACGGTGGGCGTCGATCTCGCGGACGAGCAGCCGCCAAAGGTGGCGGCCCTCCGGGTGGATGGCGCCCGTGTCGCTGATGCCCCAGTGGTGGATCTCGACTGGCGGACCGCGCCACCGCGCGAGATCGCATGGGAGGTGGAAGACAGGAGCCGACTCGACACCGCCTCTCTCCTCGTCCAGGTGAATGGGCAGGCGTTTGCGCCGGGCACGCCAGGCATCCGGGTGAGGCCGTCGTCAGCGGGCCGCAAGCTGGCGATTGCCGTGGAGCCGGAGAAGCTCCCTGGCATCGACGCGCGGGTGGAGACGCGCGTGGCACTCTCGCTCGCTGATACCTCGCCAACGCGCAACGCGCTGGAGCGCACGCTCGTCTATCGACGAATGGCGCCGCCGGAAGGCGGGAAGCCGGTCGTCGCCCACGTGGATAGCTGTTTTGAGGGCTACACGCCGGAGACGCTGGTGGATGGCAAGGTGATGGAGCCGGGCACGTCGACCTTTGGCGTCACCTGGGCATCTGCCGAGACGAACACCCCCCATTGGGCGGTGCTCATCTTCGACAAGCCCCGCGCAGTGGCGGGTGTCGAGCTCTATTGGGCTCACTTCCAGGGCGAATACATGGTTTCCACCCGCTATGCCGTCGAGGCCTGGGATGGCGCGCGGTGGCGTCCACTCGCCGAGGCAAAGGGGCAGGAGCCGGCCAAGAGCACGGCGCACCGGTTTGATCCCGTGACCACCACGGCGATCCGGGTCTGGCAGCCGGCGGGCGGCGGGCACCCGGCGCGGCCCCACCTGATGTGGCTCACGGAGATCAAGCCGCTTTAGCGCCGGCTGCTCTACTTTGGCGCCAGCACGGCCTGTGCCCGCGCGGCACGGGCCGCGATGGGTGTTCCCTCCGCGAGGGTCACATGCTGACCCCGGCTGAGGAGGAACGAGGCCCGGGCAGAGAAGGTGACCCGGGGCGATCCCGCGACCGCGAGCGGGATCTCGGTGCCATCCACCGCCTCGACGCTGCCAAGCTCCAGGGTTACCATCCCTGGGTTCCCCGGGAAGCTGGGCCGCTTCACCCGGATCACGCGCGCCTCGAGCACCGTGCCTTGGGCAACCGCGATCAGGCCATCGGCCATCACCGGTTCGGCCACCGTCAGCCTCACGCTGCTCCCTTCGCGGGTCGCCGCGCTGCTCACCGCTTCCGCGAGACGGAGTGAGATCGGATCGCCGGCGCGCACCAGAATCGCTTTCATCGGCCGGCGCTCGCCCGCGGAGGAGCCGGAGACCCGGAAACTCCAGCTCTTGCCTGCCACCCGGATGACGGCGCGCGACTTGGCCGGAAGAAGGAGGTACTCGCGCCCGGGAAGGAAGAAGACCTGCTTCTCATCCGTGATTCCCAAGGCACGGCGGATCTGGCGGCTCTCCTCATCGGCGCCCACCGGGGAGAAGCCGCTTTCCTCCAGCTGCCATGCCCCCGGCTTGCCCGTGACGCGATAATAGACGTTCTGGTAATCGCGCAGGCGCACCGGCGAGATCGCGAGGGGCTCCGCCTGCGCGCCATCGAGGGCGATGGTGAAGGGTTGACCCTTCCCATCCTGCGCCGCCGTGATCTCCTTGGCGAGGGCCGGATCAACGCGCGCCACAACCGAGTTGCCTACCGCGGCCGGCAGTGGCCCCGCTACCGCGCCGCGCGTGGCGACACCTATCCCCAACAACAGCGCCGTGATGACAATTCGCCTCTTCAAAGCCGTTCCTCCAATCTCGCGGCTCCCCCGCGCGCGGGGGCCTGCTACTATCGATTATCGGCGGAGATGGCAATCCCAACAGGGTCTTTCGCTCGCTTCCACCGGCGGGCGGACAGATGGAGAGGGGGCGGTCCGGAGACCCAGGGTCAGGAGACCCTAGGCTGGAATGTCGGATCCCTTCGGGATCCACCGCGAGAGCCGCGCGGTAGCTCCTCTTCCCTGGGGTTGGCGCCGGGCCGGAGGGTGGGGAAGGGGCCGCGGGTTAGGCTGCCGACAGGAGTGCGCGGTCTCTTTGCACCGCCGCGGCAATCATGATATACTCGATCCCGGCCGGTTCTTGGCGGATGCGTATCATACTGTATATGAGGAAGAATAGGAGCGCACACGCGAACACGATGGCGAACTCTCCAGATTCTGATACCCGCACGCCCCCGCACGTTCTATGGCGAGGACTTTCGCTCTTGCGGGGGCGTAGGCGGTTGCTGGCAGGCGCGCTGCTCACCACGCTGGTGATCTCGGCCGGGCAGCTTGCCGGTCCGAAGCTGAAGCAGATCGGGATTGATGACGGGATCCGCGCTGGCGACGCGCGCTTGCTCGGGTGGGTGGTTGTAGTGGCGCTGGGGGTTCACCTGGCCACGGTCGTGGCCGGCTACTTTCAGGCCAGTCTGCTGAACCGCATCGGGCAGGATGCGATCCACGACCTGCGGCTGCGCCTCTTCGACCACTTGCAGGCCCAATCGCTCGATTACTATGAGCGCGAGCAGCCGGGGCAGATCATCTCGCGCATCCTGAACGACATGGATGCGATCAACGAGTTGCTGACATCCACCGTCACTGCGCTCCTGGCGGATGTGGTGGTGCTGGTGGGCACCAGCGTGATCTTGTTTCGCTACCACACCGGGCTCGCGCTGGCAATCCACTTCCTCATCCCCCTGATGTTCCTCCTGGGATGGGCGTTTCGAACGCGGGTGCATGCCACCTTCATGCGCGCGCGGCAGACGATCGCCGCCGTCACCGCCCGGCTGCATGAGAGCGTGGCCGGGATGCGCGTTATCCAGGGCTTCGCCCGTGAACACCGGTCGTGTGAGGAGTTCGGCCAGCTGCTTCAGGAAGACCGCGATGCCAACATGGCCGGCGCCACCGTCTTCGCCACCCTCTCCCCGGGCGTGGAGCTGATCAATGCCCTTGGGATCTGCATCGTCTTCTGGTACGGCGGGCTTCTTATCCTGCGCGGGGAGCTGGCGATCGGCGTGGCCGTGGCGTTTATCCTCTACCTGAACCACCTCTTCGATCCGGTTCGGCGGCTGAGCGAGATGTTTGCCACCGTTCAGCGCGCGGTCATCGCGCTGGAGCGCGTCTTCGAGGTGCTGGACCGGAAGCCGACTGTGACCAACGCCCCTGGGGCGGTTTCCATCCCGCCGTTGCGCGACGGCGTGGAGTTCCGCGGGGTCTGCTTCTCCTACGACGGGGCGCGCGAAATCCTCCGCGATGTGAGCTTTCGTGCGGGCTTCGGAGAGACGGTGGCCCTGGTGGGCCCCACGGGTGCGGGCAAGAGCACGATCCTGAAGCTTCTTGCCCGGTTCTACGACCCGCAAGCCGGCGAGATCCTGTTGGATGGGCGCGACCTGCGCTCGGTGACGCTGGAATCGCTGCGGCGCCAGATCGGATTTGTGCCCCAGGAACCCTTTCTCTTCGCGGGCAGCCTTCGTGATAACATTCGCTATGGGCGTCCGGATGCGCCTGATGCCGAGGTGGAGCGCGCGGCTCGCCTGGCGCAGGCGCATGACTTCATCGCCGCGCTCCCCGAGGGCTATGATACCGATGTGCATGAGCGCGGGGTGAGACTCTCCGGAGGCCAGCGCCAGTTGATCGCTTTCGCGCGCGCCCTCCTGGTCAACCCGCGCATCCTGATCCTGGACGAGGCGACCTCCTCCGTCGATCCTTTCACGGAGAAGCGGATCCAGGACGCGCTGCGGGTGCTGCTGCGCGACCGGATCGCCTTCGTGATTGCGCATCGTCTGAGCACGGTGGTGCACGCGGATCAGATCCTCGTCGTGCAAGACGGCGGGATTGCCGCGCGCGGCCGCCATGAGGAGTTGCTCTACTCCTGTTCACTCTACCGCGCTCTTTACGAGCGCCGTTTTCAGGACACGGCTGAAGAAGAAGCTGTTGTAGCATAGAAGACGCACCTCGGGGGCTGCCTGGTTTGGGCCTCGTATACCGCGGGTATACTCAGGCGAGAGTGCGCTGCAAGCGCGGCGACACCGTGGATGCGAGGAGGTGCGACCTTGAGAAGAATGTGGTTCGCTCTGGTGCTGGCGGTGGCCGTGGTCACGCCGGCGGGGGCAGCGCCTAGTTGGCTGGGCTATACGGGGCTGCTCCTCACTCCGACGGCCGATGCACTGGATAGCCAGCAATGGAACATCGGCTACCATCACGTCTCCGATGCCTTCAATGCCGCCGTGGTCAACTTCGGGCTCGCACGGGGCTTGGAGATCGGTGGGGTCTTCTACGACCCCGACAGCCGGTTCCTGGATGAGGAGTTCACAGCCCAGGTGAAGTACCGCATCCTGCCTGAGACCGCGACCGGTGTCGGTCTCGCTGTCGGGTGGTGGGACGTAATCGACCAGATCGACTCAACGCCCTACGGGGTGGTGAGCAAACGGATCACCAACGTGGGCGGACGGCCCCTCAGAATCCACGCCGGCATCGGTGGAGGCATCCTGGATGGCTTTTTCGCCGGCGGGGATTGGCCGATCACGAACAACATCCTCTTGATGGCCGAGTATGACACCGAGGACCTGAACTTCGGTGCTCGCTTTGGCCTGGCGCAAGGGTGGCGCATCGATATCGGCATCGTCAGCGAGGAGTTCGGTATCGGCGCCAGCTACAACGCGCGGTTCTAACCCTTTCAGAACCTGACGACGTTCCCTCGCGGAGGAGACGGAGGATCTTCGAGCGGGCCGGCGTTCTGGCACCTCTCCTGGATCCTCTGTGCTCCTCCGCACTCAGCCGGGATGACCGGGCACTCCTCCCAGGTGCCCCCCTGCCCGTGGCCGCCGCGAGGAGCGAGCAGGCCACCGCACTCTTCTCCCGCTCGGGGGGAACGAGGCCCTTGAACGCCCGCTTCAGCCGAATGCCCGGCCCATCTTGTCTGCTCGCTTCCGGTTTAGCAGGCATGGAGCGCGGGCCCCCACTAGGCGTATCTCAGCCGTCTCTCACGGGGATGGCGGGGGGATTCTAGCGGTACCTGGAAGCACTCCTGGGCGGCATGGGATCGGATCCAGGCCGGGCAGATGGCACTCGCCCGGCCCGAGACCCTCTGGGGAGGTTACATGTAGGCGTCGAGCGCGACGATGAAGTTGCGGTAGACCTGCTGCATGTCGTTCGCGATGCCGGCCGGCCCAAGAGACCACCACTCCTGCGGGGTGAAGTAGGCGCTCACCTCTGCCTCGGTGCCGAAGCGGCCAAACCACTGGATCAGGTGGAGGTTGTCCGACTGCATCAGCCAGAGGGCGAGGTCGATCAGCTCCGGGTTCCCGGTGAGCCGCGCTTTGTTGTAGGAGTGGTGCATGAGCTGGAAGATCGCCTGCTGCACCGAGTTCCCCAGGAAGAACTCGCTCCCGCCGCTTCCTGCCCAGGTGCTGGGGAATTGCGGCAGCGGCAGCTCGTACACCCGGTCCGCGAAGCGCTCCAGCGCCTGGGAAGGAGTGAGCGGCTGAACGCCTCGGAACTTCAGCTCGCCAGGCAGACAGCGCATGAACTCGAAGATGCCGGTGTCGCGCGAGTGATGCTCGCCGAACGTCTCGTAGTCCCACGCCAGGAAGACGAACTCGCCCATCGCCTCGCGGATCCAGTGGGCATAATCCCCGGCTTGCAGCGGCCAGCCCTCCCAGCCCTTGTTGGAGAAGCGGTAACCGACGTCATCGCTCAGCTTATAGTGACGCGGCAGGAGACGGAGCGATTTGCCGGCGTAGTTGTAGAGGTGCGTCGTCTCTCGCCAGTTCATGACCCACTCGCGGCCATCGAGCACGGCTGCGTGGAAGCCAGCCTGGTCGAGCGCGAAGTAGATGTCATTCGAGATGAACATCTCGGTCGTGTCGGTGACGACGGGGCGCTTCGCAAAGAGAGCGTAGAGTTCCTCTCGGGTTTTCTTCATCCGTTCGATGAACAGCCCGATATCCATATAGAAGAGGAAGGAGTGGTAGGGCTCCACGCACACCAACTCGACGTTTTCGTGGGCGACGAGCTTCTTCATCAGCGCCAGGAGATCTGGGTCCCACATCTGGGCCTGGCGAAGGAAGGAGAGCGAGAACCCGATGGCGAGACGGAAGTCTTGCTCCTGAACCATCTCGAGGAACATGCGGGTTGCCGGATAGTAGCAGTATTCCGCCACCTTATGCAGGTAGCGCTCGTTCATCCTCTCGTCGAAGAGGCAGCGCGCGATATCCTCGGGTGTGGCACCGTGGGGAATCGGCTGCGCGGGCAGCTTGATACGGCGCGGTTGATGGACGACCGTGTAGGTCACGAGATGCTCAGCCAAGGGGATTCCTCCTCTCAGGGAACTACCTCGAGAGATTCTGGCTCGTGGAGAGCAGCTGAATACGCTTGCAGAGCAGTTCCACGACCCGAGCCCACGTATACTCCGCGGCGGTGACGCGCGCCTGAGCGCGAATGCGCGCGGCCTCCTCTGGATGCTCGCGGAGGTAGGCGAGCGAAGTGACGATCTCATTCGCGTTATCTGTTTCGAGGACGATGGCGTTCTCGAAGGCCCGGGCATACTCTTCGCCTGTGGCGCCCGTCACGGCAATACCGCCGCTGGCCATCACCTCCAGACCGACGATCCCGAACGGCTCCTTGCCGCTGTTGGCGAGAACCGCGTCCGCGCCGGCGTAGAGCAGGCGGAGCAGGTGCTCTGGAACAAAGAACTTCAGGTTGATGATATCGGCGTCGCGCGTGTCGGCAAGGGCGGCGCACCATCCTGCCAGGTCCTGCGTCTCCGGCTTGGGAACGTCGTAGATGGAGAGCCCCAGCGAGCGCGCTGTCTGTAGCACCTCTCCCTCGTACGGCTCGATGCCGCCGCGGCAGACGAAGCGCGGGCGCAGCCCCATCCTCTTGAGACCTGCAACGGCATGTACCGCCATATTCCAGCGCTTGTCTGGGTCCCAGCGCCCCACCTTGACTAGCATCGGATCGCCGGCCACCACATCGCGAATGGCCTGCACCTCCTCGGCGGGGGGTGCGCTCAGCAGGCGGTCGGGGATGCCGTTGGGCAAGACGATGGGGTTGATGCCCCACAGCCACATGGTGTGCTTCATGTAGTGGCTGACGGTGGTGATCGTGGTGGTGAAATTCAGGCGCCCGAAGTCGATATTCTCGAAGCCCATGGTGTGGTTGGCGTTCCATAGGAGGATCGCCTGATCGCGCTGCCCGCGGGCATGGAGGAGGTCGCTGATGGCGCACATCGTGGACGCCGTGTGCCACTCCTCGCCCATGATAACGACCGTTCGGCCCTCGCGCCGGGCGGGGGCGACGACCTCATCCGCGATCACCCCGGGCACGCTGGAGTGGAAGTCATACAGTTTCTGCTTCTCGCCCTGATAGACGCCATTCGGGTAGTAGCGGCTGATCCACTGCCCCCAGCGGCGCAGGATGAGGCGACCGCCGCCGGCCTCGATGGGCGGCTTCTCCGGATCGCCAATGAAGAAGAGGTGTGTGCGAAACCCTGCGTCTGCGAGCGCGCGCGACAGCTCGGTGACGCGCACGCCTAGCCCGCCCGCATTCGAATAGGGATCCGGGCCCTCGAAGGATAAGATCACAAACTCCGTATTCTCCGGCAAGACGGGCCGGAGGAGCGGACCTTCACCCATGTTACGCTCTTCCTTCCTCATATCTGTTCACAGCCGAGAGTGTCACGCGGGCGTGCCCGGCGCCGGCACGGCGCGCCGGACTCGCCCGAGCCACTCCCGTTGCGCAGACCGTTCGGAATGCCAGGGAGCTCCTTGCGAGGCAGCCGCGCGGGGCGGGCGTCGGTTATCCAAGCAGCCGTCCGCTCGCCCCGCTGCGTTCGCTACGAACAGAGGGTCTCGATCTTCTCGCGGAAGCGGACGATCAGCTCCGTGGCATGCTCGGGCGACCCCGCCTCCGCGTAGATATGGAAGGTGGGCTCGAAGGCATCCGGCGAGACCAGAACCCACCCTCTATCGGTGATCACTTTGACCCCTTCGGTGAAATCGGCGCGACCTTGCTCCGCCTCTTCGGTGAGACGGCGCATGATCTCGCCCTTCTTTTCCCAGGGGCAGCTTACGTCGGCCCGGCGCAGGTGATAGCGGGGCACCAGCGCCACCACGTCGGCCAGACGCCGCTTGCCGGAGCGCGCCAGATATTCGATCAGCTTGGCGCAGGAGATCATAGCATCGAACGCCGGATGGAACCGCGGGAAGATAAAGCGGCCTTCGGTATCACCGATCAGGTCAACCCCGTCCCGATCCGCGAGGGCCAGGCCCATCAGGGCGGCGGGATCGCTCTTCGTGCGGATCACGCGCCCTCGGAAGCCCTCTGCGATCTGCTCGATCACCGAGGGCGCGGACGCCGGAACCGCCACGACGCGCGCGTCGCCGGTGGCGAACGCGAGCATGCACATGATCGAAAGAAGCATCGAGTCGGCGATTGGCCGGCCGGTGTGATCTGTGACATGCATCGTCTCGCCGTCGTTGTGGACGAGCAGGCCAATATCCGCCTCAACGCTCTTCACCAGGTTGCTCAGCTCGAGGACGCTGCGCTCCTTCTCCTCCGCGGTTCGTGGCTCTTCGAGCGGGCGTGAGAAGCCGTTGAGCGTGACCAGGTCGCACCCCAAGGCACCCAGAGCCGAGGGGAGCACCGCGCTGGCGCCCCCATAGGCGCAGTCCAGCATCACGCGGAAGCGCGAATCGTGGCACGCCTTGCAATCCACGAGCTCGGTGAGGCGCTCGGTGTAGCGCTCGACCGTCCACGGCACGTACTCGAGCGTGCCCACCCCCACGAAATCGGCGCGCACGAAGTCCTCGCGGAAGAAGATATTCTCCACCTTGCGTTGGGCATTCTTATCGAGAATGGCACCTTTGGCGTTGCACAGCTCGACGGTGATCATGCGTGGGTCGTGAGGCGAGATCCGCACATGCACGCCACCACGAGCCCCGGACTCCGCCAGCAGGAACCGGGAGACAGAGACGGGGATGGAGCGCAGATCCTGGACGTTGATGCCCGCGGACATCAAGCCGGAGGCCAGCGCACGCTTGATCATGCGGCTGGTCGGGTGGGCATCGCGGCTGATGATCACCGTGGCGCCGCGCCCCAGGTAGGAGCCATAGGCGGTCGCGAGCTTGGTTGCGAAATCGGGGGTCATCTCGATGTTCGCCAGGCCGCTGACGCCGCCCTCGGAGAAGAGGGTGCGTGACCAGCGCGGCCCCCATACCAGGCTTTCCGTCACGCGCGCGCCTGCCTCCACCGTCTTGTCTGGCCAGATCTTGATGTGGGGGAAGACGAGGCTGCTGCGTTGGATATGAGTGCGGTCGCCGATCACCGCGCCTTCGAGGAGCTCGCTCCCGCGATCGATGCTGCAGTTGCGGCCGACCACGGCGCCATCGATGCGGACGCGGTCGCCCACATAGGCGCCGTTCCAGAGGATGCTGCCATGCACCTCTGCCTCGCGCTCGACGATGCACGAGTCGCCGAGTACGGTGAACTCCTCGATCACGGCGCCGCGTCGGATCGTCGCATGGCTGCCGATCACCGCCGGACCATTGATGCGCACGCCGGGCTCAATCCGCGCGGTGGGGTGCACCCAAATCTCATCCTCACCACGCTCTCCCGGAATGTTGAGGCGCACCTTGCCGCGCAGGGCGTCGTAGTGGGCCTGGCGGTAGGCCTGGAGGCTGCCCACGTCGCACCAGTAGCCAGAGGCGAGGTAGCCGAGGAGCGGCTTGCGCTCCTTGAGGAGCTGCGGAAAGATATCCTGGCTCCAATCGTAGTTCTTTCCGAGCTCCATGTAGGAGAGCACCTCCGGCTCCAGGATGTAGATGCCGGTGTTGATGGTGTCGCTGAAGACCTGGCTCCAGTCCGGCTTCTCCAGGAAGCGGCGGATTCGGGAGTCCTGGTCGGTGATCACCACGCCATATTCGAGCGGGCTTTCGACGCGCGTGAGGACGATGGTGGCCATCGCGCCCTGGCGCTTGTGGAACTCGACCGCCTTGCGCAGATCGAAGTCGGTGAGCGCGTCACCGGAGATAATGATAAAGGTACCGTCGGACAGCCACGGCTCGGCCTGCTTCACGCTGCCCGCGGTGCCCAGGGGCGTCTCCTCGACCGTGTAGCGCATCCGAACACCAAACTCGGACCCATCTCCAAAATAGGTCTCAATCTCATCGGCCAGGTAGTGCAGCGTGGCGATGACGTCCGTGAAGCCACACCGGACCAGCAGCTCGATGATGTGCTGCATGATCGGCTTGTTGACGATGGGTACAAGAGGCTTGGGACGGTTGCAGGTGAGAGGACGCAGACGACTTCCCTCACCGCCGGCCATGACGACCGCCTTCATTCTTCGCTCCTTCCCCCACCAAGCGGGTGAGTGGCGCGAGAAGGCAAGTCCTGTTCCGGCCGGTTTTGGATCCAGCCGCCGGCTGGCTCGGCGTGGCAACCTGCCGGAACCCGGGCTAAAGCCTGCTCGTCCGAACACCCACTCAGTGCGCGGTCGCGCTGGCGCGCCGGCCGGCTAGAGCCCTGGAGAGGGCATTCACCGTGTCTGGCACGCCCGCGAGATGCACCAAGCATTCCACGTGCGAAATCCGAGGCGGCGCCCGGGGCCCCACGGGGCGGGGCTTTGCCGGGCGTGTCGGCGACCGATCAGTTGTGTATGGAATTCCGTTCGCGAGCGACCTCGAGCGGCGCTGCTTCCGATGACCAGGGCCTTCCTTGCCGCCGGGTGGATGGCCGGCAGGCACCCGCGCGCTGCAACGGCTGCTTCCGGAAGCGCGCACACGGGGCAAAGGAAGGCCGCTCGTTACGTGAAGAGCCCGGCTCTTACTCCAAAAGGCTGCTTCGCGAGCGGCAGTTGGTATCTGCTCCTTATTATACCAGATAACAAGAGGATGTAAAGAAGCAAGCAGGGGTTACTGGCATTCCGAGATGAGGAATCCGATTCAGAGCACAGAGACCCTCGGCTCCAATGCCCGGACCTCTCCGGCATCCTCTACCATAGCCCCCCAGGGTGGCCCTGCCCCGGCCCTGAAGGGCCGCATAACCTAGCCCAGGGCATCCGCACCCTGGGTCATGCAAAGGTAAAAATAACCACGACCTCAAAGAGGTTGCACAAACCGCTACCACATATTGTCGAACCCTTTCAGGGTTCCAGGTATTTTCTGAACACGAGACCCAGGGTCAGGAGACCCTGGGTTGTACTGCGGGACCGGGTTGGGGTCCTTCGAGAGCGTCACCCGGGTGGAGATACCACCGATTCCGGATGAATCGCATCCCCTGGGCGCCTACCCGGCCCATCGGTGTTCGTCGCCTTCATTCGTGGTATCGGCGCCACCGCGCCAATCACCCGGCGGGTGAAGGTTGCAAGCGCGCATTCACTCGTCGCTCAGGATGCGCAACAGCTCAGCGACGCCCCAGGCCTGGGCCGGACAGCCGCCGGGGTGGTGTGGGGGCGTGCCATCGAACACCTCGCTGATGCTACCGACGCCGGCCTGCCCCAGGTGTTGGACCAACTCGCGGGTGAGGCCACGCAGCTCCGCCGCGGAGGCGCCGAGGCGACGCCGAGCGTCCACGTAGCCACCGAGGAGCCAGGGCCAGACAGTACCCTGATGGTATGCCCGATCGCGGTGCCATTGATCGCCGGCATACCAGCCCTGGTAGTCGGGGTCGTCGGGCGCGAGCGTGCGCACGCCGACCGGCGTGAGCAGGTGCCGGCGGACAGTCGCGAGCATCGTTTGGGCGCGCCCGCGCTCCAGGATGGGGTGGGGGAGCGCGGCGGCGAAGAGCTGATTCGGGCGGAGGCGGGAGTCGGCGGGGCCTTCCGGCGTGTCGAGCACGTCGTAGAGGTAGCCCTGCGGGTACCAGAAGCGCGCGTTGAAGCTCTCGCGAGCGCGAGCGGCCAGCTCGGCGTAGGAGGCGCTATAGGATGCGCGCGGGCGAGGCGGGAGCCCCAGGCGCTCTGCCCAGGCGTGCATGTGGCAGAGCGCGTTATACCACAGTGCGTTGATTTCCACCGGCTTGCCCTGGCGGGGGGTGACCACCCAGTCGCCGACCTTGGCATCCATCCAGGTGAGCTGCGAGCCCTTCTCCCCGGCGCGAAGCAGGCCATCTCCCGGGTCGACGCCGATCCCATAGCGCGTGCCGCAGAGGTGCCACGCTACCACTTCATCAAGCGCCGGGAAGAGCTCGGCGACGAGCGTCTCGTCGCCGCTGGCCGCCGTGTAGGCGGCGACCGCCTGGAAGAACCAGAGTGTGGCATCGACGGTGTTGTAGTCGGGGGCTTCACCCCCATCGGGGAAGCGGTTGGGAAGCATTCCCTGGTCCAGGTATCGGGCGTAGGTGACCAGGATGCGCCGCGCCTCGGAGTAGCGTCCGGTGGAGAGGGTGAGCCCGGGCAGGGCGATCATCGTGTCGCGGCCCCAGTCGCTGAACCAGGGGTAGCCGGCCAGGATGGTGCCGGCTTCGCCCCGGGGTGCATTGCCACGGCGCACCAGGAACTGGTCGGCGGCGAGGACGAGTTGGGCGCGCACGGGATCGGCTTCGGCGCCCGCGCGGCGGACGAGCTCGCTCTCGCGCGCCAGCTGCCGCTTCCACTCGCGGGCGGGGCAGAGCTCCGGGGTGCTTCCCTCGGGAGTAGCGGGTTCGGAGGTGATGACGACGAAAGCGGCCCGGCCGGGCGATAGCGGGAACTCCAGGGTTCCGACCAGGAGGAGGTCCTCCTCGCAATCGAGGCCACGCGCGCGCTCGTGGCGGTGGTGGAAGCGCCACCACCAATCGCCGATGGGCGTGAAGCACGCCCCGGTGGGGCCGAGGATGCGCCAGGGAGTAGCCCCGGGAAATGCCACCACTTCGGCACCTGCGGCGACGGGACGGATATCGAAGTGCCACTCCGTGGAGCCCCGCGTCTCGTGGTGGTAGTCGCGATACGTGGCAAAAACGGCCAGACGGAGGCGCCCGCCGGTCTGCTCCGTGAGATAGCGCAGGCAGGTCGTCGAGCGGCCGTAGACCATCCAGATGCTCTTCTGGAGGATTCCCCCGGGAACGGCATAGCGCCAGGTGGGGCGCGCCCCCTCCAGGCGGAACGATGAGAGGTGGGTGACACCCCAGGGGGCACGCGTGCCATCGGCAAACTCGTTGGCGCCCAGGGCGAGCGTCTCGCCGGACGTCTCAAACGTCTCGTCCACCTTGGCGCACAGGACGGTGCGCCCCAGGGGGGGGCTTGAGTGCGGCAACGAGAAGGCCGTGGTAGCGCCTGGTGCATGCACCCGCTATGCTGCCCATCGCGTAGCCGCCGAGGCCGTTCGTACACAGCCACTCGCGCTCGAGCGCATCCTCGGGAGAGATCGGCTCGAGATGGATGAAGGCGGATTCCACGGCGGGCGTCATTGCCGCGCCGCGTTGCCCTGCAGGCCGCGCCTGCCTCCGCTGTCGTTCCATGAGCTTCCCTCTGTTCGGGTGTTCTCCCACCTGGGGGCAGCGCGATGGCCGCCCCTAGGCCCTCATTATTCACATCAGAATAATGAAAAGAAGTCTCACTGCCAGGCATGGCGCGGGTTCGTGGTGACTGCCCCCGAAAACACTCTGCCACCGGGCGCTTATGGCGCGAACGGCGCGCCACCAGGCAAGAGTCTTCCTTGAAGTATTCTGGTGAATACTTCGGGCTAGCCCCGCGGGGTGGGGCTTACTCCGCGCTGCGGAGCGCCGGGACCAAGTAGTCATCGACCACTACGTCCCAGGACATTCTGGCTGCCAGCGCCGATCCCTTCTTAAGGAGGGCCATGCGCTCCTGATCATCTTCGGGCAGGCGCTTCACCACCTCGGCTGCGGCCTCGCGGCAGACGCGCTCCTCCACTTCGTCGCGCTCGGTGATCCCGATGGAGCGCACCTCCTCGAGGGTGCGCACCTTCTTGGGAAGGGCGGTGAAGTCGGCGATCACCACCGTTTCCGGCTTCCCATCGCCGGCAGCTTTCAGGGCAAAGCCGGCGCTGCCGCAGACGCTGGAGACGAGGCAGATGCCACCAAAGGAGAGTGGCTCCATCTGGGCGATGCCAAACGGCTCGTAGATAGAAAGGCCCAGCTCCAGGTCGGACGCGATCCGCATATCCATCCAGGTGAGCTCCTTGGGTGCGGCTTCGCCGAGGACTTCGCGCTCGAAGCCAAACTGGTTGATGAAGAGAACGCGGGTGTTGCGCGCGCACATGTTGAGCTTCTGGATGTGCTGGTAGAGGCCGGCCTCGCCAGGCGTCAGGTCAGCGCCGCCTTCGCGGTGGGCCACCGGCCAGGAGTGGCTCTGCTCCAGATGGCGCACCGTCTCCCACGGTTGGGGGCCGCCGCGCTCGGTGCTGAGGAGGATGAAGACGGCGCTCTTGCCCCGCCGTTGCAGTCCCTTGTCGATATGCCACAGCGCCTTCAGGTCACGCCAGTAGGCTTTGGAGAGAACGAAGCGGCCGACATGCGTGAAGATGTAGTCCGGCCGATAGCCGATCAGGTTCTCGATATAAGCGAGAACGAGCTCGCGGCTGCGCTTCTTCTGGGCCGCGTCGCACGGGAGGAAGGGAAGCCCATTGAAGACGACGTGCTTCTTGGCGCGCGCCATCTCGGGGCCGAGGAAGTTGAACTCGTCGATGAGCTGCTCGCCGACGCAGAGGATGCCATCACAGTTGACGGCGGCTCGCGTCAGCGGGTGTTTGAAGAAGTTCACCTGCTGCGGGAAGAGCTCATCGGCGTATTTTCCCTCCTCGAGCGCGAGCTTCAAGAGAGGGTAGACGAGCGTGTCGTGGCCAGAGTTCCCCTCCACGATCCGGCGCAGGGTGGGCACTTCATGCGCGTAGAGAAACGTTCGAAAGCCCGGGTTGCGCTCCATGATGGCGGCGTAGGCCAGTGGCAGGCCCATGAACTCGTGGGCGAGGATGCACGTTTGGTCGCCCGGCCTTCCGATCTCCAGCGCAGGGAGCGCCGCATAGCCGGCCACGCCCAGGCGCACGTACTGCTCATACTCCCAGGATGCATCCCAGCGGTAAGAGTCCATCCCGAAGCGGCGAAAGAGGTTGTATTTGAACGTGGCCAGTGGCTCCGGGCGCAGGCGACGCACATCGACCAGGAGCACCTCCGGGTCGAGTGAGACCCCGGTGAGGGGATCGGTGAACCGCCTGCGACCGTAGACGAAGCGGGTGCCAAGGTGTTCCTCCACCGGACGGAGCTGGGCGCCGTAGCCGCCCACATCGATGCCATGAATCGAGGAGTAGAGCACCGTGCCGGTTGATGAGAGAACCGTCTCCGGGGATTCATGCCCCCAGAGCGGGCCGATCAGGAGCGAACGCCCGAACTCGCGCGCATAGGAGCGGGAGGTGAAGAGGCCATGCAGCACCGCGCCGATGCCTCCCACTTTCACCACCGCTTCATGGGTCACGTGTACCAGTGTCTTCATCCGCTCTCCTCCCTCCCACCGTCGTTGACATGCGCCGGGAGCGGGAAGGGACGCGAACGCTCCGCGGGCCGTGCTCCTGGCACCGGCCCTCCCGGCCATCCCTCTTCAGCTGCGGCTTCCCGTTTGCGCCACTCCAACGGATTCCCCTTAGGTTCCTACCCGGTCGCGCATGTGGCCAAACGGAGCTATCCCGACGGCTTCCCTGTTCCTTCGGCGCACGCACCTCGAACGCCTGCTTTTCGGATGGGATGGATTCACTGTGTTGCCGCGAGCAGCATTTTCTGCTATAATAGAGATGAACGCTGGCCTCCGCGAGGGAGGACCGGGTGAAGCCACGAGCCGTTAGCTCAGCCGGCAGAGCATCTCCCTTTTAAGGAGAGGGTCGTTGGTTCGAATCCAACACGGCTCACCAGAACTTCATATCGAATTGTTCCCATCCACAAGCTTTCCTGCCCTCTCGGCTCCCAATGCCCGTGCCGCAGGCCGGCTCTCTCAAGGAGAGTGTCTGCACAGGGCGTTTGGACGCCAAAGAGACGGCTTACTCGCTTCGCAAGGTTGATGCCGGACCGTTCTTCCTTTGCCGCGCTCGCGTGTTGCGTAGCCCCAGATGGAGCGTCCGCTCCCTTTGCTCGTGGTCTCATTGCCCGTGCAATCAGCGATTGACTCCTCAGTGGCTGGCGTACCCTTTTCTCGCGGGCCTGCCACAAACGCCAGCCGACACCCCTTCTGGCAAGGAGCGGCGCGCCCCTAGAGCGAAGGATGTAGCATCCCGGCGGCTGCACCCTGGCCGGCGAAGGAGGCACCCGATGCGTATTGGTCTCATGGCCACACTCACTCTTCTGCTCGCCATTCCGGCGGCGGTCGCGTTTCCCCTGAGCGATCCGGCGGCGCCGTGGGTCACCGCCGGCGCCCCCGGAGTGGCACCCACTCTCGATGGAGTCATCGACGCCCGCGAGTGGGCCGGCTCTGTGCCGCTCACCGGGTTTGGGGGCGTAAACACGCAGGAACTCTCTTCCATTCAGCCCACGGTGCGCGTGGCGCGCGACGCGGCGCACCTCTACCTGGCGGTCCACGTGCCGCTCCCGGGAGGCCGGGCGCCGGTCGCCAAGGCCCGGCAACACGATGGCGCCGTGTGGGAAGACGACTCGGTGGAGGTCTTCCTCGACCCGGGCCACGGCCACCAGGAATACTTCCAGTTCACGGGCAACGCCATCGGCACGCGCCTGGACGCGCGCGGCAAGGATGCCGCGTGGAATGGCGAGTGGCAGTTCCAGGCGCGCGCGGGCAAGGGCAGCTGGAGCGCCGAGCTCGCGATTCCGTTTGCCACGCTCCAGATGCGCGCGCCTGGGGAGAACGCGGTGTGGGGCTTCAACGTCTGCGCGAGCATCCGCGGCGTTGGGAGCATAAGCTGGGCGCCGGTGCTCCGCTCGTTCCACGAGCCAGCGCGTTTCGGGCACCTGCGCTTCTCGAGTGCGGGCGCGGCGGGCATCGAAACGCTGGCCGGGCTGCTCCAGGGCGGCGGCGAGATCAAGGGCGTGGCGCGCGGCACGGGAGTGAGCCTGCGTTGGCAGCTCTCGCGCGATGGCGCGCAGGCCATTGAGAAGCGGCTCTCGGGTTCGGGAGAGTTTGCCTTCCCGGTGGAGCTGCCGCGAGATGGCCGGTTCCCGGCGGCGGGGCGCTACACGCTCGAGATCGTCGCCGAGCGCGCGGGTGACAAGCTGCCGCTGATGCGCCTGGCGGCCGATCACACCGTTTCCCCGCCGCTCCAACTGCGCGCTCGCGCCTTCGTCTACGCGGGCCGGCTGGAGACGGAAGCGGCGGTCGAGGCAGCCGGACTCAACCCGGCGGACCTGGCGTGCCGGTTTGCCCTCGCCCCAGAAGGCGGGAAGCCCTCAGTAACCCGCGAGGCGGCCTTGGAGAACGGGCGCACCGCGCGCGCTACCTTCCAGAAGGCGGAAGTGCCCGAGGGGAAGATCACCGTCTCGGTCACCCTCCTGGAGAAGGGCATGCCCATCCGCGTCGCCAGCAAGGTGCTCGACCGGCCGCTCTCACCGCCCTGGCTGGGTGACCGGACCGGCATCACCGACGAAGTGCCAGCGCCGTGGACGCCGCTCAAGGTGCGCGGCAAGGAGGCACGCGCAGGCGCGCGCGGTTCCGCCGTCTCGGTACGCCCTTGGGGCCGGGATTACCGATTTGAGGGGGGCCTCTTCCCCGCCCAGGTGACGGCGAAAGGCGCCTCGGTCTTGGCCGGACCGATCACGCTGCGCGCGGCGCGCGCGGGCCAGGCGCTGCCGTGGCGCGAGGCGTGGACGAAAGTCTCGAAGAACGCTCCGTCCGCCGTCGACCTCGCCGGTGGCGCGGTGACCACGGGCGCGCGCCTCTCGGGGACCGCGCGCGTGGAGTTCGACGGGATGCTCCGGGTTGACCTGGAGCTCTCGCCGGAAGGCGGGGCCGCGCCGGATATGCTGGTCCTGGAAGTTCCCCTGCGCGCGGAGCACGCGCGCTATCTCTATCACTTCCCGGGGCAGTGGGGCTCGGTGGAGAACTCGGGCGCGCTCCCGGCCGAGGGGTGGCACCACGCGTTCAAGCCGTTCGTGTGGCTAGGCGATGAGGAGCGAGGCTTCTCGTGGTTCTGCGAGTCGGAGGAGAACTGGTCGCCCGCCGATCCGGAGCGTGCGATCACGATTGACCGGGAGGGCGACCGGGTGGTGCTGCGCCTCCATCTGGTGGAGGGAGCGCCGGTCCAGAAGCCGCTGAAATATACGTTCGGGTTCCAGGCGACGCCGGTGAAGCAGCCGGAGAAGGATGCCTGGGACTACCGCATCCATCATGGCGGAAGCTACACGCTGCACAAGGATCTCTACACGCGCCAGGGCCGGGTAGCTTACCCCGCAGCCGGACTGATCCGGGGCG
Source organism: Armatimonadota bacterium (assembly GCA_012512265.1). Lineage (GTDB taxonomy): Bacteria > Armatimonadota > JAAZEB01 > JAAZEB01 > JAAZEB01 > DUUU01. The sequence continues at coordinate 1,308 of JAAZEM010000115.1, read as the reverse complement.
AACAGGGCACCTTCGAGGCGTGGGTCCAGCCGCTCTTCGACTCCGATCCCTCGCTTCCCGCGGAGAAGAAGCGGGGGTGGGGAAATCGGGGGATCTTCTCGGTCCGACTGCCGGATGACACCAACTTCGGCATCTACTGGAACGAGCTCGTCCAGGGCCCCGTCGTCTGGGTGCGCGAGAATGGCAACGTCACCTTCTACGCGGGGGCGCCAATCGCGTGCAAGAGCGGCGAGTGGCATCATCTGGCGTTCACCTGGGGCGATGCCATCCGGTGCTACTACGACGGCGAGTGCGTCTTTGAGAGGCCGCGCCGGGGGCTTACCGCGACCCCGCTCGAGCTGGAGAACACGGAGATCGTCTTGGGCGAGCGCCTCCCCCACTTCGTCATCGACGAGGTGCGGATCCTCGACGTGGCGCGCGCGCCGGTGGTGCCCGCCGGGCCGCTGGAGGCCGACGCGCACACGCTCTTCCTGGAGCGGTTCGAGCGGCTCGGGGAGGCCAACACCTTCCAACCCGAGAAGGGCCCCGCAGGGAAGCTGCACGGGGGGGCCACGCTCGTCGAGGGCCGTTTCGGGAAGGGCCTGGCGATGAGCACCCGGGGGATGGCCGGCTACACCAAACTCGACCGGCTGGCCGAAATGGGCGTGCGTACGGTTTGCTTCCACGAGCACTGGACGCCGTGGCAATCGCATCCCTACACCACGCCGGAGAACGAGCCGAAGCTCGCCGAGCTGGTGAAGGCGATTCACGCCAAGAAGATGCAGCTCCTCCTCTATATGGGCCGGAAGATCGCGGATATCGCTCCGGAGTACGAACTCTACTCGGAAGATGTCCTGATGATGCCGCGCGGACGTCGCTACACGCGCCAGCCACCGCAGACCGACTGGGGCATCTGCTGGCGAAGCCATTGGAAGGAGTTCGCGCTGAAGGGCCTGGCCGAGACGATGGACCGCTTCGGCAGCGATGGCTGGTACCTGGACGGTTCTGAGTGGCCGTGCCCATGCACCAACCGGGACCACGGTTGCGGCTACGTGAAGCCGGACGGTACCATCGGCCCGACGCATGACATCTTCGCCACGCGCGAGTTCATGCGCCGGCTCTACGTGCTGACGCGACAGCGCCGCCCGGATGGCCAGCTGAATATCCACAACTCCACGGTGATGGTGATCCCCACCTTGGCGTGGGGCACCAGCACGTGGAACGGCGAGCAGCTGGGCAGCATCGACCGCGGCCCCGAGTTCCTGAAGCTGATGCCGCTCGATGCCTTCCGCACGGAGATGATGGGTCACCAGTTCGGTGTGCCCTCGG